>JBIOED010000043.1:0-22545 GCA_044445675.1 Caulobacterales bacterium | reverse complement strand
TGGGCCTCCCTCGATGCGGCCTGGCATGACCAGGTGGAGCAGGAAGCCTACCGCCAGGGCGACGCGGCCCGCACCGAGGACGCCCGCGAAGGCATCCTGGCCTTCGTCCAGAAACGCCCCGCGGAATTCAAGGGGCGCTAGTGTCCGCCCTGGGGGGAAGGCCTGCCTAGCGCCCAGCTCGCAGCGCCAGGACCGCGATCAGCAGCGCAACCAGGCAAAGCGCCACCACGATGCCGGCGGTCCGCAGCGCCAGCTTCAGGAGGCTGAACTGCAGCACCCATCGCGGCCAGGGCCCGTGGATCACCCGGTATTCCGCGTCGAGGTCTGGCGGGCGCTCGGGGTCCATGCCCCATGATGGCCCCCGTCGGGGCGCGAGTCACCGCTTAGAGGCGTTTCCGTAAAAAACGGACCCACCGAAACCCGTGGAAAGCTTTCGTTATTCCGTTGCGTCCACGCTCGGCGCAGTGACAATGCACAGGTTGTCGCACCTCGACACGGTCCCAACGCCCTCATGAATGCTCATCCTGCCACCAAGCACGCGCTGATCATCGAAGACGAGATGCTGATCGCGCTTGAGGTCGAAAGCCTGCTGCACGACTTCGGGTTCGAGAGTTGCGACATCGTCGACAACCCGGCCGACGCCTTGAAGAGCGCGCTCGCCCGCCGGCCGGACCTGGTCACCGCCGACATGCGCATCCTGGGCGGCACCGGGGTCGAGGCCATGGTGGCGATCACCGCGAGGCTGGGTCCCGTCCCGCACATCTATGTCACCGGCAATGCCGACATGCTGACCGGCCAGACCGCCGCCCCCGTGGTCGACAAGCCACTGACCCGGCGCGCCCTCGCCGAGGCCTGCCAGCGCGCCTGCGCGGCCTAGAGTCCCGCCAGCCGATGCTCCCATCCGGATCGGCGGAGCACGAAACGGTAGCGGAGGTCGCGGGACAGCCGTTCACGGCCACGGAGACGGCCGCCGCCATCGGCCTCGGCGTCATCGCGCTTCTGATCTCCGGGTTGCTGGCCCTGTTGCTCAGCACCTTGGCCGAAGAGCATCGGCTCTCGGCGTCCGGCATCGGGCTTACGGCCATGCTGGAAGCGCTCAGCACCGGCCTGACGACGGGCCTCGCGGGAATCCTGCTGAAGCCCCGGCGGCTGAGGTTCACCGCAGCCCTCGCGGCCCTGGCATTGGTGGCGGCCGACCTGGCGACGGTTGGGGCCAACGGGCCCACCGTGATGCTGGTCCGCACCCTGGCGGGGCTTCCCGAAGGGATCATGCTGTGGATCGCCATCGGGCTGATCGCCCGCACCCAGACGCCGGAGCGCTGGGCGGCGGTGCTCTTCACCGGCATGGGGTTGACCCAGCTCGCCGCCGCGACGGCCCTGTCGGCCTACATCCTGCCGCGGTTTGGGGCCAACGGCGGCTATGTGATGCTGGCCGGGGCCGTCGCGCTGGGCGCGGTGATCGCAGCCTTCCTCCCGCGCGCGCTTGGCCCCATGCCCGGCGTGGGCGCCGGTGCGTCGGGCGCGCCGCCGCTCCGGGGCTGGATAGCGCTCATCGGCACCCTCAGCTTCGCGGCCTCGCTGGCGGCCGTCTCGGTCTATCTCGTGCCCCTGGCCCGTCAGGCAGGCCTCAGCATCGCAGTGGGCCGCACGGCGATCTCCGTCGGCCTCGCCTGCCAGATCCTCGGCGGGGCGCTCGCCACCGCGCTGGCCGGGCGGGTGCGCTACATCACGGTCTTCTGGGGTTGCGCCCTCGTGTTCCTGGCGACCTGGGCCGCCTACGCCATGCAGTCGCCGGCATGGGTCTTCGTCGCGGTGTCCGGCCTCGCGGGCCTCTGTGCGATGCTCGCCGGCCCCTTCCTGCTGCCCATGACCATTGAGGCCGATCCGTCCCGCCGGGCGACCATGCAGAGCGGCGCCGTTCAACTCCTGGCCGGCGCGCTTGGCCCCCTGCTGGCGTCGCTGGTGGTGGGCGAGCGCAACGCCCACGGGGTCCTGGTCCTGGGCGCGGCGCTGCTGCTCGCGGGCCTGGCCGTGGTCACCGGCCTACACCGCCTCGCCCGCTCGGAGCGGCGGCGGGGCGTCTCGCCGGCGCAAGCCTGAGGCCGCCCCTACTCCTCCGCCAGCCCCTGGACGAACTGCGGCAGCCAGGGATTGCGGCCGGGCTTCATGCGTTCGGCGCGGTAGATGTGGCCCAGGTCGGCATAGGCGCGGTCGAAGTTCTTGTTGACGATGACGTAGTCGTACTCGCCCCAATGGCCGATCTCCTCGCGCCCACGGTCGAGGCGCAGGTTGATGATCGCCTCGCTGTCCTGCGCCCGGGCGTGTAGCCGCCGCGACAGGTCCGACCAGGAGGGCGGCAGGACGAAAACGCGGACGCTGTCTTGGGGCATCTTCTCGGCGACGGCCTTGGCGCCCTGCCAGTCGATGTCGAACAGCACGTCCTTCCCCGCCGCCAGCGCAGCCTCCACCGGAGCCTTCGGGGTGCCATAGCGCTGGTTGTGCACGCCGGCCCATTCCAGGAACTCGCCGCCCGCGACCATGGCGTCGAATTCCGCGGGGGTCTTGAAGAAGTACTCCCGCGCCTCTTCCTCGCCCGGCCGCGGCGCGCGCGTGGTCGCCGAGATCGACAGGATCAGGTCCAGGTGGTCGGCGACCAGCCGGCGCGACAGCGAGGTCTTGCCCGCCCCTGACGGGCTCGAAACCAGCAGCAGCAGGCCGCGGCGCACGGTCTCCCACGGCTTGGCCGCGTCGTCCGCTGCGCTCACCAGGCTACTCGACATTCTGCACCTGCTCGCGGAACTGCTCGATGGTGGCTTTGAGGTCCAGGCCGACGGCGGTCAAGGCGCCGGACGCCGACTTGGAGCACAAGGTGTTGGCCTCGCGCATGAATTCCTGGGTCAGGAAGTCGAGCTTACGCCCCACGCCGCCGGCGGCGGCCAGCAGGCCGCGCGCGGCCAGAACGTGACCGCGCAGCCGGTCGAGCTCTTCCTGCACGTCGGCCTTCACGGCCATGGCCGCGGCCTCCTGCAGGATGCGTTCCTCGCTCGCCGCCTCGCCGGCCAGCTCGGTCAGCCGCTTCTCGAAGCGGGCCTTGATGATCGCCGGCTGGCCGGCGGCCAGGGCCGAGGCCTTGCCGGTCAGCTCCCCGATCCGCTCGACCAGCCCGTCGAGCACGCCGTCCAGGGCCAGGCCCTCCTCGGCGCGGCCGGCCGCCAGCCCGTCCAGCGCCAGACCGATCGACACCGCCATCGCCGCCTCCAAGGCGGCCTGCGCGTCAGGCTCCTCCGCCGCCTCGGCGGCCTCGATCACCCCGCGCAGCGCCAGCAGCCCGTCGAGGCTGGGCGCAGACGCCTGCCCCAAAGCCACGTAAGGGGCGCCGGCCGCCAGGTAGCGCTCCAGCTGTTCGAGGTTGACCCTGACGGAGCCCGCGCCTTCCGCGCGCCGGGCCTGCACGCCGATCGTCAGCTGCCCGCGCTGGAAACGGCTTTGCGCGCCCTCGCGCGCCGCCCGCTCCAAGGCCTCGAACCCCGGCGGCCCGCGGAACCGGACCTCCAGGTTGCGCCCGTTCACGCTGCGCGCCTCCGCCGCCCAGCTCCAGTCCCCCAGCGATCCCTCCGTCCGGCCAAAGCCCGTCATGCCCGAGATCATTCTTCCCTCCCCCGTGTGGGGAGGGTGGATCGCGCCGAGCGCGAGACGGGTGGGGCCTCGGCCTCCAAGGCGGTCACGATCGCGTCCATGACGTCATCGATCTCCCGATGCACTTGGCTTGTCCAGAAGCGCATGACCCGAAAGCCCTGCGAGCGCAGGACGTGGTCTCTCAGTTGATCGTGGGCGGCCTGCGCCTCCTCGCTGTGCTGGCCGCCATCGACCTCGATCACCAGCCGGCGGGAAAAACAGACAAAGTCGAGGTAATAGCCACGGAACGGCGCCTGGCGTCTGACGTGGAAGCCGCGTTCGCGAAGGCGCTTCAAGCGCGCCCACAGCTTGACTTCGGCCTCACTCATGGCCTGACGCATCTCGCGAGACCGCTGGCGGGCCGCTTTGGGAACGAGGGACCACGTTGGGCGAACCTGAGGCGATGGTGGAGACGTCTTCGAGCTCACGAGCCCCACCCGTCTCGGCCTGCGGCCGATCCACCCTCCCCACAAGGGGGAGGGAAAACGTCCGCCTTCATTTGCCGCCTCCTGCCGCCGCCCGCTGCCGTTCGATCGCCCGCCACTTCGCCACATTCGCCGCGTGTTCGGCGTAGGTCGAGGAAAAGACGTGGCCACCGGCGCCGTTGGCCACGAAGAACATCTCGTCGGACTTCGGCGGATTGAGCACGGCGGCCAGCGCGGCGCGGCCCGGGTTGGCGATCGGCGTCGGCGGCAGGCCCACGATCCGGTAGGTGTTGTAGGGCGTCGCGGTCACCAGTTCCTTCATGGTGATCCCGTGGCCCAGCGGCCGGCCCTGGGTGACGCCGTAGATCACGGTGGGGTCGCTCTCCAGCTTGACCCCGGCGCGCAGGCGGTTTTCGAACACCGCCGCGATCCTGGGGCGCTCCTCCGGAATGCCGGTCTCCTTTTCGACGATGGAGGCCAGGGTCACCGCCTCCTCCGGTGTCTTCAGCGGCAGGTCGGGCGCGCGGCCCGCCCAAAGCCGGGCCAGCAACTGGTCGCGGGCGGCGCGCATCTTGCCGATCACCGCGACGCGGGCCTCGCCGCGCTGGATCTGATAGCTGTCGGGCAGCAAGGCGCCTTCCGGCGGCGTCTCGATGGTTCCGGTCAGCACCGGCTCGGCGCGCACCGCGTCGGCCGCCATGTCGCTGGTCCAGCCCTCCGGGACCGACACGAAGCGCTTCACCACCCGGCCCTGTGCGATTTCCGCCAGCACCTCGGCCATCGACTGGCCGCTGTGGAAGACGTACTCGCCGGCCTTCAGGCGCCGTCCCGCCCCGCCGAGCTTGGCGGCCAGGTAGAAGACTTCGCGCGAACCGATCACGCCGGCGGCCTTCAGCGCGCCGGCGATCTGGGCGGTGCTGGCGCCGTGCGGGAGGATCACGTCGGTCGTTTGCCCCTCCCGCGCCGAAGGGCCAGGGCCGCGATAGGTCCAGATCACCCAGCCGCCGGCCACGATCACGACGACGAACAATGTGGTGAGCACCCGGCTCGCCAGCCGTATCGGCCCCTGGTCCTTGCGGACCGGCCTGCGCCGCCCCCCTTTTCTGGGAAAGAGAGGCTTGCGGCTCACGTGACCTTCTTGAACACCACCGACGCGTTGGTCCCGCCGAACCCGAAGGAGTTGGAGAGCACGACGTCGATCTTCATCGGCTTGGCCTTGTTGGGGACGAGGTCGATGGCGGTCTCGACGGAGGGGTTGTCGAGATTGATGGTCGGCGGGGCGATCTGGTCACGGATCGCCAGCACCGAGAACGCCGCCTCGATCGCGCCGGCCGCGCCCAGCAGGTGGCCGGTGGCGGACTTGGTCGAGCTCATGGTGGCCCCGCCGGCCGCGTCGCCCAGCAGCCGGGTCACCGCCCCGAGTTCGATCTCGTCGCCCAGCGGCGTCGAGGTGCCATGGGCGTTGATGTAGTCGACCTGGCTCATCGCCACTCCGGCGTCCTTCAGCGCCGCGCGCATGGCGCGGAAGCCGCCGTCGCCGTCCTCGGCGGGCGCGGTGATGTGGTAAGCGTCGCCGGCCAGGCCGTAACCGGCGACCTCGGCGTAGATCTTCGCGCCGCGGGCCTTGGCGTGTTCGTATTCCTCAAGCATCAGGACGCCCGCGCCCTCGCCCATGACGAAGCCGTCGCGGTCCTTGTCGTAGGGGCGGCTGGCCTTTTCCGGGGTGTCGTTGAAGCCCGTCGACATGGCGCGCGCGGCGATGAAACCGGCCATGCCCACCGGGCAGATCGCCGCCTCCGCGCCGCCGGCCAGCATCAGGTCGGCGTCGCCGTACTTGATCAGCCGCGCCGCGTCGCCGATGGCGTGGGCGCCGGTGGCGCAGGCCGTCACGACCGAGTGGTTCGGCCCCTTGAATCCGTGGCGGATCGAGACCTGGCCGCTCGCCAGGTTGATCAGCGCCGACGGAATGAAGAACGGGCTGACCCGCCGGGGCCCTTTGTCGTGCAGTTCGACCGAGGTGCGCTCGATGGTGGCGAGGCCGCCGATGCCGGAGCCGATCATCACGCCGGTGCGCTCGCGATCCTCTTCGGTCTGCGGCTCCCAGCCGGAATCCTTCACCGCCTCGTCAGCCGCGGCGATGCCGTAGAGGATGAAATCGTCCACCCGCCGCTGGTCGCGGGTGGAGAGCGTCTGGTCGGGGTCGAAGGAGCCCGGCACGTCCGGCCCACCGCCGCCCCGGCCGTCGACCCGCGGCACCTCGCCCGCCACCTGGCAGGCATAGTCCGCCGTGGCGTCGAAGGCGGTGACCCGGCCGATCCCCGACTTGCCGGCCAGGATCGCGGCCCAGACAAGCTCGGTCCCTTGCCCCAGCGGGGTGACCAGGCCGATCCCGGTGACGACGACTCGACGGCTGGCGGTGGTCAAGGGCGCGGTCCTCAAAGGAAGACCGCCGAAGCCAGGGTGGAACCCTGACCCGGCGGTCCGAAAACCCTAAGCCGAATCAGGCGCTTAAGCGCCAAGCTTCTCTTGAATGAACTTCACGGCGTCGCCGACCGTCTGGATATGCTCGGCGGCGTCGTCCGGAATTTCGATATCGAATTCTTCCTCGAAAGCCATGACCAGCTCGACATTGTCGAGGCTGTCGGCGCCCAGGTCGTCGATGAAGCTGGCCTTTTCGGTCACCTTCTCCGGATCGGCGTCCAGGTGCTCGATGACGATCTTGCGGACGCGTTCTAGGACGTCGGACATTAGGTAGGTCCCTCTAAGTTCAGGCTTTGCATCGGCGAGCCGGGCCGTGAAGTCAACCACAACGGCCGGGCTCTGCGAAAGTCGTTGGCGCGTTAGCATGTTCCCATATGGGAAGGCGAGGCTTCAGATCATCGCCATCCCGCCGTTCACGTGCAAGGTCTGGCCGGTGACATAGGCCGCCTCGTCGCTGGCGAGGTAGACGCAGGCCGCCGCGACGTCGGCGCCGGCGCCCAGGCGGGCCGTCGGGATGGTCGCCAGGATCTGCGCCTTCTGGCCTTCCGTCAGCCCATCGGTCATCGGGCTCTCGATGAAGCCGGGCGCCACGCAGTTGATGGTGATCCCCCGCGTGGCGACCTCCTGGGCCAGCGCCTTGGAGAAGCCGATCATGCCCGCCTTGGAGGCGGCGTAGTTGGCCTGTCCCGGATTGCCGGTGACGCCCACGACCGAGGTGATGCCGACGATCCGCCCCGAACGGCGGCGCATCATGCCTTTGACCGCCGCGCGGCTCAGGCGGAAATAGCTTTCCAGATTGACCTTCAGCACCTCGGCCCAGTCGTCGTCCTTCATGCGCAACAGCAGGCCGTCCCGGGTGATCCCGGCGTTGGCGATGAGGATGTCGACCGGCGCGCCTGCGGCGGCTTCCGCGGCCTCGATCAGCCCGTCGACGGCCTGGCCGTCCGAGAGGTTGGCCACAACCGCCGAGGTCCGCGCACCCAGCTCGGCGGCGCGCGCCTGCAGCACGGCTTCCCGCGTCCCCGAAAGCACCACATGGGCCCCCTGGGCGTGCAGGGACGTTGCGATCGCCGCGCCGATGCCGCCTGTGGCGCCGGTGACGAGGGCGGTCTTGCCAGTCAGGTCGAACATGCCGGGTTCTCCTTAAAGGCTCTTGGCGAAGGCTTCGAGGTCGGCCGGCGCGTTCAGGGGTGTGGCCTCGGCGTCCGGCGCGATCCGCTTGACCATGCCGGACAGCACCTTGCCCGCGCCCGCCTCGACAAAGCGCGTCACGCCACCTTCGCCCGCCAGCCACAGCATGCTCTCGCGCCAGCGCACCCGGCCGGTGACCTGCTCGACCAGCATCCGGCGGATGGCTTCCGGATCCAGGGTCGGGCGGGCGGTGACGTTGGCCACCAGCGGCGTGCGCGGCGCCACGATCGTCGCCCGCGCCAAGGCCTCCGCCATCTCGTCGGCCGCCGGCTGCATCAGCGGACAGTGGAAAGGCGCCGAGACGTTCAGCAGGATCGCGCGGGCCCCCAGTTCCTTGGCCTTCTCGATGGCCAGGTCGACGGCGGCCTTGGCGCCGGAGATCACCACATTGCCGGCGTTGTTGTCGTTGGCGACGACGCAGACGCCGGCCGCCGAGCCCGCCGCGGCCGCCGCCTCGGCCAACGCCACGTCGGCCTTGGGTCCGATCAGCGAGGCCATGGCGCCCTCGCCCACCGGCACGGCGCGTTGCATGGCTTGGCCGCGCAGCTTGAGCAGGCGGGCGGTGTCGGCCAGCCCGATCGCGCCCGCCGCCGCCAGGGCGGAATATTCGCCCAGACTGTGGCCCGCCACGAAAGCCGCCTTGTCGACGCCGACGCCGAACTCCTTTTCCAGGGTCCGCATGACCGCCAGGCTGACCGCCATCAGCGCCGGCTGGGCGTTCTCGGTCAGGGTGAGCTGATCCTCCGGCCCGTCGCGCATCAGCTTGCCCAGCTTCTGCCCCAGCGCCTCGTCGACCTCCTGGAAGACTTCTCGCGCCGCGCCAAACGCGTCCGCCAGGTCGGCGCCCATGCCCACGGCCTGGCTGCCCTGGCCGGGAAAGAGGAAGGCGAGGCTCATGTGAAAGCTCTCATGGGGCTGGCTCCGGGCTCTATCGATTCCGAGCGGCGAGGGTTACGGAATTCCCCAAGGCGCGGCAAGGCGCGCGATCCTGACGCGAACGGGGAGACGGCGATGCGCGCGGTGGTTCGACGCAACAAGCAGCTGGTCTGCGACGAGATCGGCGAGCTCGAGCCCGCCGAGGGCCAGGTGCTGGTCAAGACGCTCGCCTGCGGCATCTGCGGCTCGGACCTCCACGCCCTGCATCATATGGAGCACATGATCGAGCTCGGCCGTCGCGGCGGCGGCGGCGACAACGGCTTCGACCCCAGCGCCGACACGGTGTTCGGCCACGAATTCTGCGCCGAGATCCTCGATCATGGGCCGGGCTCGTCGAAGGTGCTGAAGGCCGGGACGCGGGTGGTCAGCGTGCCGGCCACGCTGACGTCCGGCGGCGTCGAGTTCCTGGGCTTCTCCAACCGCCTGCCGGGCGGTTTCGCCGAGCGCATGCTGCTGAGCGAGGCCCTAGTGCTGGAGGTCCCCAACGGCCTTTCCACCGAGCACGCCGCGCTGACCGAGCCCTTCGCGGTGGGCTTCCACGCCGTCGCCAAGGCCCGGATGGACGGCAATTCCGTCGCCCTGGTGGTCGGCTGCGGCCCAGTGGGCCTGGCGGTGATCGCGGCGCTGAAGGCCCAGGGCCACGGCCCCGTCGTCGCCGCCGACTTCTCGCCGCGCCGCCGCGCCGCGGCCGAGAAGCTGGGGGCGGACCTCGTCGTCGATCCGGCCCGGGAGTCGCCGCACGCGCACTGGGAGGCGCTAGGCGTGCCCAAGGCGCGCGCCGCCCAGCAGATGGTGCGGATGATGGGCGGAAGCTTCGGCCGCCCGGTGATCTTCGAATGTGTCGGCGCGCCCGGCGTCGTGCAGGCCCTCATCGAGGCTGCGCCGGTCGGCGCGCAGATCGTCGTGGCCGGGGTCTGCATGGAGACCGACCGCATCGAGCCCTCTATCGCCATCACCAAGGAGATCGAGCTGACCTTCGTGTTCGGCTACACGCCCGAGGAGTTCGCGGCCACGCTCCACAACATCGCCGAGGGCCACGTCGACGTCTCCGGCCTTGTCACCGGTCGAGTCGGGCTGGACGAAGTCGCCGACGCCTTCGTGGCCCTCGCCGACCCGGAGGCGCAGGTGAAGATCCTGGTCGAGCCAGGCCGCTGAACGTTGACGATGTAAAACCAGCGGCCGCGGCCCAGCTTCGCGAAGACAACCCGGTTCGGTGGGTGTAGAGCGGCCTGCGCGTCCTAGGAACACAAGGAAGATCGCCATGAAACACCTCGCCGTGCTCGCCGTCGTCGCCGCGGCCACGGGCGCCGCCGCGCTCGCCACGTCCTCCGTCGCCGCGCTGAAGACCGGCGCCAAGGCCCCGGACTTCACCGCCCCGGCTTACCTGGCCGGCAAACCCTTCACCTACAATCTCGCCGACGCCCTGAAGAAGGGTCCGGTGGTGGTCTATTTCTTCCCCGCCGCCCACACCTCCGGCTGCAATCTGGAGGCGCACCTGTTCTCCGAGGCCATCGACCAGTTCAAGGCGCAGCACGCCACGGTGATCGGCGTCACCGCCGGCAACACCGACCAGCTCGCCGACTTCTCCAAGGAGACGGAACACTGCGGCGGCAAGTTCCCCGTCGCGTCGGACCCGGGCGCCAAGATCGCCAAGGAATACGACGCCGTCCTGTCGATGAAGCCCAGCTGGTCGAGCCGCACCTCCTACGTGATCGCCCAGAACGGCCAGGTCGCCGACGTCTATTCGGCGATGGACCCGACCGACCACGTCAACCGGACGCTGGCGGCGGTGAAGGCGCTGAAGAAGTAGAGGCGCCGCCTCCGGCTTCGCCCCCGATAGGCGCGGCCGCTATCGCTTGCTTCGGCGCCGTTTTTCCCCTATCTGCCCGCCTCTTCACGGAGAGCGGTCTCTCGCGGAACACCAAAGGGCCTGGGACCATCCCGGCCGCCGCGTCAGAGATCCATCGCAGCCGGCGGGCCTTCCGCCGCCGGCCGCGCCGCCCTCCCAATGGAAGAAGGAACCTATGGCGCTCTACGAGCACGTCGTCATCTCGCGGCAGGATATCTCGCCGCAACAGGCTGAAGCCCTCAACGACACTATGAAGGCGCTCATCGAGGCCGGCGGCGGGACCGTCGCCAAGATCGAGTATTGGGGCCTTCGCAACCTGACCTACCGGATCAAGAAGAACCGCAAGGGTCACTATTCCCTGCTGGCCATCGACAGCCCCGCCGAGGCGGTGAAGGAGATGGAGCGTCAGCTCTCCATCAACGAAGACGTGCTGCGCTACCTCACCGTGCGCGTCGACGAGCTGGAGCTGGAGCTCTCGCCGATCCTCGCCCGCCGCGATCGCGACCGCGAACGCCGCGACGACTTTCCGGCCAAGGAAGGAGCCTTCTGATGACCGACGAAACCACCACCGAAGCGCAAGACACCGCGCCCGCGGGCGGCCCCTCGGGCGGCGGCGCGCGCCGGCCGTTCTTCCGCCGCCGCAAGGTCTGCCCGTTCTCCGGCGCCAATGCCCCGAAGATCGACTACAAGGACGTGAAGCTGCTGCAGCGTTACGTCTCCGAGCGCGGCAAGATCGTGCCCTCGCGCATCACCGCGGTGTCGGCCAAGAAGCAGCGTGAACTCGCCAAGGCGATCAAGCGCGCCCGCTTCCTGGCGCTGCTCCCCTACGTCGTGAAGTAAGGGAGCCAGGCACATGAAAGTCATTCTGCTCGAACGCGTGGAAGGCAAAGGCAGCCTGGGCGACGTGGTCACCGTCAAGGACGGCTACGCCCGCAACTTCCTCCTGCCCCGCGCCAAGGCGCTGCGCGCCAACAACGCCAACCTGAAGGTCTTCGAAGGCCAGCGCGCCGAGATCGAGGCGCGCAACACCAAGGCCAAGGATGCGGCGGGCCAGTCCGGCGAGAAGCTGGACGGGACCTCCTACATCCTCATCCGTCAGGCCGGCGAAAGCGGCCAGCTCTACGGCTCCGTGGCCGGCCGCGACGTGGCCGACGCGGTCAACGCCGCCGGCGGGACGAAGGTCGACCGTGCAATGGTCGTGCTCGACAAACCGATCAAGACGCTGGGCATGCACGAGGTGAAGATCCGTCTGCACCCCGAAGTGACCGTCACCGTCACGCTCAACATCGCCCGCAGCCAGGACGAAGCCGAACGTCAGGCGCGCGGCGAGAACGTGATCAACCAGCAGTTCGAGGAAGATCGTATCGCCGACGAACAGGCGCAGGCCGACCTGCTCGAAGGCGGCGCCGGCTCCCAGGACACCGGCTACGGCGAGTCCTGAGATCGCGACCTAAAGGCCGCATCCGGAGAGTTGCGAGGGCGCGGGAGACCTCCCGCGCCTTTTGCACGTCTTATGTTGTAGATTTGTCATTCCGTATGGCGCCGGCGCACCTTAGCTTAACAGTGACAAGGGTCGTCCGACTGCCTCGCCTTAAGCGGGCTGAGGCTGTTCCAAGGGGAAAAGAATTCATGACATCTCGCGTTGTTCTGTTCGCTGCGGCGTCCGCCGCGGCCCTGTTCGCCACCGGCGCCATGGCTCAGTCCAAGACGGCGACCACGGCCGCGGCCGCCCCGGCCGACGTTGAAGAGTTGGTGGTCACCGGGTCGCGGGCCGCACCCCGCTCGCGGCTGGAGACGCTCTCGCCGGTGGACGTGGTCAGCGCCCAGACCCTGCTGCGACAAGGCACGACCGAGCTTGGCGCGGCGCTGGCCATAGCCGTCCCGTCCATCGACTTCCCCCGCCCCTCGAACACCGACGGCACGGACGCCATCCGTCCCGCAACCCTGCGCGGCCAGGGTCCGGACCAGACGCTTGTGCTGGTGAACGGGACCCGCGCCCACACCGCCGCCCTGGTGAACCTCAACGGATCGGTGGGTCGCGGATCGGCCGCCGTGGACCTCAACACGATCCCCACCGTGGCCATCGACCATATCGAAATCCTGCGCGACGGCGCCTCGGCGCTCTACGGTTCCGACGCCATCGCCGGGGTGATCAACATCCAGTTGCGGCAGGCCGACCACGGCGGCGGCGCCTCGGTGAGCTACGGCGAATACGTCACCGGGTTCGATGGCTTCGTCGGCGGCAAGCGCGACATCCATGACGGCGGCACCACCACCGTCGATGGCTGGCAGGGCTTCCGGCTGGGCTCGGACGGCTTCCTGACCGTCTCCGCCGAAATCCTTCAGCGCGGCCACACCAATCGCAGCGATGTCGACCCGCGCTTCAACCTGGGGGTCACTTCGCGCTTCGGCGACGGCGACGTGCACCAGCAGACCGTCTATCTGAACGCCGGCAAGCCGCTGGGCGACGGATGGGAGGCCTTCGCCTGGGCAGGCGGCCAGAAACGCCATACGGAAACGGCGGCGACCTTCCGGGCGCCGAACGACGCCACCAAGAACATCGCCTCGGTCTATCCCAACGGCTACGTGCCGCACATCAGCAGCCACTCCGACGACTATACGCTCGGCGGGGCGCTGAAGGGCGACGACCTCCTGGGCTGGCATTCCAACTTCAGCGTCGACTATGGCTGGAACGAGATTCGCTACGACACCATCAACACCCTGAACGCCTCGCTTGGCCCAACCTCGCCGCACCAGTTCTACGCCGGCAAGATGATCTACGGGCAACTCGTCGGAAACGCCGACCTCAACCGGGACTTCGACGTCGGCCTGGCCGGCCCGCTGAACGTCGCCTTCGGCGCCGAAGTCCGCGACGAACGCTACAAGATCGGCGAAGGCGAGCCGGGCTCCTATATCCGCGGGCCGTTCACCACCTTGGGCATCGGCGCCCAGGGCTTTCCCGGGTTCCTGCCGGACAACGTGGTCGACAAGAGCCGGACCAACGAGGGCGTCTACCTGGCCCTGGAAGGCAAGGCCCTCGAGCACCTGACCCTTTCCGGCGCCGTTCGCGAGGAGCACTACTCGGACTTCGGCGACAACACCTCGGGCAAGGTCTCCTTCCGCTACGATTTCACGCCGTCGTTCGCCGTGCGCGGCTCGGCTGAATCCGGCTTCCGGGCGCCCAGCCTGCAGCAGGAATTCTTCACCTCCACCGCCAGCCTGTTCGTCAACAACGTACAGTTCGACACCGGCACCTTCCCATCGACCAGCCCCACCGGCCTGGCGCTCGGCGGCGAGCCGCTGAAGCCCGAAAAATCCGGCAACTACTCCTTGGGACTGGTGTTCCAGCAGGGCAACTTTGCCCTGACGGTCGACGGCTACCAGATCGACGTCAAGGACCGGATCGTGCTCTCGGAAACCCTGACCGGCAGCGCCACGGCCGCCCCCGGCTCAAACGCCCGGGTGCTGTTCGACCTGCTCTCGCCGTTCGGCGCCACGGCCGCCCGCTTCTTCCTCAACGGCGTGGACACCCAGACCCGCGGCGTGGACGTGGTGGCCACCTATCGACTGGAGCCCCAGCCCTGGGGCGACCTCAACCTGACCGCGTCGGGCAACGTCAACGACTTCGAGGTGACCAAGACGCCGGCCACCAAGCAGACCGTTTTGCCCACCCCGGTTTCCCTGTTCGCGCGGCAGGCCGTCTACCGGTTCGAGCGCGGCACGCCCAAGTACAAGCTCGGCCTCCAGGGCGACTGGTCGCTGGCCGATTGGGGCGCGACGGCGAGGGCCACTTTCTATGGCGACGTGCTGTCGCCCGGCACCACGGACAGCGGAGTCAACGACACCCACACAGGCGCCCAGACGGTGGTGGATCTTGAAGGCCGCTACAACTTCGCCCACGGCATCACCCTGGCGCTCGGGGCGGACAACCTGTTCGACGTCTATCCGAAGCAGATCCCGGTCAACCTCGACACCACCGGCGCCGCGCCCTGGAGTTCGTTCTCGCCGTTCGGCTTCAACGGCCGTTTCCTCTACGCGCGCCTCAGCGCGGCCTGGTAGGCATCGTCGGTTAAGAGCCGGTGCGGGGGCGCATCCCCGCACCGGCTTCCCGCACCGGACGGGCGGGCCAAGCTTGTCCACAGGCCATCCGAAACCAGTGGACAGCTCCCCATCAGGCTACGTGTCACAGTGATCACCGGCCCGGCGTTAGGCTATCGGTAACGCATGGCCCTCGTACCGCTCCTCGACCTACGTCCCGCCGGACCGGACGTGGCGATCCCGCACGCGCCGGCCAATGTCGAGGCCGAGCAGGCGCTTCTGGGCGCCCTGCTCTACGACAACGCCGCCTTCGAGCGGATCGGCGACTATCTGCAGGGCCGCCACTTCTTCGAGCCGTTTCACCAGCGGCTGTTCGCCGTCATCGAGAGCAATATCCGCAAGGGCCAGCTGGCCGAACCGATCCTGATCGCCGAGCAGTTCTCGCGTGATGTCGGCTTCGAGGAACTGGGCGGCGTCCGCTACCTGGCCGACCTGGTCGACCGCGCCCCGCCGGCGGCCAACGCGCCGGACTATGCGCGCGCCGTCTACGACCTGGCGCTGCGCCGCGACCTGATCCGCATCGGCGGCGACATTTCCACCCTGGCCGCGCAGGGCGACGCCGACCTTTCGGCGCGCGACCAGATCGAGGCGGCCGAGCAGCAGCTCTTCACCCTGGCCGAGACCGGCGGGGTGTCGCAGGGCTTCGTCACCTTCGCCGACGCTCTGCACGGCGCGGTGACCATGGCCGCCGAGGCGCACAGCCGCGACGGCGGCCTGGCCGGGCTTTCCACCGGCCTGATCGACCTCGATTCGAAGATCGGCGGCCTGCACCCCTCCGACCTGGTGATCCTCGCCGCACGGCCGTCGATGGGCAAGTCGTCGATGGCCTGCAACATCGCCTTCGACGTGGCCCGCAACTACGCCTGGGAGCCGCAGCCGGACGGCTCGAAAAAGACCGTCCGTGGCGGGATCGTGGCCTTCTTCTCCCTGGAAATGGCTGCCGAGCAGCTGGCCATGCGCCTGTTGGCCGAGGCCTCCGGCGTCTCCGGCGACCGGCTGCGCAAGGGCGAGATCGACGCCTCGGAGTTCGGCCGGGTGCGCGACGCCGCCCTGGAGATCCAGGAGGCGCCGCTCTACATCGACGCCACCGGCGGCATCTCCATGGCCAAGCTCGCCGCCCGCGCGCGGCGGCTGAAGCGGATGGTCGGGCTCGACCTGCTGATCGTCGACTACCTGCAGTTGATCACCGGCGGCGAGGGCAGCCGCAACGACAACCGCGTGCAGGAAGTCTCGATGATCACCCAGAGCCTGAAGTCCCTGGCCAAGGAGCTTTCCATCCCGGTGATCGCCCTGGCCCAGCTCTCCCGCCAGGTGGAGAACCGCGAAGACAAGAAGCCCCAGCTCTCCGACCTGCGGGAATCCGGCTCCATCGAGCAGGACGCCGACATGGTCATGTTCATCTACCGGGAGGCCTATTACCTCAGCCGCCTGGAGCCGCGCGAAGGCACCGAGGAGCACTTCAAGTGGCAGGAGAGCATGGACCAGGTCCGCGGCCTGGCCGAGATCATCATCGGCAAGCAGCGGCACGGCCCGATCGGCAACGTGAAGTTGTCCTACAACGAGGACCTGACCAAGTTCGGCAACCTCGCCCGCGACCATCACAGCCGCTACGACCAGAACTGACGCGGCCATGGCTGGACCGGCCGGCGCGCGCCTGACGATCGACCTCGACGCGCTCGCCCACAATCACGCGGCGCTGCGCGCCGAGGCCGCCGGCGCGGAGGTGGCGCCCGTGCTGAAGTCGGACGCCTATGGCCTGGGCGCAGGGCCGGTGGCCCGGCGGCTTTGGGCGGAGGGCGCGCGCCGCTTCTTCGTCGCCCGGCTGGCCGAGGGGGAGGCCCTGCGCGTCCAGCTGACGCCGGCGCGGCCGGCGACGATCCATGTGCTCGACGGCATGACAGACGCGGCCGCCGCGCGGCTTGACGCCGCCGCCCTGACACCGGTGCTCTGCAGCCTGCCGCAGGTCGCCGCCGCAACCGCCCACGCCGCGGCCCGGGGCCGCCCCTTGCCGGTCGCTCTCAACATCGACACCGGCATGCGCCGCCAGGGCCTGACCGTCGAGGAAGCGCGGGCGATCGCCCGGTCGGCGGATCGTCTGCGGGGGTTGGAGGTGAGCCTGGTGATGAGCCATCTCGGCTCGGCCTTCGAACCGGATAATCCCCGAAACGCCAGCCAGTTGGCGGCATTTCTTGAAGTCCGGTCGCTGTTTCCGGGCGCGCGCGCCAGCCTGGCTGCGTCCGCCGGCCTGTTCCTGGGCGCCGACTACCGCTTCGACGTCGTCCGGCCGGGAATCAGCCTGTTCGGGGGTGGTCCGTTGGAGCGGCCCGACGCACGGCTGCGCGCCGTGGCCACGCTCACCGCGCCGATCCTCGACATCCGCGACCTGCGGCCGGGCGACGTCCTGGGCTATGGCGAGAGCGTTCGCATCACCGTCCCCACCCGGGCCGCCGTGGTCGCCGCGGGCTATGCCGACGGCGTGCTGCGCGCCGCGAACGGCGACGGGCACGCCTGGTTCGCGGGCGCCGCGCGCAGATTGCTGATCGTCAACATGGACATCCTGGCCATCGAGATCGGCGCCGCCGAGGCTCAAGCAGGCCAGGACGTCGAACTGCTCGGCCCGAACGCCCCCCTCGACGACCTCGCCAGGGCCGGCGGCACCGTGGCGCACGAAATCCTCGTGCGCCTGAGCCGCCGCGCCGAGCGGGTCTACATGGGCGAGGCCTAGGCGACGTTGATATTCAGCGTGTCCAGATGACGACGCGCATACGCCCGCGAAGATTTTTCGCCTGAATATTTGACTTTCGGCCGATCTTGTTGTTCTTCTTTTGTTCCTGTGACGTCAAGGCAGTTATATACGTGACAAAGCAGACCCGCGATGACATACGATTCGACGCGACAGGCCGGCGCTTCTGACTCACAGACCAATGTTGTAGATTTCCCTCGTCGCGCCGCTCAGAGCGCGGGAGGGCGCGACGTGGAACGTATCAATCCGTTTGAATTCTATGATCTGGCGCGCCGCCTGCATCAGGCCGACCCAGGTTCCGCTCAGAGCTTAGACGACGCCTTCTGGACGGTCGCCGGGCTTCAAACGAGCGTTAAGAATCTCATTGAGGGAAAGCCGACCGAGCTTGGGGTTTCGCGGCAGCTAGGGCTCGTCTTGAAAGGCGCGGTAGACGATATCGTTGCGCGGCATTTCACCCAGCAGGGTGAAGACGGAACCAACGTCTGGAAATGGCCAACGGCTGAGGACCCGCCCATTGCCGAGTGGGAATGGGCGCATCTCAAGCAGGCGCTTGGCAACTTCGAGATGATCTTCGCCGAGGAGATGCGGGAGGCGGCAACGTATCGTGTGCCGCAGCGAGGCATCTTCTACACGCCCAAGCTTGTTGACGCCGCCGACGAGACCTTTCCGACCGAGGTCCTAGGGGTGCTGCCTGAAAAGACCCGCGCTGATTGGTGCGCAGCGGGCAGATGCTTGGCCTTCAGTCTCTTGTCGGCGTCGGGCTTCCACGTCACCCGCGCCGTGGAGGGGATGACGGAGGCTTATTACCAGTTGTTCACTGGCAAGGATGGGACGCTCCGAAGCTGGTTCGACTATTTCACGGCGTTATCTGAGGTGGGCGATGATGGCCCACACGGAAAGCCGTCAGCGAAGACTCTCGCCGAGCTGGACCAGATGCGAACCGACTATCGCAACCCAATTGCGCACCCGCGCGTCGTTCTGTCAGAGTCCGATGCTCGGATGCTCTACGCCAACGGGGAAAGCCTGATCATCGCGATGGCGCAGGAGATCAAGGCCACGAGGGGCGAGCCGGAAAATGCCCTTCTAGCTCTCCTTCCGGAGTTCCTTGCGGCGGGCGTGAAATGACCGAAAAGCCAGATCCGCCCAAAGACGAGAAACCCGACGCCGACGAGGTGTTCGCGGCCACGCTCCGCAACCTGGTGAACACGCCGCACAAGCCGCATGCGCCGCCGAAACCGAAGCCAGCGAAGAAGAGCTAGTCGAGGTCCTTGAAGAGGCTTCGCACCGCCACGAGGGCAAGTCCGGCAACCTGCAAGAGGTATTGGATCATCAGTGTGGGAAGCAGCCACGCGTATTTGGTGAAGTCCCACCAACCGCCGCCCACCATTACGATCAGCAGGCTCTGAAATAGGACCATGAAGCCCATCAGGCCCATGAGAAACCACGACCAGTTGCCCTTGTGTCGGAAGTGATCCCGAAGCCCGATCAGCTTGGCCCACGCCCGCTCAGCCTCAATCGCCTCGCGCCCGAACCGCTCGTCAAATCTCTCCTCTAGGGCGCGGGATTCGTCGGCCGGGGCTACTACATCCGCAAGGGCTGCAGCGGGTGAGATTCCGGGCGTGGCCGTTTGCTCGGCCCCGCCGTTATCGGACATTCTTCAGGCGAAATTCCATCGCCTCAGGTGACACGGCGAACAAGCGGGCCATCTCGCGAACGCCGACAAGACCCTTCAGGCGCCTCACCATTGGGGCGGGCATCAGGACGGCCGCAGCGAACGCGTTGGCCTCCTTTTCAACCGGATCAGTGTTGTACGCACCCCCGGTCGGGGTACGCAGAAGCACGCTGTATCTCTGAGGACTTTCCTCGAACAGCTTGCGGTGCAGAAGCCAGTGGCCCAGCTCGTGGGCAATGGTGAAGGTCTGCCTATTGAGCTGATCGTCGGCGTTCACATAAATCGTCGCGTCATCGAAGTTCGTGAGCCCGGCAACCTCGCGGCCAAGGGTGCTGAAGCGCACGAATTGCACGTCCACACCCTCGCGTTCGGCGATGTCCTTGATAGGCACAGGAGCCTGCGTCACGCCGTGGCGCGACAGGAGGGCCTCAGCCTTGGCGTTGATGGCTTTGTAGTCGGGCATGTTGCGACGGAAGGGCAGTCCGGTTGTCAGGCGTTCAGCAAGTGATGCGTCTGCCATGTGATTCCCCTTGCCTTGGGATAATACACAGCAAGGCCTTTGTCCGCTAGTTGTTCCTCTTGACAAGATGGTTGTTCGGAGTCCGCTCCTCAAGGCTTGAGTCGCTTCCTAAGGAGCTTCCGCGCCTTCTGCTTACGCGTTCGCGGCTTCACTAGGCCGCCGATAGGTGAGGCGCTTCCCGGCCACGTTGCGGAGCAGCTCGTTGGTGCGCTCGGTATCTTCGATCCCGAGGCCCGATCGATGGTTGTAACGGAAGTCGAACTCGGCGAGGTAGCGGGCGAGATGGGCTTCCGACACGTGGATGAACGTCCCGTTGATCCCGCGCTTGAGGATCGAGAAGAAGTTCTCAACGGTGTTCGAATGGATCGAGCCGCGCACGTACTCGCCGCCTGAGTGATCGACGGAGCCGTGCGAGGCGAACTCCTTGCCGAGATAGCGATAGAAGCGGGCGCCATCGGTCATCAGGTCCGACGCGCGGTCCACATTCATCGTGACCAGCGGACGCAGGGTCTTGGCCGTGACGTTGGCGACGTGGAACGAACGGGCGCGTCCGTCGCGCTCGACCAGGGTCAACACCGACTCCTTGGTGGAGAGGTGATCGAACTTGGTGGAGCGCTTGTTGCGGTGCTTGTTCTTCTCGGAGCCGCCCACGTAGGTTTCGTCGGCTTCCACGACCTTGCCAGCGCCGCCCATCGGGGGCTTGGAGGCAGGGTTCATCGCCTCGCGGATGCGGTGCGCCATGAACCAAGCCGTCTTGTAGGTCACGCCCAAGGTGCGGTGCAGCTGGTGGGCCGAATAGCCCATCTTGGATGACGAGATGAGGTAGGTGGCGAGCAGCCACTTGTTGAGCGGAACCTTGGAGCGTTCGAACACGGTGCCGACCGTGACGGTGAACTGTTCGCGGCAGGCGTTGCACTGGTAGCAGCCCGCGCGAGCCGCCTTGCCGCCCACGTTTGTCGCTTCGCCGACCACGCCGCAATGCGGGCAGATCGGGCCGTTCGGCCAGCGGGTCGCCTCAAGATGGGCGCGGGCCTTGTCGGCGTCGTGGAAGATCGGATCGGTCAGGTTCATCGGCTCGGGCTTTCGCTAACGATTTCAAGATAGCGGTCCCGCTTGCTTTGTCAAGTATATAACTGCCGACGTCAACCGGGATGCTGCGACGCCGCAGCCACATTTGGCCGATACCGGTTAAGGCCTACGGACCGCGCTCGACGGGGCCATCCGATGATGACGGGGGCGCGCGGCCGAAGCGCGCACGTCAGTAGATGTGGATCGGCCCGCCGAAGTCGCCGGCGCAGCTGGTGAGGCCGCCGATGATCAGGGCCATCAGTATGACCGCCACGAGAACCAGGGCGAAATAGTTGAGCTGGAAGACCGGCTCGACACGCATGAGCTTCGGCAGGCCGACGTAGAGCAGATAGAGGCTGTAGATGACGCCCAGCGCTGTGATGACGCTGCCCAGCGCCGTCGGGACCAGCAGGAAGACGCCTGCGACCCATGCCGCCGTCCCCGAATAGGCCGCGACCTTGAACGCCTGCGTGCGGCTGCGCTCCCCGCCGAACTGCAGGGCGAATTGGTCGATGACCAGGGCCACAAGGTAGACGGAGATCAGGGTCAGGGCGTAGCTCGCCACCGCGTCGCCCAGGATGCCGACGAAGCTCGGCTGGTAGCGGACACCGAAGATCTCGAAGCCGTGGAAGGACAAGAGGCCCACGGCCCGGGCGACCGCGGGGATCGCCGCCAACGGCAACACCCAGCCCCGGTAGAGACCTTCGATCGTCGCATATTCCTCGTCGATCGCGTCCCAGGTTTCGTGCGGATGCAGGATGAGATTCAGCACCCGGCCGATCAGCCCATGGACGGACAGCTCCGGCCTAGGGTCCGGCGCTCGTGGGTCGACACCGCTCATTGCAACCATCTCCCAGCCTGCCCACCTAGGAGCCTAACCCAACGCCACGCCGCGGCAAGCGCGCGCGAGGCGCCGGGCGCGCCGGTCGGGTAGACTGGCCCGCACACCGAATCAGGAGATCCACTGAGGCCATGGCCCGCGACGGCGCCGTCTACGCCTGCCAGTCCTGCGGGGCGGCCCAGACCAAATGGGCGGGCCAGTGCCCGGCGTGCGGCGCGTGGAACACCCTGGTGGAGGAGCTGCAGGCTCGCCCGCCCGGCGCCATGGCTCCCTCCAAGGCCAGCCGCGCCCGCGGCCTCGCCTTCGAGGGTTTGCAGGACGAGACCCCTGCCCCGCCGCGCATCTCCACCGGCGTCGACGAGTTCGACCGCGTCTGCGGCGGCGGCGTGGTGCCCGGCTCGGCCATCCTGCTGGGCGGCGACCCCGGCGTCGGCAAGTCCACCCTGATGCTGCAAGTGGTCGCCCAGGCGGCGCTGCGGGGCGCGACCTGCGCCTATATCTCCGGCGAGGAGGCCGTGGAGCAGGTCCGCTCGCGGGCGCAGCGCATGGGGCTGGCCGACGCTCCGGTGAAGCTGGCCGCCGAGACGTCGCTGCGCGCCATCGCCGACGGCCTGAAGCGCGAGGCTTTCGACCTGGTGGTGATCGATTCCATCCAGACCTTGTGGAGTGACGCCCACGAGGCCGGCCCGGGCTCGGTCACCCAGGTTCGCGCCGCCGCCGGCGAGCTGGTGCGGCTGGCCAAGTCGCGCGGCGTCGCCATCATCCTGGTGGGGCACGTCACCAAGGAAGGAACCATCGCCGGTCCGCGGGTGATCGAACACATGGTCGACGCGGTCTTCGCCTTCGAAGGCGAGCGCGGCTATCCGTTCCGCATCCTGCGCGGCGCCAAGAACGGGTTCGGCGCAACCGACGAGATCGGCGTCTTCGAGATGGGCGACGCGGGCCTCGCGGAGGTGAAAAATCCCTCAGCGCTATTCCTCAACACCTCGGGCGAGCGCGCGGCGGGCGCCGCGGTGTTCGCGGGCATCGAGGGCTCGCGGCCGGTG
>JBIOED010000042.1:0-22673 GCA_044445675.1 Caulobacterales bacterium | reverse complement strand
CTGCCGGAGCAGATCCGCCAGGAGATGGTCAAGCAGTCCGACCGGGTCTCCGACCGCTTCGCCTCGATGATCTGCGACGGCATCGCGGAGGGCTCGGTGCGCCCGGTGGACCCGTTCCTCGCCGCCCAGATGCTGAACGCCACCCTGAACGCCGGCGCCGAACTCGGCTTCTGGGTGCCCGGCGTCAGCCAAAAGGCGGCCCCGGCGGTGTTCGCCCGGCCCCTGCTGATGGGGATCTTCGAGCGTTAGGCGCGGGTTCGCTGGACGGTGATTCGCTGACTCCGAATCGCGGGGACACCCCTCACGCCGTCATCCTCTGGCTTGTCCCGAGGACCCATGATCTCCGAGGATCTGGAGCGGTTCGGCGCGCCGCAGGCGTTTCATTTGGACCACCAAGACCACCAAGACCACCAAGAGGCTGAGGCTCCGCGGCCGCCGAGTCTGGCTGGGCCGAGGTCGTCCTCGTGCTCTTCTTGGTGGTCTTGGTGGTCTTGGTGGTCAGATCCGGCGCTGACGCGCCAATGGCCTAACCCAGGACCGCGCCGCAGGCGTTCATTTGAACCGCCAAGACCGCCAAGAGGCTCGCGGCAGCTTAAGTCCGGCCGAGCGGGATCGTTCTCGCGGGCTTCTTGGCGATCTTGGCGGTCAGATCGGCACGCGCCAATTCCGGCTAACCCAGGTGCTCGACGCCCGGGCTGGTCGTGGCGGCGACCTGGGCGGATTCGGCCAGGGCGGCGGCTTCGCGCAGGCGCTCGAGGTTCTGCTCCTGCGTGGTCCGGTCGAGGCGGTAGAGGGTCAGCACCGCCACGCAGCCGCCGTTGAAGATCACCACGCACGGCAGGTAGAGGATCGCCAGATGGCGCACGATCGCCGGGTCGACCGTGCCCTGAACGGCATGGGTCGGGAAGCCCACGAAGCTGATCAGGGCGCCGGCCACGAGCGCGCCGAAGCCCAAGGTGAACTTCGTCACCAGGCCGTTGGCGGCGAACAGCAGGCCTTCCGATCGCGCGCCGCTCCTCACCGCCTGGTCGTCGGCGACGTCGGCGACCATAGAGTTGAGGATGACGACGCCCATCAGGCCGAGGGCGGCGCTGATCACCACGTCGGCGAACAGCAGCGCGTAGACGCCCAGCGATCCGTTGGCGGGGATGATCCCCAGCAACCAGCCGCCGATCGGCAGCATCGAGGTGACCACCGAGACGGTGAAGAGGCCGAGCATCGCCCCCTTCTTCCCGAACCGCCGCGAGATCAGCGGCGCCAGCAGGATGCCGATCACCGAGGCCAGCAGGCCGCCCGAGGCCAGCGGCCCGATCGCCTGAGGCTTCAGGCCCCACAGGTGGAGGTAGAAGTAGTTGGAGAGCGCGGCGGTCACGCCCACGCCCGTCCCGCCCAGCACGCCGGAGGCCATGACCACGATGAGCCCGGGGTGGCTTACCGCGCCCGCCACTTCGCGGACGACCTGGCGCAGCGAGGCGGAGGTCGCGGGGGGCTGGTGCAGATAGGGTATGCGGCTGTGGGTCGCGGCGGTCGAGGCCAGGATGCAGACGAACATCACCACCGCGGCCATGGCCCCGAACTGGGCGTAGCGGTCGCGGTTGAGGACGCCCAGCGGATTGGCCGCGTCCTGGCGCAGGTAGACGGTGTAGAGGACGATGGTGACCACCGCGAGGGCCGCGATGCCGAAGAACCAGCGGAAGGCCATGAGCGAGGTGCGCTGATCGTAGTCGGGCGCCAGCTCCGGGCACAGCGCGGAGGAGGCGATCTCGTAGGTCGCCACCGAGACCCGCACGCCGATCATCATCAGGATGCCCAGGCCCATGATCCTCGCCGGCTCCAGGCCGCTCGGGGGATGCCAGAGCAGGTAGAAGAAGATCGCCGACGGCAGGGCCCCGGCGTACATGAACGGGTGCCGCCGGCCCCAGCGGGAGCGCAGGTGGTCGGACCAGCGGCCGATCAGCGGATCGAGCACCACGTCGGCCAGCAGGGAGACCAGGATCGCCGCGCCCACCCAGACCGCGGGAATGCCGATCACCTGGTTGAAGTAGAGCTGCAGAACGGCGGCCGACATCACCGCGGCGGCGACGCCGTTGGACACCGAACCCAGCCCGTAGGACAGCTTGATCGGAAAGGTCAGCGGCGGCGGTTCGGGCGCGGGAGCCACGATCGCGTTCTGCGCAGGCCGGCCGCTCGACGCCATGCTGTCCTCCTGCCGCGGCCTATGCCGCGGACGGTCGCCGCCCCCGTGGCCGGGACCGTGCGGGAGGTCCCCCGGGAGCGTCAACGGTTTTGACCTTAGATTGCCGAACGGTTCGAAAATTCGGGATGCCGCCGGCCGAAACGATCCGCGAATACAAGGGGCGCGCCTGCGCGGGCGCGCCCCTCGAAACCGGACCGTCGGGGTCGTCTAGAAGCGGTACTGGAACTCCACGCCATAGGTGCGCGGCGGGGTCAGGTTGTAGTTCGGAGTGATCCCGCCGGGACCGAAGCCGGTGGCCAGGCCGTTGGTCAGGAAGGGCAGGCTGGTGGCCAGCCCGGGCGTGATCGCGCCTCCGGACGCGGCCACGGTGGCCAGCGGGAAGACCCCGGAATTCCGGGTGCCGGACGAAGCGGCGTCGTAGCCCAGGGTGTCGAAGACGTTCTTCACATAGGCGATGATCGAGTACTTGTTGTCCTTGTCCTTCCAGGTGATCCGGGCGTCGACCTGATCCCAGGCGGGCGAGGCGTCGTAGTCACGCTTGAAGATGCTGGCGTATTGCTTGTCGCGCCAGACGTAGCTCACCGACGGCGACAGCGAGCCCTTCTCGAAGTCGAAGGTATAGAGCACGTCCACCGCGACCTTGTTGCGGGACGCCTGCGGCAGGGTGTTGCCTTTCAGGTTCTGCGGCCGCTGGACGAAGCCGGTGTTCACGTCGCAGAGCGGCGTCGCGGCGTTGGCGCAGGCGACCAGGGGCCCCAGCGGCTTGGCGCCAGGCTGCAGGGCTTCGGGATCCTGCGGATCGACGATGCCGCTGAGTTTCTTGATGCCCGTCGGGTTGAAGGAATAGTTGAACAGGATCCGCAGGTTGTCGATCGGCGCCCAGGTGCTCTCCAGTTCGATGCCCTCGCTGTATGACCGGGGCACGTTGAGGAAGATGCTCTGGTTCACCGCCAACTGGCCGGAGGTGTTGGTGACGGTCAGCGGGGCCTGCAGCCCTTCATAGTCGTAATAGAACAGCGCCACATTGGTCTGCAGCGTGCGGCCGAAGTCTTTCTTGAAGCCGAGCTCATAGTCGTTCATGTGCTCCGGCCCGGTCTCCGGGAACTGGCCGCCGGCCGCCACGGCCCCGACCTGGAAGCCGCCTTGCTTGTAGCCGCGGTTGTACCGGGCATAGACCATGGTGTCGCGGTCGGGAGTCCACTGCAGGCCGGCCGTGCCGGTGGTGGCCGACCACGTCCCGTCATACGAGCGATGCCCGAATCCGTCGGGCGTGAAGGTGACGCCGCCCGGGGCGCCGTTGTTGACGACGCCGGGCGGAACGCTGGCCTGGAAGAACTGGCTCCGCGTGACGTCGATGGCCGGCGTGAAGGGGCCGAACAACTGAGGGGTCAGCCCGCAGGCGAAGGTGCCGAAGCAAACGTCGCGCGCCGCTTCCGTGCCAAAGGCGTGGTCGTGGCTCCAGCGCAGGCCCAGGGTCATCTTCCAGGCGTCGGCGAACTTCCAGTCGATCTGGCCGAAGCCGGCGTAGGATTCGTCGTACATCGACGGCCGGTCGTCGAAGGTCCGGTTCTGGAAGTCCCTGCCGACCGCCGGAGCGCCCGGCAGAGACAGGATGGTCCCGGCGAGCGCGGCCTGGTCAGGCAGCGTCTGGAAGACCGGCTGGATGATCCGTTCCTTGTAATAGTAGAGCCCGGCCAGCCACTGGAGCGGACTGTTGCCGGTCGAGGTCAGGTTGAGCTCGTGGCTGTAGCTCAGGAAATTCTCTTCGTAGGTCTGGATTTGCCTGGGGAAGACCGCCAGGCCCGCGCAACTGCCGCCGGCCGCGTTGGTGGCCGGGCAAGGCTGGCTGCTTGCCGGATTGCCGGGCAGCGCCGGATTGAACGCGGCGGGCGGGATCAGGTAGGAGGTGATCGACCCGCCGCCGTTGTCGGTGACGCGAGTGTAGTGATAGTGGCTGCCGCCCCCGATGTACTTCAGGTCGGCGCCGTCGAGGTGGTAGGTCAGGTTCGCCGCGACGTCGTAGGTTTCATCCAGTGAAATCGTCTGCGCCACGTTCGAGGCGAACTTGCGCGGGTCGCTGTTGGCCGGGTTGGCGCAGCCGAGCGGCGAGGTATTGACCACATTGGTCACGACGCCGCCGGGTGCGCACGCGAAGGTCGCTCTCGGGCTCAGGAGGTCGAACTCGTCAAAGCGCACCGGTCCCGTCGAATAGCCCGAGCGGCCGCCCGGACCGCCGCCGCCGTTGTTCCAGCCTACGGCGTCGACCTTCAACCAGCCGTCCAGGTGGTCGTTGAACTTGGCCTGAAGTTGGCCTTCCACGAAGAACTGGTCGATGACGTTGCCCTCGCTGGGCATGCCGGGAACGATGTTCTTGAAGTAGCCGTCACGCTGCTTTTCCCAGTTGCCGGCCAGCCGGAACTGCAGGTCGGGCGCGAGCGGGCCGGAGACGGCGGCTTCCAGCAAGCTGCGGCTGTAGTTGGACACCGTGGCGCGGACCTCGGCATAGAATTCCTCGGTCGGGCGCTTGGAGATCACGTTGATCGCCCCGCCGATCGAGTTGCGGCCATAGAGGGTGCCCTGCGGGCCACGCAGCACCTCCACCCGGTCGGTGAAGATCGGCGTCTTGCCGGCCGGCACGGTGGAGGAGCTGAAGATGCCGTCGCTGTAGAGCGCCACGGCGTTGGCGATCGGGTGCGAGTTGGTGAGGCGCCCGACGCCGCGGATGCTGTTGCGGTCGCTGGAGGCCGAATAGTTCAGGCCGGGGGTGAAATTGGTCATGTCCTGGATCGAGTTGATCCCGATCAGGTCGCGATTCGCCGAGGTGAAGGCCGAGATGGCCACCGGGACGTCCTGCAGGCTCTGGGTGCGCTTTTCGGCGGTGACCACCAGTTCCTCGATGGTGTTGCTGACCGCAGCGGTCGTGCCGGGACGCGATTGCGCGACGGCCGCGGGGCCGAACGCGGTGACAGCCACCAGCAGTGCGCTGGACGCCAAAAGGCGGACCTTGTGTTGCAAATTAGCCTCCCCAGTGGCCGTTCAGGCCATCGATTGAAATCAACGCTCGTCTTGTTTGGAAACCATCGCGCGGCGCATCCGGCTCGGGCGGCCGCGCGTCACATCATGAGGCTGAGGGAGAGCGCTTGATCCGGGGCGCAGACACCGGTGCGCGCCGCGGCGCGAATTCGCGTTCCCGCGCCCGGTCGGCGACCGCCCGCTTGCCCCCATGACGTCCTCCCTGCCGCGCATAGGCGGCGGGCGTCGGGCGTTCCGCGGCAGAAGTCCGCAGTCGCCCGATCACCCGGTTCGCTGAAATTGCTGCAGCGCCTACCGGACGTCAATGTCTTTCGGCCCTTGCGGGCGCGCGACAATCGAAAAGTCGGCATGGCCGCCACAGATCGGACGACCCCCAAAAGCCAAGGGCGCGCCCTTGCGGACGCGCCCCTTCCGACCCTGATGCGAGGGTTGAATTCCTAGAAGCGGTACTGGAATTCCACGCCGTAGGTGCGCGGCGGCGTCAGCGGGTAGGTGATGTTGAAGCCCGGCTGCACCAGGTTGACCTGAGGCGAGGCGATCGACGGGCCGATGTTGGTCCCGGCGAGGCGGGCGCCGCTGGCGCCGCCGTCGTAGCCCAGGTCGTCGAACAGGTTCTTCACGTAGGCGATGACCGAATACCTGTTGTCCTTGTCCTTCCAGGTGACGCGGGCGTCGACCTGCGACCAGGAGGGGGCCTCGTTGTAGAAGCGCTGGAAGATCGAGCCGTACTGCTTGTCGCGCCAGATGTAGCTGACCGACGGCGACAGGGAGCCGCGCTCCATTTCCCAGGTATAGGTGGCGTTCAGCGCCACCTTGTTCTTGGTCGACTGCGGCAGCTGGTTGCCGCTGAGGTCCTGGCCGCGCTGGACGAAGCCCGAGTAGATGTCGCAGTTCGGGGTCTGGGTGGCCGTGCCGATGCCGGTGCAGGCGGTCAGCGGGCCGATCGGCCTGGCGCCGGGCTGGACGCCCGTCGGGTCCGCCGGATCGATGACGCCCTGGAGCTTGGTGATGTGGGCGTCGTCGTAGGCGTAGCTCAGCAGGAACTGCAGGTTGTCGATGGGCGACCAGGTGGTCTCCAGCTCGATCCCGTAGCTGACCGCCTTGGGCACGTTCAGGAACACGCCCTGCGGCTGGGCCACGCCGCCGCCGACCGCGGGAATGGTCACCGGCGCCTGGAAGTCGCGATAGTCGAGATAGTAGATCGCGACGTTGGTCTGCAGCGTGTGGTGGAACAGCTCCTTCTTCAGGCCGACCTCGTAGTTGTTGGCGTGCTCCGGGTTGGTCTTGGGGAAGGCGCCTTCGGTGGTGGAGATGCCGACGTTGAAGCCGCCCGCCTTGTAGCCGCGGCTGTAGCGGGCATACATCATGGTGTCCCGATCGGGATCCCACTGCAGGCCTGCGGTGCCGGTCACCGCCGAGAAGTTGGCGTCATAGTTGCGGTGGGCGAAACCGTCCGGCGTGAAGGTCACGCCGTTGATCCCGCCGGGCACGACGCCCGGCGGCAGGCTGGCCAGGTTGACCACCGCGGCGGTCACATCCACCGGCGGCGTGTAGGTGCTGCCGAGGCCTTCCGGCGTGACGATGGAGCCCGACGCGTTGAGGCAGGAGGTCACCGCGTAGCACACCAGGCGCACGGCTTCGGAGCCGTACTTGTGGTCGTGGCTGTAGCGGATGCCGAGCGTGGTCTTCCAGGTCGGCGCGAACTTCCAGTCGATCTGGCCGAAGCCGGCGTAGGACTCGTCGTGCACCTCCGGCCGGTCGTCGTAAGGCCGCAGCAGGTTGTCGGCGCTGACGCCCCGCGGGTTCACCGCGGCGCCCGCGTTGACGATACCGCTGGAGGCCAGCTGGGCCTGGTCGAACAGGGTGGTGAAGACCGGCTGCTTGACGCCTTCCTTGTAGTAATAGGCGCCGACCAGCCATTGCAGCGCGCCGTCGCCGCTCGACGACAGGTTCAACTCATGGCTGACCCAGTGCTTGTCCTCCTGATAGGTCGAGGCGTAGCGCGGCCGGACGTTGACGCCGGTGCAGCCCGGCGTCACCGAGCAGGGGGTGAGCTGGGCGCCGATCGTCGGGCCGAACGCGCCGAAGAACGGGGCCACCGGCAGGGTGAAGCCCTGGATCGCAGTCATGTCCTGGTCGGCGATCAGGGTATAGTGGTAGTTGTCGTAGCCGCCGATGTACTTCAGGTCGGCGCCCTCGAAGTGGTAGGTCCACTGGGTCGAGAAGATGTAGGTCTCGTCCAGGGAGACCGAGTTGGCCGTATCGGCCGCGAACTTGCGCGGATCGCGGTTGGCCGGGTTCACGCAGCCCGACGGCGAGGCGTTCATGACGTTGGTGGGCACGCCGGAGCAGGCGTAGCCCGGGTTCACGAACAGGGCGCTGGGCAAGTACTCGGTCGTGTTGATCGGGCCGGTGGTGTAGGTCGCCCGCGCGCCGGGGCCGCCGCCGCCGTTGTTCCAGCCGGCGACCGAGGCCTTCACCCAGCCGTCGAGATGTTCGCCGAACTTCGCCTGCAGCTGGCCCTCGACGTAATACTGGTCGATGACGTTGCCCTCGCTGGGCATGCCGGGGACGATGTTCTTGTAGTAGCCGTCACGCTGCTTTTCCCAGTTGCCGGCCAGGCGGAACTGCAGGTCGGGGGCCAGCGGGCCGGAGACCGCGCCCTCCAGCAGGGTGCGGCCGAAGTTGGCCACCGTGGCGCGCACCTCGGCGTAGGGCTCTTCGGTGGGGCGCTTGGAGATCACGTTGATCGCGCCGCCGATGGAGTTGCGGCCGTAGAGCGTGCCTTGCGGCCCGCGCAGCACTTCGACGCGGTCGGTGAAGATCGGCGTCTTGCCGGCCTCCACCGTCGAGGAGGTGTAGACCCCGTCGGAGTAGGTGGCGACGCCGGGATCGGCGGATTGCACGTTGGTCAGGCGGCCGACGCCGCGCAGGCTGATGCGGTCGAGCTGGCTGGAATACTCCAGGCCCGGCGTGAAGTTGGTCATGTCCTGGACGGAGTTTATCCCCAGGAGGTCGCGCTTTTCGGAGGTGTAGGCCGAGATGGCGACCGGCACGTCCTGCAGGCTCTGCGAGCGCTTTTCGGCGGTGACCACCAGCTCTTCGATGGTGTTGCTGGCCGCGGCGGAGGCGGCGGCGGGCGCCGTCTGGGCGTGGGCCGAAGCTCCGAGCACCGTGGCGAACAGCACGGCGCCGGACGCCAAAAGGCGAACTTTGGTTTGCAAACTAACCTCCCCAGGGACCTTGCGGGCCAAGATTGAACGGACGAATTTTTCTCGTTCCCACTGGCTCAGCCGTAGGGCTCCGTCAACCTCGGGCGCCGAAAATACGGCCGGATTTCGAAGATTAGGTTTGCCCTGTGTCTCAGATATCTTAGGTTTTTATCGTCGCGTTCAAAAGTTCAGTTTGACGCAGCGTCACCCGCATGACCGGGGCGGCGCCGCCAGGTCAGGCGCAGGTCAGGACGATCTTGCCGACGTGGCCGCCCGCTTCGAGATGGGCGTGAGCCCTGGCGGCCTGGGCGAGCGGAAAGGTCGCGTCGACCTGCGGGACCAGCTTGCCGGCCTCGATCCAGGGCCACGCCACGGCCTCGACCGCCGCGGCAAGCCGGGCCTTTTCGTCGGCGCTCCGCGGGCGAAGGGTCGAGCCGGTGACCACGCCGCGCTTCTGCATCAGCCGGCCGATCGGCAGGGTGACCTCGCCGCCCCCCAGGCTGGCGATGAACACGATGCGGCCGTCCAGCTTCAGGGCGTCCAGATCCTTGGCGAAATAGTCGCCGCCGACCATGTCGAGCACCACGTCGCAGCCGCCCTCGCGCCTGGCGACCTCGGCGAAGTCCTCGGCCTTGGCGTCAATCGCCACGTCGGCGCCCAGCCGGCGCGCGGCGGCGGCCTTCTCCGCCCCCCGGGCGGTGGCGATCACTCGGGCGCCCGCCGCCTTGGCCATCTGGATCGCCGTCGTGCCGATGCCGGAGGTCGCGCCGTGCACCATCAGGGTCTCGCCCGGCCGCAGCCGCCCGTGCTCGAACACGTTGGCGAACACCGTGAAGACGGTCTCCGGCAGGGCGGCGGCCTGCACGAAGTCCAGCCCCTTGGGGATCGGCAGGGCGTGGCGCGCGTCGCAAACCGCGTACTGCGCATAGCCGCCGCCGCCCAGCAGGGCGCAGACCCGGTCGCCGGCCTTCCAGCGCCCGGCGCCGGCGACCACCTCGCCGGCCACCTCCAGGCCCAGGGTCTCAGGCGCGCCCGGCGGCGGCGGATAGAAGCCCAGGCGCTGGAGGATGTCGGGCCGGTTGATCCCCGCCGCGTGGACCCGGATGAGGATCTGCCCGGCCGCCGGCTCGGGCCGCGGGACCTGCACGGGTTTCAGCGCCTCGGCCGGGCCCTTGCCGCCCTCGACGGCGATGGCGGTCATGCTGTCGGTCATGTGGATGGCTCCGGCAAAGCTGTGCATCCGTCCTCGGCGCGACCTTGCGCTTCGGCGGCTCGCGGGGTTGGATAGCCTCCCATCGGGGAACCGGAAAGGGAGCCCGCCATGGAAGAGCCTGCCGAAGTCCGCATTGGCCGCGGCCAGCGCCTCGTCGAGGCGGTCCGCGAGGACCTGGAGCTGTTCGGCGTCGCCGAGCTGGAGGAGCGCATCGAGATCCTCAGCGCGGAGATCGCCCGGGCGCAGGCCCAGATCGACCGCAAGCGCGCCGGCCGCGCCGCCGCCGACGCGCTGTTCGGCGCCGGTTCGAGCTAGCCTCGCATGGGCCCGGCGCAAAATGGACCAGAACGCGTGGCATGCGGGTTGCACGCACGGTTTCTCGCGACCGCACGGCGCGCCGAGTGTAGATTGAGCCCGCATGACTGAGCTGAACGCCCCTTCAACGCCCCAGGCCGCCGGTGTCTGGCGCGCCGAGGTCATCCAGGACTTCGCCCGGTCCGAGCTGTTCCAGCGGACCTTCCAGGAAGGCATGGACCTGGTGGAGGAGACCGCCGGCTACCTGGACGGCGCCGGCCGCCAGGCCTCGAAGCTGTTGGCGCGCGACGCGGCGCTGGCCTATGCGGCCGAGAGCATGCGGCTGACCACGCGATTGATGCAGGTGGCCTCGTGGCTGCTGGTGCAGCGCGCGGTGCGCGAGGGCGACATGCCGCCGGACGCGGCCTGCGAGGAGCGCTACCGGCTGGCCGGGGAAGCGGTCTGCCGGGCGACCGGCGACGGGACCCCAGGTGACGGGCCCCCAGGTGACGGGGTCGGGGGCCTGCCGCCGGAGCTCACCGTCCTGCTGGACCGCTCGGAACGCCTCTACGAGCGCGTCCGCCACCTGGACCGGCGCATGTACGTGGAAAACGCGGTCGACGAGGGTCCGCATCCGGTGCTGTCGCAGCACGACCGGCTGAAAACCGCCTTCGGAAGCTGAGGTCTCGGACGAGCCGCCGTCGCCGGTTCCCCGCTCCAACCGTCAGGCCGGCCTTGTGCCGGCTATCCAAGACCGCGGTCCTCCCCAGAGGGGCTCGGCGCCTCAACGCGCACGCATCGCCCGCGGAGTTCATGGGGGGCCGGCACAAGGCCGGCCATAACGGTCAAATTGGATGGTCACGATCGGGAATGCAAAACGCCGCGGAGGTCGCCCCGCGGCGCGTTCGCAGTCGAAGCCGCACGCATCCCCGCCTTCGCGGGGAGGCGTCGCTACGCGCTCATTTCCGGGTGAAGCCGCCGAACTTGGCGTTGAAGCGCGACACGCGGCCGCCGCGGTCGAGCATCTGGTGGCCGCCGCCGGTCCACGCCGGGTGGGTCTTCGGATCGATGTCCAGGTTCAGGGTCGCGCCTTCCTTCCCGTAGGTGGACCGGGTCTGGTAGGTCGTGCCGTCCGTCATCACCACGGTGATGAAGTGATAGTCCGGATGGGTGTCTTGTTTCATCGCGCAGGCGCCTGACGTAAAGGAGCGTCGAGTGTGACCGAGGGCCGCCTTGCGAGGGGGCCGCTTCGAGGAAGCCGGGCGTATAGAGAAACGCCGGCGCAAATGCAAGGTGTGAGCGTCCATGAGTGAGCCCCCGGTTGTCGAGTTGGGGGCCGAAGCGGCCGCGGCCGGCCGGCCCACGGCGGGGCAGGCCCTGGCGCAGACGCTGGACGAGGCCGCGGCGCGCCGGCCCAAGAGCCGCAACGTCCGCGCGCTCGGCCGCCTGATCCCGTTCGCCGCGGGCCATCGCACGGACGCAGGGGCGGCCGGCGCCTTCCTGGTGACCGCCGCCGCCGCCAGTCTCGGCCTCACCGGGGCCGTGCGGCTGCTGGTCGACCACGTGACGGCCGCACGCGCGGCGCACGCCAGCGCCGAAAGCGTCGCCCCCTGGTTCTGGGCCCTCGGCGGGATCGCCGTGGCCTTGGCGCTGTCCTCGGCCGGCCGATACTTCTTCGTCACCAAGCTCGGCGAGCGGGTGGTGGCCGACCTGCGCAAGGCGACCTACGCCCATATCCTGTCGCTGGACCCCGCCTTCTTCCTGATGACCCGCACCGGCGAGGTGCTGTCGCGCCTGACCACCGACATCCAGATCGTCGAGAACCTGCTGACCACCTCGATCTCGGTCTCGCTGCGCAACCTGCTGATGCTGGTGGGCGGCCTGGCCTATATGGTGGTGGTCAGCCCGCGCCTCACCGGGCTGATCCTGATCACCTTCCCGGTGGTGATCGCGCCCCTGTTCCTGTTCGGCCGCCAGGTCCGCAAGCTCACCGCCTCGACCCAGGACCAGTTCGCCCAGGCGATCGGCCACGCCGGCGAGACGCTCGACGCGCTGGAGATCGTGCAGGCGTTCGGCCGGGAGGCGGCCGGCGCGGCGCGGTTCGGCGCGGCGGTGGAGACCTCGTTCCGCACCTCGCTGCGACGGATGGGCGCGCGGGCGATCATGACCGCGGCGGCCATCACCCTGGTGTTCGGCGGGGTGGTGTGGATCCTCTGGCTGGGGGTCAATTTCGCCTTCAAGGACCAGCTGACCTGGGGCACCTTCTTCCAGTTCGCCCTCTTGGCGGTGATGTCGGCCGGTTCGGTCGGCGCCCTGGGCGACACCTGGGGCGACGTCCAGAAGGCGGCCGGGGCCATGGAGCGCGTCTCCGAACTGCTGGCGGCCAAGCCCGGCATCGCCGCGCCGTCCCACCCCATCGCCCTGCCGGTCCCGGCGCGCGGCGAGGTGGCGCTGGAGAACGTCACCTTCGCCTATCCCGGCCGCCCGGACCTGCCGGCCATCCGCGGCGTCTCGCTGGCCGTCAGGCCGGGCGAACGCGTGGCCCTGGTCGGCCCCTCGGGCGCCGGCAAGAGCACGGTGTTCCGCCTGCTGCTGCGGTTCTACGATCCCCAGGCCGGCCAGGTGCTGGTGGACGGCGTCGACGTGCGCGAGGCCGACCCCGTGGAGGTGCGCGCGCGCATGGCCCTGGTGGCCCAGGACTCGCCGCTGTTCTCCGGCTCGGCGCTGGACAACGTCCGCTTCGGGCGCGCCGACGCCAGCCTCGGCGACGTCGAGGCCGCTGTGCGCGCCGCCCAGGCCGAGGGCTTCCTGGCCGCCCTGCCGCAGGGCGTCGAGACCCAGATCGGCGAGCGCGCCCGCAGCCTCTCCGGCGGCCAGCGCCAGCGCCTGGCCATCGCCCGCGCGCTGGTCCGCCAGGCGCCGATCCTGCTGCTCGACGAGGCCACCAGCGCGCTGGACGCCGAGAACGAGCGCCTGGTCCAGCGCGCCCTCGACGAGGCCATGGTCGGCCACACCACCCTGGTCATCGCCCACCGCCTGGCCACCGTGCTGAAGGCCGACCGCATCGTGGTGATGGACGAGGGCCGCATCGTGGAGGAAGGCACCCACCACGAACTGGTGGCCAAGAACGGCCTCTACGCCCGGCTGGCGGCGCTGCAGTTCGGGGAAGCGGCTTAGGGCGTGAGCGCAGAGAATGGCGGAGGGCCGGCTAAGACGCCCACCGCATTCGCCCTTATGCCATGTTGATCCGCGACCGGCCGAAACGCACCACAAGCCGACCTTGGGCCACTCCAGAACTGGACATTCGGCCAGGGCTTGAGCGGCGGATTTTGACCCCTTTGAGTCCGCCCCAAGTATCGATGCGCCTGCCGGTAGTCGGCGGCGACAAGCGTCACTTGCCGAAGGCAAACTTAATGTTAGTATAAATGGGCGTGCGTAACGTCCTTTTTTGATTTCGGCTCGAGCGTTGATTCATGGAACCGTCACATCCTTTCGGCTGAGATTGGGGAGCCCTATGAACGCTTTGTTTCGCGGCCTTGTCGCCGCGCCTCTGCTGGCGATCGCCCTCGGAGCAGCCGTTCCGACATACGCCAGCACGATCGTCGAAGGGCAGGTCGGCCAAAACCTCTCGGGGGTCGTGTCGCACTCGTTCAGCACGGGGCCGCAGACCACGTCCGGCGCTTCAGACAACCTCAACTGGAATTTCACCTGCTCGACATGCAGCGGCTATGGGCTCTCGGCGAGCGGGGCCGCGAAGGTCGTCAACGGAGCGCTGGGCGCCAGCTCGACCATGACGGTGACAGGAACGCCTGGCGGCGCCTTGCTCGCCACGGCGTCGAGCGACGCGGTGTTCGGCGACATGCTCACGATCACGGGCGGAACGGCCGGAACCAGCGGCGTGCTGCAGCTGACCTATTCGCTGGATGGCGTTATCAGCAGCTCCGGAACCGGCCTCAATAGCAGCTCCGCCTTTCTCTTCCTGGATGCCGCGTCGTCTTACCAATACGACAATCAAGGCGTCAGCAGCGGCGGCTTTGTCGAGATCGACAACAACGGCACGCGAAATGACACCGTGACCTTCTACGTCCCGTTCACATACGCGACCGCGATTTCAACGGACCTCAATCTGGACGCGAGTTCAGTTTTCGTGGCCGCCGACTCGACGCCCTATACCGCCAGCGTGAACTACTACAACACGGCGGCGCTGACCTCGGCCCTGGTGTTCGATACAGCCGGCGCCCAGAACACCGCGGCGCAGATCGGCTCCGCCGACGGACTCAGCTACGGCCCGAACGGGATCGCGGCGGCCGTTCCCGAACCAAGCTCCTGGGCGCTGCTGATCGTGGGCTTCGGCGCAGCCGGCGCCGCCCTGCGCGGCCGAAGAAGAGGCAGCCTCACCCCCGCGCCTTCACGGCCAGGGCCGGAAAGTCGCTGAACAGGCCGTCGATGCCGGCGGCGTAGAGGGCGTGGTAGACGGCGTCCACGTCGCCGTGCGCCGAGGGGTCGGCGCCGTGGCGCAGCTTGGGCGGCAGGAAGACGTTCTCCGCCCGCACCGTCCAGGGATGCACCGCCAGGCCGGCGGCGTGGGCGTCGGCGACCAGCGCGGTGGCCGGCCCCAGGCCCCCCTCCACCGTCGGGATCACCATTGACCAGTCGGGGCCGACGCCATTGGCATAGGCGGCGATGTCTCGCAGGCCCGACGCCGAGACCATCTCCTGGTAGCTGAGTTTGGAATCCGTCGGCCCGCCGGTCGGCGAGACCAGCTGGATGCGCGGCGCCTTGGAGAGCTTCATGAAGGTCTTCAAGGGTTCGACATCGAAGCACTGGACGAAGACCGGAGCGGTGGGGCTATCGAGGCCGTTCTTCTTCAACATGTCCGCCAGCCGGCCCTCCATGGGCAGGCCCAGGCCCGCGAAATGGCTGGCGTGCTTCAGCTCGGGGTACGTGCCGATCGGGCGCTTCAGCCGGGCGCTCTCCGATTTCGCCAGGTCGATGACCTGCTGGTAGGTGGGGATCTCTTCCTGGCCGTCGAACCGGGCGCTGCCCGGGCGCAGCTGCGGCAGGCGCTCGCGGCAGCGGATGGTCTTCAGCTCGGCCAGGGTGAAGTCCTCGGTGAACCAGCCGGTGACCGACTGGCCCTGGACGGACTTGGTGGTCTTGCGGGCCGCGAACTCCGGGCGGCTGGCGACGTCGGTGGTCTGGGAGATCTCGTTCTCGTGGCGCACCACCATGTGGCCGTCCTTGGTCATCTCCAGGTCCGGCTCGATGAAGTCGGCGCCCTCGGCGATGGCCTGGCGGAAGGCCAGCAGGGTGCTCTCCGGCCGCTCGCCGCTGGCCCCGCGGTGAGCGATGATCAGCGGATGCTTCCGGAAGCCCTTCCGGTCGGCGGCCGGGGCGGGGAGCGCGGCCAGCGCCGCAGCGGCGGCGCCCGTCGCGCCCAAGGTGCGGCGGGTGATGGTCATGGCGTCCCCCTAGGCGTCGTCGATGACAATCAGTCACCCGACGGCAGGCGGGTCAACCGGCGAGACCTACTTGGCGGCCGCCCGCAGGCGATCCAGCAGTTGCGGCTGGATCTCCAGGTTGCCGGCGCAGATCGAGCGCGCGGCCAGCACGTCGTCTTCACCGTCGGCGCCGGTCGCCCGGCCGCCGGCTTCCGTCACCAGCAGCAGGCCGGCCGCATAGTCCCAGGCGAACGACTTGCGGTCCCAGAAGGCGTCGAACCGGCCGGCCGCGACCCAGGCCAGGTCCAGCGCCGTGGCGCCCAGGCTGCGGACGCCGGCCACCCGCTGGCTCACCTGATGCAGCTCCTTGAGGAACTGCGCGTGCTGGCCGTGGCCCAGGAAGGGAACGCCGGCGGCCAGCACCGACTCGTCGAGCCGCGTGCGCGCCGCGACCCGCAGGCGCTTGTCGTTGAGGAAGGCGCCCTTGCCCTTTTCGGCCCAGAACAGCTCGTTGGCGATGGGGTTCAGGGTCACCGCGGCGACGATCGCCCCTTCGCGCTGCAGGGCGATGTTGATGCAGAAGTGCGGGATGGCGTGCAGGAAGTTGGTGGTGCCGTCGAGCGGATCGACGATCCAGGTGTGGGTCTTGTCGGTGCCCTCGACCATGCCGCGCTCTTCGCCGAGGAAGCCGTAGCCGGGGCGGGCCTTGGCCAGCGCCTCGAAGATGGTCTGCTCGGCCTTCAGGTCGGCGGCCGAGACGAAGTCGGCGGGCGCCTTCTTGGCCACCTGCAGCTCGGCCAGTTCGCCGAAATCGCGGTTGAGCCCGCGCGCGGCCTTGCGGGCGGCGTCGGACATCACTTTCAGCAGGGCGGTCTGGGTCGACATGGGCGGCGGAACCTAGTGGCCGCGCGTCATGGACGCAAGGCGAGCCTCAGAGGCGCTGAGCCGACCCCTTGGCGATCTCGGCATTGAACGCCGCCACGGCCGCCGCCGGTCCCTCGCCGTAGGCCCAGACGCCGGCCGAGACGGCCAGGAAGTCCGCCCCCGCCGCGGCGAGGCCGGCGGCGGTTTCGACGGTGATCCCGCCGATGGCGACGCAGGGGATCAGCATGTCCTGCTGCCAGCCGGTCAGCAGCGCCGGGTCGGCGCGGGTCGCCGCCGCCTTCGTCGTGGTGGGAAAGAACGCACCGAAGGCCACGTAGTCGGCGCCGCCTTCCGCCGCCTCCATGGCCAGGTGCAGGCTGTCGTGGCAGGTGACGCCGATCATGGCGTCCCGGCCCATGGTCGCCCGGGCCTTCGCCAGCGGCGCGTCGTCCTGACCGACGTGCACGCCGTCGCAACCCAGCGCGGCCGCCAGGTCCGGCCGGTCGTTGAGGATCACCGCGACGCCGCGCGCCTGGGCGATGGGCATCAGCGCATCGACCGCTGCGGCGACGACCGCGTCGGGCTGGTCCTTCAGCCGGACCTGCAGGGCGGCCACATCGCCGGCGTCCAACGCATGGGCGAGGCTGCGGCCAAAGCCCGCCAGATCGTCGAGCCGGGGCGGGGTGATCAGATAGAGGCGGCAGAGCGGGGTGGCCATGGGCCGGTGTTAGGTCAGCGCAGCAGCGCCCTCAAGGCGTAAGCCGCCGCCGCTGTGGCCAGCGCCGCGCCGACCGAGAGCGCGGCGAACCAGCCCAGCCGCTTCCACAGCGGGGCCAGCGGCGCGGCGGGGTCCGGCGGCGGCTCAATGATAGCCCGCATCGGGCGTCACCTTTCCGCGGAAGATCCAGTAGACCCAGGCGCTGTAGCCGACGATCGCCGGCAACAGGATTGCGGCCCCGACCAGCAGCAGCGCCAGCGCATTGTCGGCGTTGGCCGCCTGCCGGAAGGTCAGGCCGTAGGGCACGATGTCGGGGAAGAAGCCGGCGGCCAGGCCGAGATAGCCGGACAGGAACACCCCGACCGCGCCGGCGAACGGCCAGCCGTGCGACCCGCGCCTCAAGCCCATGGCCGCCACGGCCAGGCCCGCGGCGCCGAGGAGCGGGATCGGCGACAGCGTGGCCAGCCGCACGAAGTCCAGGTGTCCCGCCTCCCAACCCCAGCGCACCGCGATGCGCGGATGGACGAACAGGGTCGCCACGCTGACCGCCGCCAGCAGCACGGCGACGGCGGCCAGCGACTTCCAGGCCCAGCGCCGCGCGCGGCCGTGCAATTCGCTCTCCGTGCGCCAGATCAGCCAGCAGGCGCCGAGCAGCGCGTAGCCGGCGACCAGGCCCACCGCGACCAGCACGCTGTAGGGCGTCAGCCAGTCGAAGACGCCGCCGCTGAAGCGCTTGTCGCGCAGGGTGACGCCCTGGATGAAGCCGCCGAGCACCAGGCCCTGGGCGAGGGTGGCGGTCAGCGAGCCGCCCGCGAAGGCCGCCGTCCAGAACCGCTTGCCGCGCGCCCGCGCCCGCAGGCGGAACTCGAAGGCGACGCCGCGCAGGATCAGCGCCAGCAGCATGACCAGGATCGGGATGTAGAGCGCCGGCAGCAGGGCGGCGTAGGCGAAGGGGAAGGCCGCGAAGAGCCCGCCGCCGCCCAGCACCAGCCAGGTCTCGTTGCCGTCCCAGATGGGCGCCACGGTGTTCATCATCACGTCGCGCTCGGCGGGCGAGCCGGCGAATGGGAACAGGATGCCGATGCCGAGGTCGAAGCCGTCGAGCATCACGTACATCAGGACGGCGATGGCGATGATCGCGGCCCAGATCAGCGGCAGGTCGAGGCTCATGGCGGCGTCCCCGGATCCTGCGGCGCGGCGGCCAGGGCGTAGCCCGGCGGACGCGGGGCGGCGGGGGCGGTCTCTCCGGCGCCAGCCAGCGGCCCCTCGGCGATCAGCCGCAGGATGTAGAGCACGCCGACGCTGAAGATCAGGGCGTAGACCACCATGAAGGCGAGCAGCGAGGCGGAGACCTCGCCCCGGGTCACCGGCGAGACGGCCTCGGCGGTGCGCAGCACGCCATAGATCACATAGGGCTGGCGGCCCACCTCGGCGACCACCCAGCCGGCGACCACCGCCACGAAGCCCGCCGGCCCCATGGCCACGGTGGCGCGCAGGAACCATTTGGCGTGGGCGAGGCCGCCTCGCCAGCAGAGGAAGCCGCCCCAGAGCCCGACGCCGATCATCGCCATGCCCAGCCCGGCCATCAGCCGGAACGCCCAGAACACGATGAACACCGGTGGCCGGTCCGCCGGCGCGAAGGCCTTCAGTCCCTTGACCACGGCATTGGCGTCCCCGGCGGTGAGCAGGCTGCCGAGCCGCGGGATCGAGACTTCCAGCCGGTTGGCCTCGGCCTTGGCGTCCGGCCAGGCGACCAGGTGCAGCGCCTGGCCGCTCTTCGTCTCCCAGAAGGCCTCGATGGCGGCGAGCTTGGCAGGCTGGAACCGCAGCACCTGCTTGCCCGACATGTCGCCGGCCAGCAGTTGCAGGGGGGCCACGATGGCGAGCATGCCGATCGCCATCTTCAGCGCCAGGCAACTCTCCGCCTCCCCCGGCTCCCGGAGCAGCCGCCAGGCCGAGGCCGCGCCGACCACCAGGGCGGTGGTGAGGTAGGCCGCCAGCACCATGTGGGCGAGCCGGATCGGGAAGGTCGGCGAAAAGATCACCTGGGCCCAGTTGGTGGCGCGCAGCATCCCGTTCGCCAGCCGCACATAGCCGGTAGGGTGCTGCATCCAGCTGTTGGCCGAGACGATCCAGAAGGCGGACGTCAGCGTGCCCACCGCCACCAGCACGCTGGCCGCGAAGTGCAACTTCGGCCCCACCTTCCTCCAGCCAAACAGCATGACGCCCAGGAAGCTGGATTCCAGGAAGAAGGCCGCCAGGACCTCGAAGGCCAGCAGGGGCCCGATCACCGGCGCGGCGGCCGCCGAATAGACGCTCCAGTTGGTTCCGATCTCGTAGGACATGACCACCCCGGTCACCACGCCCATGCCGAAGGAGATCGCGAAGATCTTGATCCAGAACAGGTAGAGCGCCTTGAAGGCCTCGTTGCGGGTCGCCAGCCACAGGCCTTCCAGCACCGCCAGGAAGCTCGCCAGCCCGATCGTGAAGCTTGGAAAGATGATGTGGAACGCGATGGTGAAGGCGAACTGCAGGCGCGACAGCAATAGGGCGTCGAGGTGCATGGCGCGGTCCCGGCCGCCCAGCCGCAGGGTTGCGGTCGCGCGGCTCCCGCTGCAACAACGCACGGCCAAGCTTCTCGGCCATGCGACAGACGGTCGCGGGTTTGTGAGATCAATGCCAAGCTTGGCCGGAACCGCGCTTCGTCTCGCGGTTTTGATGTAGGACGTCACACGCCGTGGGAAGCCGATCCATGCCTGCAAATCCCGTCCGCGGGACTCTCGACAGCCTTGCGAACAGCCGCGGGCGTTCGACCCACCATATCCTGATCGGCGTCGGCCTGACGGTGGGCGCGGTGGCGATTTCGGCGCTGGTGGCGCGGATGAACGCCCCGCCGGACGAGGACTACGAAATCTATTCCGACTACGAGGAGACGGTGGTTGTCGAGGCCGAGCCGCGGTCGAAGGTGTTCGCCACCGTCTGGCCGCCGCTATTCATGGCCCTGACGCTCTCCGGCCTGCGGATCTGGAACGCGCCGAAGAGCCCCGCGCGCACCCAGGCGCTGACGCTGTGGGGCGCGGTGCAGGCGCTGAACGCGGTCTGGATGGCGCTGGGACCCCGGCGGCTGGGCGGGCAACTTGCGACCGCCATCGCGTCCCTGGGTACGGCCGGCGCTTACGTCTGGCGCGCCCGCCAGGTGGATCCGCCGGCGGCCAATCTGGTAGCCCCCTACGTCGGCTGGATCGGCTTCGCCAACGTGCTCGCCGAAGGGCTCTGGCGCAGGTCGCCTGAGCCGCGGATCCTGCACTAGTGTCACCGGCCTCGGGGTTTTCGCCAGTTAACCCCGGTCGAACATGGTTATCGTCAATTCGTTCTTTACCTGCGGCGGGTTAGCAATTCGGCCGTAGCCGGAGCGCGCCCCTTGTTCAACGCCGACGCCAAGATCATTCAACGCATGGCGCCGATGCTGCAGCGGGTAATGATTGTCGATCCGCAGCCGGCCGGAGCGCGGGTGATCGTCGAGCTTATGCGCGATATCGCCCGCTCACAGGTCTGGGTCGCGGAGACCAAAGAAAAGGCCATCCGGCTGGCCGCCAACTACGACCCACAAATCATCTTCGCCGAGATGGGACCTTTGCCGATCGACGGCATAGCCTTCACCCGGACCCTGCGCCGCGGCCACCTGGCGGCGCGCTACGCCCCGGTGATCATGGTCACCGGTCAGGCGACCGCCGCCAGCATCCTGGCGGCGCGCGACGGCGGCGTGCACGAGTTCCTGCGCAAGCCCTTCACCATGAAGGACCTGCTGCGCCGGCTGGAGGCGGTGACGCTTCGCCAGCGCGACTGGGTAGAGGCCGTGGACTACGTCGGCCCTGACCGCCGTCGATTCAACTCCGGCGACTATTCCGGCGCCCTGAAGCGCCGCTCCGACGCGCACGCGACGCCGGATTCCGAACGCATGGCCCAGGCGCTGAAGATCCTGCGCTCGGCCATCGGGGCGGTGGGCAGCGACCCCAGCCAGGCCATGCGCGCCATGCAGGCCCAGGTGGTCGACCTCAGGAAATGCGGCATGAGCGTCGCCGACCTGAAGCTGACGACGGCCGCCATCGACTTCGGCCGCTACCTCGACGACATCGAGCGGAAAGGGCCGCCTTACGAGGCGGCGCAGCTCTCCGCCAAGGCGGCGACGCTGCTGGCCTACATGCCCAAGGACGACGCCGTCGCGGCGTAGGGGCCGAGCTCCCCGGCCTTATGCCCGTCGCGACGCGGACGGCGTCGCCAGGTCAATCGATGAAGGGGCGTCTTCACGGCGCGCGCCATGACGCGCCGATGACCGCACGCAGGCAGGCGCTGCGGCGCCGCCCGGGCCGCCCGGCCGTTGACGCGGGCGGCGTCTGAGCTATCCGTCTGGCCTTGGTAGGAGTTGGGGGACGATCCGTATGTCGCTTTCGAAAGCTGTCGCGTCGGCGCTTGCGCTGGCGACGATCCTGGCGCCGACCGCAGCGTTCGCCCAGCAGGCCATGGACCCAGTCTTCGCGCAGCACCAGAAGGTGTGGACCACCCGGCCGGAGTTCTCCAGCCCGCTGGTCGACCACCTGCCGGCCGCCACCACCGTCCCCAGCCCTCGCGACGTACTGGGCCACGACATCGGCGCGCCGCGGGTGCTCGACCACTACGACGACCTGCTGAAATATTACCGCGCGCTGGCCGCCAAGTCGCCGCGGGTGAAGATCGTCGAGACCGGCAAGACCGAGGAGGGCCGCCAGACCGTCGTGGTGCTGATCTCGTCCGCCGAGAACATGGCCAAGCTGGAGGCCAACCGGAAGAACCTCGGACGGCTCGCCGACCCGCGCGGCCTGACCGAGGCCGACGCGAAGGACCTCATCGCCCACACCAAGCCGATGTACGTGGTGCTGGGCGGCCTGCACTCGGCGGAGACCGGGCCGCCGGAGATGCTGATGGAGCTGGCCTATCGGCTGGTCACCGAGGACAGCCCGCTGATCGAGCAGATCCGCCGCAACGTGATCGTCGGGATCAACCCCGCCACCGACCCGGACGGCCGGGACCGCTATACGGACTGGTACGACCGCAACAAGATCGACGACACCGACGACCTGAATCCGGTTCCCGGCGCGCCCTATTGGGGTAAGTACATCTTCCACGACAACAACCGGGACATCAATTACACCGGCTTCAGTGCGCGGAATTTGCTGGCGTTTTACCTCCAGTGGCATCCGCCGGTGATGCACGACCTGCATGAGTCCGTGCCGTTCCTCTACACCTTCTCCGGCCAGGCGCCACAGAACCCGACGCTCGACCCGATCCTGTTCGGCGAGATGCCCTGGATCGCCAATTTCGAGATGGCGCAGCTGACCAAATACGGCATGCCGGGCGTGTGGACCCACGGCTACGTGGACGAGTGGTCGCCGGGCTACGTGGGCTTCATGTCCACCAATCACAACGGCCTCTTCAAGATGTACGAGACCTTCGGCAACGGCGGCGCGACCACGGAGCTGCGGCACGTGAAGCCGGTGGACGGCCCCGGCGAGGACCTGCACGCCCGCGACCAGACGAGCCGCGACTGGTTCCGGCCGGACCCGCCCTACAAGGTCGTCGAATGGTCGATGCGCAACAACACCAACTACATGGAGACCGGCGTGCTCACCGGCCTGTCGGCGGTGGCCTCGAACCCCGAGCTGAT
>JBIOED010000041.1:0-23201 GCA_044445675.1 Caulobacterales bacterium | reverse complement strand
TCCTCGATCCTGATCATCGGCGCGGGGCCGATCGTCATCGGGCAGGCCTGCGAGTTCGACTATTCCGGCGTGCAGGCCTGCAAGGCTCTGAGGGCCGAGGGATACCGGATCGTGCTGGTGAACTCCAACCCGGCGACGATCATGACCGATCCGGACGTCGCCGACGCCACCTACATCGAGCCGATCACGCCGGCGATGGTCGAGAAGATCATCGCCAAGGAACGGCCCGACGCCCTGCTGCCCACCATGGGCGGCCAGACGGCGCTGAACACCGCCCTGGCGCTCGACGCGTCCGGCGTGCTGGCGAAATACGGCGTCGAAATGATCGGCGCGAAAGCCGAGGTCATCGACAAGGCCGAGGATCGGCAGAAATTCCGCAACGCCATGGACCGCCTGGGCCTGGAGAGCCCCAAGTCCAAGGCCGCGCACACCCTGGACGAAGCGCTGGAGGGCCTGGAGTTCGTGGGCCTGCCGGCGATCGTGCGGCCCTCCTTCACCCTGGCAGGCACCGGCGGCGGCATCGCCTACAACGTCGAGGAGTTCCGCGAGATCGTCGAGCGCGGCCTCGACCTGTCGCCGACCACCGAGGTGCTGATCGAAGAGAGCGTCCTGGGCTGGAAGGAGTACGAAATGGAGGTGGTCCGCGACAAGGCGGACAACTGTATCATCGTCTGCTCCATCGAGAACATCGACCCGATGGGCGTGCACACCGGCGACTCGATCACCGTCGCCCCGGCGCTGACCCTGACCGACAAGGAATACCAGTGGATGCGCCGGGCCTCGATCGCCGTGCTGCGCGAGATCGGGGTGGAGACCGGCGGGTCGAACGTGCAGTTCGCGGTGAACCCCGCGGATGGGCGGATGGTGGTGATCGAGATGAACCCGCGGGTCTCGCGGTCTTCGGCGCTGGCGTCCAAGGCCACCGGATTCCCCATCGCCAAGGTCGCCGCGCGCCTGGCCGTGGGCTACACGCTGGACGAGCTGATGAACGACATCACCGGGTCGACGCCGGCCTCGTTCGAGCCGTCCATCGACTATGTGGTCACCAAGATCCCGCGCTTCGCCTTCGAGAAATACCCGGGGTCGGAGCCCTATCTCACCACCTCCATGAAGTCGGTGGGCGAAGTGATGGCTATCGGCCGGACCTTCGCCGAGAGCCTGCAGAAGGCGCTGCGCGGGCTGGAAACCGGCCTCTCGGGCCTCGACGAGGTCGCGATCGAGAACGCCGAGGACCCGGAGATGGGCCACGCCGCGGTGCTGCGCGCGCTGGGCCAGCCGACGCCGGACCGCCTGCGGGTCATCGCCCAGGCTTTCCGCCACGGCCTCAGCGTCGAGGACATCCACGCGGCCTGTTCCTACGAGCCCTGGTTCCTGCGGCAGATCCAGACCCTGGTCGCGGAGGAGGCGCGGGTGCGGTTCGAAGGCCTGCCGAAGACGCCGCAGGGATTTCGCGCCCTGAAAGGCCAGGGCTTCTCCGACGCCCGGCTAGCGGTCCTCGCCGGCTCGACCGAGGCGCGGGTCCGCGACGACCGCCGGGCGCTGGGCGTGCGGCCGATCTACAAGCGTATCGACACCTGCGCCGGCGAGTTCCGCGCTGAGACGCCCTACATGTACTCGACCTACGAGACCGGCGCGCTGGGCCAGGCGCCCGACTGCGAAAGCGCGCCGTCGGGCCGCCGTAAGGCAATCATCCTGGGCGGCGGACCGAACCGCATCGGCCAGGGCATCGAGTTCGACTACTGCTGCTGCCACGCGGCCTTCGCGCTCGACGAGATCGGCGTGGAGTCGATCATGGTGAACTGCAATCCGGAGACCGTTTCCACCGACTACGACACCTCCGACCGGCTCTATTTCGAGCCGCTGACGGCGGAGGACGTGCTCGAACTGATCCACGTCGAGCAGTCGAAGGGCACTCTTCTGGGCGTCATCGTGCAGTTCGGCGGCCAGACGCCGCTGAAGCTCGCCCAGCCCTTGGCCGACGCGGGCATCCCGATCCTCGGCACCACACCCGACGCCATCGACCTGGCCGAAGACCGCGAGCGGTTCCAGCAGCTGCTGCACCGGCTGAAGATCGCCCAGCCGATCAACGCCATCGCCAGGTCCCGCGACGAGGCCTTCGCCGGCGCCCACCAGGTGGGCTATCCGGTGGTGATCCGGCCCTCCTACGTGCTGGGCGGCCGGGCCATGGAGATCGTCCGCGACGACGAGCAGCTCGACCGCTACATTCGCCACGCGGTGCAGGTGAGCGGCGACTCGCCCGTGCTCATCGACCAATACCTCTCCCGCGCCACCGAGGTGGACGTGGACGCGCTCTGCGACGCCGACGGCGCCGTCTTCGTGGCCGGCGTCATGGAGCACATCGAGGAAGCCGGCGTGCATTCCGGCGACAGCGCCTGTTCCCTGCCCCCGTTTTCGTTGAAGCCCGAGACCATCGTCGAGCTGAAGCGGCAGACCGAAGCCATGGCCCGCGCCCTGGAAGTGCGCGGCCTGATGAACGTGCAGTTCGCCATCGAGGAGCCGCACGCCGACGAGCCACGGATCTTCGTGCTGGAGGTCAACCCGCGCGCCAGCCGCACCGTGCCCTTCGTCGCCAAGACCATCGGCCGGCCGCTGGCGGCGATCGCCGCCAAGCTGATGGCCGGGATGAAGCTCGCCGACTTCGACCTGACCGAGAGCGCGCACGACCACGTGGCGGTGAAGGAGGCGGTCTTCCCGTTCGCCCGGTTCGCCGGGGTCGATACGGTGCTGGGTCCCGAGATGCGCTCCACCGGCGAGGTCATGGGCCTGGACTGGGTGCGGCCGGGCGAGACGCTCGCGCCGGCCTTCGCGCGGGCCTTCGCCAAGAGCCAGCTGGGCGGGGGCACGGTGCTGCCGAAAACCGGCTGCGTCTTCGTCTCGGTGAAGGACGCCGACAAGCCGTGGGTGCTGGAGCCGGTGAAGCTGTTGCTGGGCCTGGGCTTCAGGATCATGGCCACCGGCGGCACGGCGACCTACCTGACCGGCGAAGGCCTGCCGGTCGACCACGTCAAAAAGGTGCTGGAAGGCCGGCCGCATATCGTCGACGCCATGAAGAACGGCGAGGTGCAGCTGGTCTTCAACACCACCGAAGGCCGCCAGTCCCTTGCCGACAGCTTCGAGCTGCGCCGCACCGCGCTGATGATGAAAACCCCCTACTACACGACGGCCGCCGGGGCGCTGGCCGCGGCCCAGGCCATCGTCGCGACAGTGGAGGACACCCTCGAGGTGCGCCCCTTGCAGAGCTACGGCTGACGAACCCGCCGGCGCGTCAGGGCTTCAAGGCCTCGTCCATGAAGGCCATGGCCCGGGGCCAGTTGTCCTGCCGCGCGGCCTGGTTTCCCTGCGGACTGCCGCCGAGGCTGCCGAGGGCGGCGAAGTGCGGACTGGCCGGGTCCGCAGGCGGCCCGAACACGGCGTGCCCGGCGTCCGCGTAGGACAGGAACGCCACTGGGCGCCTGAAATGCCGGGCCTTGAGCCGCGCCGTCACCTGTTCGGACATCGGGCAGGACGGCCAGAGCGTGTCGGCTTTGCCGCAGATCAGCATGACCGGCCCATTGATGCGCTCCACGGGAATGATCGCGGCCGGATGCTGATCCAGCGCGGGCAGCCCCCTGGCATAGAGATCGTAGACCGACGTGAAAGCTCCGCCACCGTACGGCAGGTCGGGGAGAGGTTGGCCCGCCTGCGTGAAGGTCGAGGGCGGGTTCGGGTTCGTATGGCTGATCCCCGGCCACACCACGCTCGACGGCACGGCCGCCACCACCGCCTTGATCTGCGGATAGTGCGAGGCGACCGTCAGCGCGACCTCACCGCCGACCGAGGTCCCTTCGATGCCGATGCGGTCCGGATCGACGCCGGGCTGGGCGCGGAGCCAGTCGATGGCGGTCTTGAAGTATTCGAGCGGGATCAGGCCCAGTTCCTTGGGCAGTCCCGGCGCGTCGAAATAGGCGACCTGGAGCGCGGCATAGCCATGTTGGGCGATCAGCCGGGCGTCCCGCGCGGTGGCGGCGCCCATGCCGCCTTCCGAGCCGCCGAGCACAATGATCGCCGGCAGGCGGCCCTTGGCCCCCGCAGGCGCGTAGAGATCGGCCACCAGGCCATTGGCGGTCACCGGTGTCCTGACGGGCTCAGGCGCGGGCGCGGGCGACGCCGCCGCTGGCGTGGCCTGCACGAGCGCGCTTACGGCCAGTGCAGCCGCGACAACAACCAGATTCATGAAGATCTCCGTCCTGACGCTTGTGTATGTCAGGCGCGCGCTTACGGACAAATGAAGGATCGGTAAGTTGATCGGGGCGCGGCCCAGACAAGCTTTTGATTGACCAGAATTCTTTGAAGGCGCAGATTCCATCGCAGTGCCTGACTGATTGCAGGCCCATGGGCGCGCTCCGGCGGCCCCAGATAGACCGGCCGGAACGACGCCGTTTGGCGTCTGCCGCAGTCTGGCGGGGGCGATAACCCCCAGCAGATTGGGAGGATGCCGTATGCACTCAGATCACCCGGAAACCCGGCCGCACAAGCCCAAGCACGCGGCCGAGCGTCTCGAAGGCATGTTGGGCGTAGTGATGGTCGTGGCCATCGTGTTGCTGGCCATCGGCATGATCTACGGCATCGCCACCACCGACTCGACGCCGAGCTGGATGCGCTGACACCTTGAGGGGCCGGCCAGGCCGGCCCCTGCCATCCTCCGTCGATCCGCTGCGTCTCGCGAAGCGCTGGCGGCGTGTTGCGCAGTGGGTTAGGCCTCATCCCGCGGGGCCCTGAACGGGCAGGCCTGAACGGGAGGTCGGACATGGCGGGACGCGTGCAGGGCAAGGTGGCGCTGGTGACCGGCGGGGCTAGCGGCATCGGGCGCGGCTGCGCCGAGAAGCTTGCCGCCGAGGGCGCGCTAGTCGTCGTCACCGACCTGCAGGACGACAAGGGCGCCGATACCGTGGCGGCGATCGGCCGGGCCGGCGGCCAGGCGGAATACCGCCGCCATGACGTCACCGACGAGGCCGCCTGGGAAGCCGTGATCGCCCACACGAAGGCCCGCCACGGACGGCTCGACATCCTGGTCAACAACGCCGGCATCGGCATAGGCGGGTCGGTGCTGGAGATGACCCTGGCCGACTGGCGCCGGCAGACCGCGGTGAACCTCGATGGCGTCTTTCTGGGGACCAAGCACGCGATCCCGCTGATGCGCGCATCGGGCGACGGCGGCTCGATCGTAAACATGTCGTCGGTCGCCGGGCTGAAGGGCGCCGCCACCCTGGCCGGCTATTGCGCCACCAAGGGCGGGGTGCGGCTGTTCACCAAGGCGGTGGCCATGGAGTGCGCCAACGCCAAGGACGGCATCCGGGTGAATTCGGTGCATCCGGGGATCATCGAGACCCCGATCTGGCTTTCCATCCTCAACCCCGCCAACCCGGGCGCGAATGCCCCGCCCGACCTGGACGCGCTTTCGACCATGGCGGTGCCACTGGGCGTGAAGGGCTATCCGGAGGACATCGCCGCCGGCGTGCTCTGGCTGGCCAGCGACGAGAGCCGTTACGTCACCGGCGCGGAGCTGGTGATCGACGGCGGCCTGTCGGTCCGATAGCGAGACCCTGGGCATGGGCGCGACCCTCAACGTCATTTTCGGCCCCTGCGGCGCGGGCAAGACCACCTACGCCCACGCCTTTGCGCGCCGCGAGAAGGCGGTGGCGTTCATCCTCGACGACTGGATGGCGCGGATGTTCGGCCCCGACATGCCCGAACCCCTGCAGTACGACTGGATGATCGAGCGGGTTGGGCGCTGCGAGAGCCAGATCTGGGCGACGGCAGCCGGCGTCCTGGCGGCAGGAACCTCGGTGATCCTCGACATCGGCCTGATGCGCCGCGCCGACCGGGCGCGGGTGCGGGCCATCGCCGAGGCCGCCGGCCTGGACCTGCGGCTCCACTTCGTGGACGCTCCGCAGGAGGTGCGCCGGGCGCGGGTGCTGGACCGCAACCTGGTGCGCGGCGAGAGCTTCGCCATCGAGGTCACCCCAGACCATTTCGAGTTCATCGAGGGCGTTTACGAACCGCCGGCGCCGGGCGAACTGGCCGGCGCCGTGATCAGCCAGAGCGGTTAGTCCTCCGTGGTCGGCGCAGGCTTGCGTTCCCGGCGGTAATAGACCTGTCGGTGGTCTTCCGAGTGCTTGGCGTCGGCCCGCACCTGCAGGAGGTCCTTGCGCGTGAGCAGCCCGACCAGCACGCCGGTCCGCGGGTCGGTGACGGGAATCCGGCCCTGGTCGGTGGCCAGCATGATGTCGGCGGCGCGCGCCACGATGTCCTGCGGATGAACCACCGGAAGCGACGCGTCGGAAATGCGCTCGGACAACACCTCGCCGCGATGTCCGCCCTCGATCTTCCACAGCAGCGCGTCGGCGCGGCTCACCAAGCCGACGGGTCGCCCGCCGTCGTCGAGCACCGGATAGATCCGGTGCCGCCCCTCGGCCAGCACTTCGATGGCCTCGCCGATGGACAGGTCGGCGGGCAGGGTGTCGACCTCGGCGACCATCACCTCGGCAACGCGCGTGAGCTCATAGGGATCGACGCCATATTCCCGGGTGATGTGCTGGCCGCGCCGGGCGATCTTCTCGGTGAGGATCGACCGCTTCAACAGAAGCACGGTGACCGCATAGGCCGCGACCGTCGCCGCCAGAAGTGGTGCGAGGCTGTGGACATCGCCGGTCAGTTCCACCGCGAACATGGCGCCGGTCAGGGGCGCGCGCATGGTTCCGCCCAGCATGGCGGCCATGCCGAGCAGAGCCCAGAATCCGGGCTCGCCCGGCAGCGCCAAGCCGACCAGCCACCCCATCGCGCCGCCCAGGATCAACAGTGGCGCCAGGACGCCGCCCGAGGTTCCCGACGACAGCGCCGCCAGCCAGATCACCGCCTTGACCACCAGGATCGTCAGGACAGCGTCCAGCAGAAGATGCCCATGCAGCAGGTCGCCAATGACGTCGTACCCGACGCCCAGCGCCCGGGGCTCGATCAGGCCGCCCAGGCCCACGACGAGCCCGCCCAGCGCGGGCCACCACATCCAGTGGATCGGCAGGCGCTCGAACGCTTCTTCCAGTAGATATAGGAGCTTGGTCAGCAGACCCGACTGCAGACCCGCCAGAACTCCGACGCCCGCGCAGGCCAGCAGTCCCCACCAGGGCAGAACCGGATCGGCCGAAAACGGAAACATCGGACCGGCGCCGATCAGCAGCGGTCGCCAGCAGGTCGCCGTCAGCGAGCCCACCGCCACCGGGATGAAGCTCCGCGGGCGCCACTCGAACAGCAGCAGTTCCACCGCCAGCAGCACCGCAGCGACCGGCGTGCCGAACACGGCCGTCATGCCGGCCGCGGCGCCGGCGACCAGCAGGGTCTTGCGCTCCGCCGCGCTCAACCGGAAAAACTGGGCGAAGAGCGAACCGAACGCCCCGCCCGTCATGATGATCGGCCCTTCCGCCCCGAAAGGCCCGCCGGTGCCGATCGAGATCGCCGAGGAGATCGGCTTCAGCACCGCGACCTTCGGAGACATCCGGCTGCCGCCGATCAGAATAGCTTCGATGGCCTCGGGAATGCCGTGGCCGCGGATCTTCTCCGAGCCGAAACGCGCCATCAGTCCGATGACCAGGCCGCCGAGGACCGGCGCGGCCACCATCCAGGGCGACGGCCTCGCATTGGCCAACGACCTCGAAACCAGGTCGAAGTGGCCGAACCACACCAGGTTGGTCGTCAGGGCGATGAGCTTCAGCAACGCCCAGGCCGCGAAGGCCCCACCCGTGCCCACCACCACGGCCATGGCGGCCAGCATCCACAGCCGACGATCGGCAGTGAAATCGGCGAGAGGGTGGCGAGGAGCCGAATGCGCAGCCTCTGCGCCCGTCGTATCGCCAAGTGTGGTGTTCTCGTCCATCCGGTCCCCGTTTGTTGCAGTGCGGTATAACTCGCGCTGCGATCCTTTCCAAGAGGAGCCGGCGCTCGCCCGCTCGCTAGGCCTGTGCGGGGAAGAGGTGGGAGGGCCAGGTCGCGTCGGCGGCGCGGTGAAAGGCCTCACGGCTGGTGAGCCGGGCGTTGTAGTCGAGGAGCGCCGAGTCCTCTGGCAGCACACCCTGGTAGAGCAGCCGCGACAGCGTTCCGCCCAGCACCACGTCGGCGGCCGAGAACCGCTCGCCCAGCAGGAATTCGCGGCCTGTCAGAACGCCGGTGAGCACCTGGACCATGTCGTCGAAGGCGCCGAAGCTGAAGTTGAATCCGGGCAGGTCGATCTTCTGTTCGTGCAGGGTCGCCACCGGATCGACCACGGCGGTGGAGAACACGATCCACTTCAGATAGGGGCCGCGCTCCGCCTCGTCGATCTTCGGCGCGAGCGTCCCATAGCCGTAACGGTCGGCCAGGTAGATGGCGATGGCCGGATTCTCGCTCACCACCACTTCGCCGTCGGTCAGGGTAGGCACCTTGCCGGCCGGGTTGAGCTTCAGGTACGCCGGCGCCTTCTGCTCCCCTTTGCGGATGTCGATGGTCCTGACGCCGAAGGGGACGCCCAGTTCCTCCAGCATCCAGTAGGCGGTAAAGGCGCGGCTGGCCGGTGAGTGGTAGAGGGTAATTCCATGCCGCGCGGCCATGATCTCGTCTCCCGAACCGCGCCTAAGCTAGGGCGGCGCGGCGCCGCCCGCCAGCCACGGAGTCGGTGAATGCCCACCCACGAACGCGTTCAGGCCTTCGTCGCGCTGGTGGAGGCCGCGAGCTACGTCGAGGCGCTGGAGCAGTTCTACCATCCCGACGCCTCGATGCAGGACAACCAGCAACCCGCGCGGCTCGGCCTGCCGCGGCTGATCGCCGACGAGCGGGCGACCATGGCGCGCTTTGCAAAGATGAAGACAGATCCGGTGACCGACCTGCTCATCGACGGCGACAAGGTGGCGATCCGCTGGAGGTTCACCTTCACGCCGGCCGGGGGGCCGCCGATGATCATGGAGGAGATCGCCCTGCAACTCTGGCGCGGCGAACGTATCGCCGAGGAGCGATTTTTCTACGACCCGCGCCAGACGAGGCCGCCGGCCGCGGGGTGACCTCGGCCAGGGCCTCGCCCGTCAAGAGCGCCCCAAACGCCGCCTGGCGAGGCTTCGCATAGCGACGGTTTCACCGCCTTGCGTTTTGCGGCGCACAATTCTATCTTCTTTCCCCCCGGACGCCTGCGCCCGCGGCCGGAAACTGCGAACTTCCAACTAGGGCGAACTCGAGTCACCATCCCCATGGATAAAGTCCCGATGACCGCCGAGGGCTATCATGCCCTCGACGAGGAGTTGAAGCGTTTGAAGACCGTCGAGCGGCCGGCCGTGACCGCCGCCATCGGCGAAGCGCGCCTGCACGGCGACCTCTCCGAGAACGCCGAATATCACGCGGCCAAGGACCGCCAGGGCTGGATCGAAGGCCAGATCGCCGAGATCGAGGACAAGATGGCGCGCGCCCAGGTGATCGACGTCTCCAAGCTGTCCGGCGCCCAGGTGAAGTTCGGCGCCACCGTCTCGGTGATCGACGAGGACACCGAGGAAAAGGCCCGCTACCAGATCGTCGGCGAGCACGAGGCCGACGTACGCCAGGGGCGCGTCTCGATCACCTCCCCCATCGCGCGCGCGATGATCGGCAAGGAAAGCGGCGACGTGGTCGAGGTGACCACGCCGGGCGGCGTCAAGGCCTACGAGATCACCAAGGTGGAGTGGGTCTGACCTACCCCCGGGGGTTGCGGCCCGATGGCTGACGACCGTCCTTCCGGCCTGAGGATCTGGGCCGTATCCGACGGCCGCGTGGGCATCGAGGCCCAGGTTCTGGGCCTGGCCGAGGCGGTGGCGCGCCAGCGGCCGGCGCAGATCGTCGTCAAACATGTGGCATGGAGGCGCGGCCTCGCGCGGATGCCGCTCTCGATGGTCGCCTTTCCGCACCTGATGCTGCGGACCGACGGCCCCATGGCCGCGCCGTGGCCGGACATCTGGATCGGCGCCGGGCGCGCCAGCGTGCCGTTCTCACGGCGCGTACGCCGCTGGTCGCGCGGGCAGACCTTCGTCGTCCAGACCCAGGATCCGCGCGGCCGCCTGGGCGCCTACGATCTGATCGTCCCGCCGATCCACGACGGCCTGGCCGGACCCAACGTCTTCCCGATCGTCGGCGCGCCCAACCGGATGAGCGCCGAGGGCTCCGCCCGCGACCTCGCCCGCCTCCGGGGGCGGATCGACTCCCTGCCCCACCCGCGAGTGGCCCTGATCGTCGGCGGCAGGTCCAAGGTCCACGACCTGCCGCCGGCGCGCGCGCGGGCGATGGCCGCGGAGGTCGCCAAGGCGGTGGCGGCGGCCCACGGCTCCCTGCTGGTCAGCTTCACGCGGCGCACGCCCCAGCCGGCCCGCCGCATTCTTGCCGAGGGGCTGGCCGGTCTCCCCGGCTGGATCTGGGACGACGAGGGCGCCAATCCCTATTCCGCCTTTCTGGCCGCCGCCGACGTCATCCTGGTCACCGGCGATTCCACCAACCTCGCTACCGACGCGGCCACCACGGGCAAGCCGGTCCATGTGCTGGAGATGTCCGGCGGCGGGCGAAAGTTCGACCGGTTTCACCAGGACCTGATGGGCCGCGGCATCGCGCGGCCATTTGCCGGAACCTTGGCCGAATGGGCCTACCCGCCGCTCGACGAGACCAACCGCGCCGCCAGCGAACTCCTGCGCCGCTTCGATGCGCGGCCGGCGACATAGTCCGGCCTCGGGCTGATTTGCCCGATGGTAAACAAGGCCGCCGCCCAGCAAGACTTTCGCAACACCATCGGGGCATGGTGACGCAAACTTCTTTGAGTCGGGGATCTGTACGTGGCGAACTTCTTCTTCGATCAGATGACGCAGGCGCAGGCCAGCACCTACCAGGAAGCCAATGACGTCATCCTGTTCCGCACAGGCACGGCCTCGGAGGCCACGGTGCTGTTCAACCCGCTGACGGTGAACGGCCCGCCCAGCATCACGCTGACGTTCGAAGGCAGCAGCCTGACATTCGCCGACGACATCGGCACGATCCGCGGGCAGCAGAACCTGACGTTGTTCAACGACGGGTCGAAGCTGTTCATCGGCACGGCGGGCAACGATAGCGTAGCTGGCACGTCGGGCGCCGACGGCCTGTTCGGCGGCGACGGCGCCGACACCCTGTCGGGGGGCGCCGGCGACGACCTGCTGCAGGGCAACCAGGGCAACGACAGCCTGGTGGGCGGCACGGGCCTGAACACCCTCTTCGGCGGCCAGGGCGACGACACCATCGACCTGACGGGCGGCGGCGCCTCGCCGCTGGGCACGAACTTCGCCCAGGGCAACCTCGGCAACGACACCATCACCGGGAGCACGAGCGCCGACACCATCCTGGGCGGCAAGGGCGACGACAGCATCACCGACGGCGGTGGCGCGGCCGGGGACTTCCTGGACGGCAACCTCGGCAACGACACGATCGTCGCCACCAGCACCGGCCACGACACCCTGGCGGGCGAAGACGGCGCCGACCACCTGACCGGCGGCCCGGGCGGCGATTCGATCAGCGGCGGCACGGGCGACGATGTGATCGTCGGCGGCGCCGGCGACGACACCATCGACGGCGGTACGGGCAACGACAACATCACCGACACTGGCGGCAGCAACCTGATCACCGCCTCCGGCGGCGACATCACCATCCATCTCACCGCCAGCGGCGCGGACACCGTGACCACCGGCGCCGGCAACGACAACATCACCGCGAGCGGTGGCGCCGGCCACGACATCATCAACGCCGGCGACGGGACCAACGTCATCTCCGACACCAGCACGGCCGGCGACACGGTGGTCAGCGGGACCGGCATCGACACCATCACCACCGGCGGCGGGGCCGACAGCATCTCGTCCGGCGCCGGCAATGATGTGATCACCTCCGGCGCAGGCGCGGACACCATTGACGCCGGAGCCGGCAATGACAACGTCGCGGCGACGGGCTCCGCCATGATCACCGGCGGCGACGGCGACGACACGCTCAGCGCGGCGGGCGGCTACAGCACCCTCGACGGCGGGAACGGCGCCGACAGCATCACCGGCGCCGGCCATGACATCATCCTGGGCGGCGAGGGCAACAACACCATCTCCGACACCGGCGGCGGCGACACGATCAGCGCTGGGGCGGGCAACGACAGCGTCTCTCTGACAGGCGCCGGCGGCGACAACGTCAATCTCGGGGACGGGACCAACACCTTCTCCGACACCGGGGCGGGCGGCGACACGGTCGGCGGCGGCGCGGGGGTCGACACCATCACCACCGCCGGGGGCAACGACAGCATCTCCTCCGGCGGCGGCGACGATGTCATCAACTCCGGCAGCGGCATCGACATCCTCAACGGCGGGGCCGGCAACGACCAGATCACCTTCGCGGGCCAGGGCGGCGTGCAGGGCGGCGACGGCGACGACACCATCACGGGGACCGGCAATTTCGCCTCGGTCGTCGACGGCGGCGCCGGCAACGACGTCATCACCATGGGGACGGGCGCCGACACCATCACCGGCGGCGCGGGCAACGACACCATCACCGGCGGCGGGGGCCATGACCTCCTCTCCGGCGGCGGCGGGGCGGACACCTTCGTGTTCGCCACCGGCTCCTCGCCGGTGGCCGGCGGCGTCAACGGCGTGGCGGTGATCAATGACTGGAACTCGACCGACCACCTGGACTTCGCCGTCACCAGCGCGGCCGCCACGTTCCACACGGACGCGACGGGAACCAGCTTCGCGGACGCGCAGGCCAAGGCCAACGCCCTGCTGACCGCCAACGGCACGGAGCACGTCGCCGTCGTTCAGGTGGGCGCCGACGTCATCGTCTTCGTGGACACCAACGCGACCCCCGACCACGTGGCGGACGACGCGGTCATCCTGACCGGCCGGGCGCTGGCCGACATCCTCTCGGGAACCAGCATCATCTAGACTGATCACGGCTTTTCGACCTTCGCGGGGGCCGCTCTTCGGAGCGGCCCTTTGCAATTGGGCCTAGGGTGTCTGCCGGTTGATTCGTGCGGAGGCCCACGGCGGTCATGAGCGGCCCCAACATCCTGTTCGTCGTCGACGCCGGCCCCGCGGTCGGCGGTGGCCATGTCATGCGGTCCTTGACCTTGGCTGCGGCCCTGGAGGGCCAGAGCGCAAGCTGCCGGTTCGCGGCGCCGCCGGGCGTCGAGGCGATCCTGGCGGCCTTCGCGTCGCCGATGGCGCGGGTTGCGGCGGCCTCCGCCGCGGCGGCAGACCTGGCCGACGCCGTGGCGGCCGAGACCTTCGACGCGGTCGTCTTCGACCACTACGGCCTCGCCGAAAACGATCATCGACGGATTGGGCAGGGCAAGCCCGTCCTGGTGATCGACGAACTGGCCGACCGGCCGCTGGGCGCCGACCTGCTGCTGGATTCCGGTCCCGCCCGCCGCGCCGAGGACTACGATGGCCTGATCCCGGACGGCGCGCGCCTGATGCTGGGCCCGCAGTATGCGCCGGTGCGGCCGGAGTTCGCGGCTCTCCGTGAAACCGCGCTGGCGTGGCGCGGCGAGCCGGTCGGACGGGTGCTGGTGTCGCTGGGCCTGACCGACCTCGACGGGATCACCGGCCGCGTGGTGGAACGGCTGCGGCCAAAGGTCAGCGACGTGGGCATCGACATCGTGCTGGGCGGAGACGCCCCCAGCCTGCCCAGCCTGGCCAAAATCGCCCGGCGCGACACCCGCATCGTGCTGCACGTGGACAGCCCGCGCATGGCCCGGCTCACCGCCGAGGCCGACGTCGCCATCGGCGCAGGCGGCTCCTCGACCTGGGAGCGCTGCACCCTGGGCTTGCCGACCCTGATGTTGGTGCTGGCCGAAAATCAGCGGCCCGCCGCCCGAACGCTCGCCGAGCGCGAGGCGGCCCTGGTGGTGGACGCGGCCGCCGCCAACTTCGAGGCGCTGTTCGATCGGACGTTGGTGCGGCTCACCACCGACGCGGCCCTGCGCCGCGGCCTGGCCGCGGCCAGCGCCGAACTCTGCGACGGCCAGGGGGCGCCGCGGGTCGCCGAAGCCTTCCTCAAGCTCGTCGCCGCGCGGTCGGGCTGATCCGAGCCTCGGGAACCCAGCCCCCGCCCTAATCTGCCGTTAACCGCAAACGTGCTGCCTTGTCCGCCGGACTATTCCGGGAAGGACGAGCCCTTGGCGCTGCCCCTGGCACGGCCGCAAGAAGCCCCGCACAGCGCGCCCGCGCCGATCGCGGTCGCACGCCCTCGCCTGCCCACGGCCGAGGCCATCCTGCCGTACCTTCAGCGGATCGACGAGGCGCGCTGGTATTCGAATTTCGGGCCCTTGCTCGTTGAGCTGGAGCAACGACTCGCCGAGCGCTTCCGGCCTGAGACGCAGATCGTCACCGTCGCCAACGCAACCCAAGCCCTGACCCTGACGCTGCAGGCCATGGACCTGCCGCCCGGCGGCCATGTGGTGCTGCCGGCCTGGACCTTCGTTGCGACCGCGCACGCCGTGGTCCAGGCCGGGTTGAAGCCCTGGTTCCTGGACGTCGATCCCGCCACCTGGATGCTCGATCCGGCGACCGTCGCAACGCTCTCATCGGATTTGAAGCGCGAGGTCGCCGCGGTCATCCCGGTCTGCGCCTTCGGGATCATGCCGGACCTCGACGCCTGGCTGGCCTTCCGCGAGGCCACGGGCGTGCCGGTGCTGGTGGACGCCGCCGCGGCCTTCGACACCCTGCACGATGCGCGCCTGCCGGCCGTCGTGAGCCTGCACGCCACCAAGGTCCTGGGCCTTGGCGAAGGCGGCTTCCTGGCGACCGAAGACGCCGCCCTCGCCCTGAAAGTCCGCCAACTCACGACCTATGGATTCAACGCCAGCCGCGATAGCCGCGTCGTGGCCACCAACGCCAAGCTCTCCGAATATGCCGCGGCCGTCGGCTTGGCCGCGCTCGACGGCTGGCCAGGCGACCGGCTGCGCTGGCTGCGCACCGCGCAGATGCTGCGCATCGCGCTGATCGGCCTGCCCGAGGTGCGTTTCCAACCGGGCTGGGGCAGCGACTGGGTGACCAGTGTCTGCACCGTCGGCCTGCCCGACGACTCGGCGCAGGCGCTCGCGCGGACCCTCGCCGACGACGGCGTCGATAGCCGCCCGTGGTGGGGCGGGGGCTGCCATACCAGCGCGGCCTTCGTCAGCTGCCGGCGCGAGGATCTCTCGGTCACCGAACGACTGGCGGCCTCGACGCTGGGCCTGCCGTTCTCCATCGACATGGACGCCCAGGAGATCAGCCGTGTCGCGGCGGCCGTCAGCCGGACGCTGAGCGGCCGGTGACGAGGACCCACCCCTTCGCCTCGCGCCGTTACGCCGAGGCGCTGGCGGGCCCCGAGGCGGCGGTCCCCGTCCCCGAGTGGGGCTCGCACATGATCCGCCGGCCGATCGGTCCGGAGGGTCTCGCCGACGTCGTCGGGACCTATCCGCTGCAGGTGTTTGCGCGTGGCGATGACATCGAGGCGGGCCTCGAAAGGCTGGCGCGCCAAGGCCTGGTTTCCGCCGTTCTGGTGCCCGATCCTCTGCTTTGCCCCGCCCCCGGCCTCGCGAGAGCCTTCGAGGTCTGCCGGCCATTCAAGACCCACTACCTCATCGATCCCGCGCGCGGCCCCTTCGCCCCAAGCAAGCATCATGCAGATCGCATTCGTCGCGGCGTGCGGCGATGTGAGGTCCGCCGGGGGCCGCTAGCCGCCTGGCTCGGCGACTGGCGCGAACTGTACGCCGGGCTGGTCGCCCGGCGCGGGATCACCGGCGCCGCCGCCTTCTCACCAGCCTATTTCCAGATGCTCGCCGAGGAGCCCTTCATCACCGCGTTCGCCGCCTTCGTGGGCGAAGCCTGCGCGGGCATGACCTTGTGGTTCGCGGCGGACGGCGTGATCTACAACCACCTCACCGCAGCCAACACCGTCGGCTATGCCAACGGCGCCAACTTTGCGCTCTACGACGCGGCCATCGCGCACTTTGCGGGTCAGGGCGTCGTCAATCTGGGCGGCGGCGCCGGGTTTTCAGATCGCGACGATGGCCTGGCAGCCTTCAAGCGCGGCTTCGCCAACGGCGAGGTCGCCGCCCACCTCTGCGGCGCGGTCCTGGATCCGGCCGCCTACGCAACGCTCGGCGGCGGGCGGCAGGCGAACGACTTCTTCCCAGCCTACCGCGCGCCGGCCTTGGCCGCGGCTTAGGCAGGCGGCGGCCGGCGCGCCGGTAATGCAGGTCTTTTGTTCAAGGTTGAGGATTGAACTACGATCGAACCGCCAATCGGATTGGGGCGCCCGTGACGCAAGCTGCATCGTACTCGCCGCGCCGAACTGTCGGGAGCGTCTTGCCGCTCGCCCTCGCGGCTACCGAGAGCGACGTGGCCGCGAGCATCTGGACCCATTGGGTTGGAAACCGGGCAGCCAGAGCCTATCAGACGGCCCGGTCCGCCCTCGCTGAACTTCTGCGCTTTCGCGCCATTCGGCGGATCCTGCTGCCAGCCTACGCCTGCACAAGCCTCGTTGACGCGGGGCGGGCTGCGGGCTGCGAGATCGAGTTCTTCGCGGTCTTGGATGGACTGCAGGTCGACGGCTCGGACCTCGCGAGGCGCATCCGCGCCGGAGACGCTGTGTTGGCCATCGACTATTTCGGCCGGCCCCCAGCGGCGTCGTTCCGCGAGCTGGTCGCCACGCACCGGGACGTGTTGTGGATCGAAGACCGCGCCCAGGCGCTAGATCCGGGCGCTCCGGCCTGGGGCGACGTGGTCCTCTACAGCCCAAGAAAGCTGATCGGCGTCGCCGACGGTGGGGTGCTGGTCGCGGACGGCGACCTGCCCGCGGAGCCGGCGGACCGCGAGACGCCCGCCGGACTGTGGGTCCCGCAACTGGCCCGCCTGGAGGACCCCGACGGCGCTAGGCCTGAGACCTGGTTCCCGGCCTCGCAGGCTCGCGAGAACGCCTTCGCCGTCAGCCGCGCGGGGATGAGCCCGCTGACCCGGCGCCTGCTGGTGGGCCTGGCCATCGCCCCGGAAGCCGAGGCGCGCCGACGCAACTATGCGGTGCTGGCCGGTCATCTGGCGCCGCACGCCCTGTGGCCCGATCTGACCAGCCCGTCGTTCGCGCCGCTCGCCTTCCCGATCCTGGCCGCGGACTGCGCTGGCTTGGCGCAACGCCTGGCCGAGCAGCGGATCTTCTGCGCCACGCACTGGGCTGACCTGCCAAGCCCGCCGGAGGCTTTCCCGGAAGCCCATCGGATCGCGGCCCATTGCCTATCCATACCCTGCGAGCCCCGGTACAGTTCGCAGGAAATGCACTGCGTCGGCGAGGCGGTGCGCGCGGCGCTCGATGGGCGGACATGACGTTTCCAGACGGCGCGATCCGGCTCCGAGCCCTCCGCAAAGACGACCTGCCCACCCTCTATGCCTGGTATCAGGATCCGCAGACCGTGCGCTCATTGGGCGCCAACTTCCGCTACCGCAGCGAGGCCGAGGTGGTCGACAACATGGGTCGCTGGCTGGTCAGCAGCGAGAGCGAGGTGCGGCTCGCCATCGAGCACGGGCCGGCGCATCAGTTGGTCGGCATGGTGTCGCTGCAGGAGATCGACGCCCTGAACCGCTCGGCGAGCTTCCACCTGGTGCTGGGCGAGGCTGAGGCGCGCGGCAAGGGACTGGGCGTACTGGCGACGCGGGCCATGCTGAAACACGCGTTTGGCGACCTTGGCCTGCAGCGCGTGGGGTTGCAGGTGCTTGACGACAATCACGCCGCTCGTGCGCTCTACGCCAAGGCCGGTTTTGTCGTGGAGGGCGAGCTGCGCGAGGCGGTCTTCAAGGACGGGCAGCGCCACGGCCTGGTGCTGATGGGCATTCTCGCCGGCGAGTTCCGCGACGCCTGAAGGATCAGGCGCCCGCCCCCGCGATCACATAGATGCTGGCGCACATCGCGGGGTGCTCCTTGCCGAGCTGGAAGCAGCCCTCCATGAAGGCGTCGCCGATCAGCGGGCCGCCAATCAGCGCGTCGAACTGGAAGTTGGCCAGCGGCTTGAAGAAGATCCCTCCGGTGGTCTCGATCTTCAGTCCCGCGCCCAGCACGTCCTGGCAGAGCGTGTCGAACCTGTAGACCCTCCGGTGGCCTGCGGCGGCGTCTGAGTCGCTGAGCGCTTCCAGCTGTGGCAGCGCGCCCATCTTCACTGCGATCCTCCGCGAAGCCGCCTCGGCGTTGGGGACCACCACGTAGAGCCGGCCGGTGGGGGTCAAGAGCCCGCGCAGCTTCGCCAGGCAGGCCACCGGGTCGTGCACATGCTCAAGGACGTGGGAAAAGAAGATGGCTTCGTAACGAGCCTCGGTCTCGAACTCCTCGATCAAGCCTTCCACGAAGCGCACCCGGTGGCCGACGACTTGGCGGGCGTGGTCGATGAACTCCCGAGCCGGCTCGACGACGGTGAGATCCGGATAGCGCTGCAGCAGGAGGCTCGTCTGGTCGCCGTGCGCGCAACCCACCTGCAGGCAGGACCCGTCGCGGAACCAGACCTCGAAAGTGCGCATCATGTAGTCGCGCATCCGGGCGTCGAAAGGTCCGACCTTGTCGCCGTAGGAAGCGACCACCTCGGCCAGCCGCGCGAGTTCGGCGCCGCGTTCGAGGGTCTGGGGGGCGGTCGTTGTCATCGCTGGTCGGCCTTGAATGTCCATCTCTCGGGGGGCTGGTAGTATTCGTCGAGGCTTGTCGCGACCCGCGCGTCGTACCCCAAAAGTTGCCGGCCCCGGCCCGTCAGGCCGGCCTCAGCTTCCGCGGATAGAAAGCGAGGCCAATCCATCTGCGGCTTCATGAATGGGCGGCCAAAACACAGCGTGAGCGCGCGCCGCGACGACTCGCTGCGGTTGGGGCCAGCGGCATGAACGACCAGGCTGTCGAACAGCACGATATCGCCCGCCTTGCCGGTGACCGAAACGGCGTCGCGGGCAAAGGCGGTGTCCGACGCCATCTCTGGCATGAGATGCGATCCCGGCAGCAGGCGCGTCGCGCCGTTCTCCACGGTGAAGTCGTCCAGCATCACCAGCATGTTCAGCGACAGCGGATAGCGTGGTGAAAAGGCGCGGATGTCACGGTGCGGACGGCTGGTGTAGGCAGCCGCGTTGGGCGGATTCAGCACCGCGCCCGCGTTCAGGATGATGACCTTGCCGCCGAAATGGCGTTCGATCGTCTCATAGAGGGGCAGGTGGTTGACGAAGCGGTCTATCGCCCCGCCGTAGCCCAGGACGTGGTGCGCCGTGCCTTCCATGTCGCCGCCGACGCCGTTGCGGAGCTGCACGGCGCGGCAGGCGCGATAGATGCGCTCGAGATCCTCGCCAATGGCGACCAGGTCCCGCTCCGTCAGCTGACCGGGGAACAGCGCCCAGCCGCGCCCACCCATCTGGGCCGCGACTGGGTCCGTGGGCTTAGCGGCGCCGTCAGCCACGAACCGCCTCCCTAAGCTGGAGGAACAGCGTCGGCCCTGCCTGGAACCTCGCCGCGACGCGGTCTGCGTTGCGCTGGACGAAGGCGTCGGCGACCTTGCGCGGACCGTCCCCGAACGCCCATTCGTAGTCGTCGAAGATGATCCAGCCGCCCGGGCGCACGTGCGGCGTCCAGAGGTCGGCGTCGAGGGCGGCGTGGTGCTCGGCGTGATTGCCGTCGATGTGCAGCACGGCGATGGCGCCCTCGAAACGCGTTTCGCCGAAAGCCTCGGTCCGAACGGTCAGGCCCGGCCGATAGAGCGGCGCCGCGTCCTCAGCGCGCAAGCGCAGGTAGTTCAGGCGGCCATCGGCCAGGGGAGCGAGATTGATCTCAAACATCCGCAGCGCCTCTTCGGTGTCGAGGTGGGCGCTGGTCTTGTCGAGCAAGGCGTCGCCCTGGGGCATGGCGTCGCTGATCCAGGGGTCCACGCAGAGCACCTTGCCGATGTCGTAGTGGCGAGCGAGCCACACGAGGAGCGAGGCCGACCGCCCCCACCACGAGCCGATTTCAACGATGTCGCCGGCCGGCGCGTGGCGCATCATCTCCACCACGGCCAGCGCCTTCTCCTCACCGCACATGCCCGGGATGGTGTTCATCAACCGCAACAGCCCGGCTTTCTCCAGGGGACCGAGCGGCGCTTTGGGTGGGAAGGCCGGCTGGAACGCCGGCGGCCTGTCGGCGGCCACGCGCTCGCGCAGGGCGCGGTAGGCGCGTTCGTGATCCTGCGGAAGATCGGCGCCCGACAGCCTGGCCTCCGGCGCGATATCGGCCAACCGCTCCGAAAGATGGGTCCAGACCACAAAGTGAGGCGCATGGACCGCGCTGACATCGTGCCGGCGCATCAGCGCGCCCAGCGCCGCGTCGAACGCAGGATCGCTGACGTAGGGCAGATCCTCCCACGCCTCGTACTGATCGCGCGCCGGATCGCCTTCCACGGAGGAGGCGCCGATGACGCGCAGGCCGAGCGCCCGCGCGCGATCGCGAAAGGCCAATCCGTCGGGCATTCCGGCCGGGAAGATCAGGACCGCCTCTTGCGCACTCACCTGGAACCCTCCAGCCAGCGGCCGAACATCTGGCGAAAGGCGTCCTCCAGGTGGCGCGTGAAACCCACCTCGTCGCGATAGGGCGAGGCGTCGAACGCGGGACGGATCCTGGCGCGCAGGGCGTCCAAGGCTTGATGGTCGGCCGTCAGGGCCAGCGCCTTGGCCACATAGTCATCCCAGCCATCGGCGATCAGCTCGCCCAGGCCACAGGGCTCCAGAACGGGGACGCCGATGCGGGCGTAGAAATCCTCGCCCCGCTGAGTCAGCAGCGGCACGCCGTTGGCGATCGCATCGCAGCTGGTGGTGCCGCCCGGGCAGGGCGATGGATCGAGCGCCAGGTCGATGTCCTGAAACTCGCGCAGATAGTCGAGTCCCGCGGTGTGCCCACGGAATTCCAGCTGCTCGGGCTGGGCGCCATAGGCGGCGAAGCGCGCGCGAGTGGCCCGCTGCAACACCGGGTCCAGGTAGTAGCTGTATTTCAGCACCAGCCGGTCGGTGGGCCGCTCCCGCAGGATCAGCGACCAGGCCGCCACGGTGATCTCGCTCAGCTTGGCCGGATTGTTGAACGAGCCATAGGTGACGTAGCCGTTCGTCAGCGCTGGCGTGGGCGCGACATCGGGCCGGTTGGCCGGCGGACGGCTCGGAACCATGACGGGGCCAATGCGCCAGATCTCCTCGGTGAAGTATTGGGCGGTTCCCGGCATGTCCATGCTGTCGGCATGAAGGATGTAGTCCATGCAGGCCAACCCCGTGGTTTGCACGAAGTTGATCCAGGCCACCTGCACCGGCGCCGGGCGATAGGCGAAGACCGGCAGGCGGCTGCCGGACGTATGGCCCCAGACGTCGACCAGGATGTCGATCTTGTCGGCGCGGATGCGAGCGACGACCTCGACGTCGGACGAGGCGCCGATCGCACGAACCTTGCAGCCCGCGGGCAGGTCGTCCTCAGCGGTGGGATCGGCGCAATAGAGGAAGACCTCCACCGCCGCGGGATCGTGGGCTTCCAGGACGGGCAGCAGGAACTGGGCGACCTGGTTGCGCGTGAAACTGGGGCCCACGTAGCCCACCCGCAGCCGCCGCTTGGCGGTCCGCTCGTTGCCGAAGGCGACCTTTGGTGGGGTGACGGCGGCGGCGTAGAGGTCGCCCCATCGGCGGGCCTCCTCCGACACGCGCCGCAGGCGATCCGGCGCGTGGAACAGCGGGTAGAGCAGGAACTCGTGGATTTCCGGATGCTTGAACAGGTCCGCAGCGGCGCTGAAGACGTCGATGGCCTCGTCCATGCGCCCCTGGTGCTGCAGCGAAAGGCCGTAGTTGAGCATCGCCTGCGGGTCGAGGTTCTCGAAATCCAGGCTGCGCCCCAGCGCCGCGCTTGCGGCGCCCATCAGCTTTGCGCCGTAGAGCTGTCGGCCCAGTTGCAGGCAATAGGCCTTGTCGGTCTGGAACCGCGCCATATCGGCGCCCGCGGCGCGAATGGCGGCCACGGCGTGGAGGCTGCGGGCCTCATCCAGCGCCTGGCGTGCGGCGTCGGGCGCGCCGGAGGCCGTGAGCGCGCTGTAGAGCCAGTAGCGACTCTCGTGGTCGGCCGGGTCGGCTTGAGCCTGATCGTGGAAGAGTTGCGCCGCGGCCACCGGATCACCGCCGAACAGCGCCGCGCGGCCTGCGGTCATGGCGTCGCTTGGCGCGGGCTTCGCGAGGGCGACGGACATGCGGCGACTCCGGGAGACTATGCCGCCGACACTCTGCGACTGTGGTTAACGCCCGTTGAAGAGGCGCGACCTAGGCCTGGTTGACGGTGTTGCGCTTCACCGCGGCGGACCCGTCGGCGGCGAGATCAGCGCGGGTGTCGCTGAGGCTGAGCGGCCCCTGCAGCTTGGCGTTGACCGTGTCCATGCCGGTGAGGCCGCGGTGTCGTTTGGCGATCAGATAGCGCAGCGAGATGCGTTCGTGGTCGGCGGCGTCGGGCTGAGTCCCGTGCAGGGTGCAGGCGTGCCAGATGGCCGCGAACCCGGCCTCGCCGGTGAGCACCTTCTGGCGGGCCACCACCTCACCGTGCTCGCCGTTGCGGTAGAGCCAGTCGCGGTCGCCGATCCGCGTCAGGTTGTGCGGGAACACCGAGCCCCCGAGCTTGTGGCTGCCCTCGAGCAGGTAGAGCGGTGCGTCCGCGCGGCTGACTGGATGCAGATAGACATACAGGGTCAGGAAGTCGGCTTCGCGCGCCTTGTAGTCGATCAGATCCTGATGGAAATCGATGCCGTAGAAATAGGTCACGTCGCGGTATTGCGGGCGGACATAGGCGCCGAGGTTGTTCACAGGGTTGCCGAGAATGCGCTGGCGCAGCCAGTCCGGCACCGAGGCCGCCGGCACGCCGCAGACCACCTTCTTGTTGAGGATCTCGTAGTCCGGGCCCAGCAGGGCGGTAATGCCCTCGACCAGTTGCGGGGCTTGCTCAACGAAGCCCAGGCCATCGTCGAACCGCTCCAGCAGGTTGCGCCCCGGGCGCGGATTGACGCCGGTGTGCTGCGGGTCGGCGTCGAACTCCGCCTCGGTCAGGAACAGGCCCGCCCCGAAGTCGCGGGTGGCGCGGATGCGGGCCAGGAGTTCGGCGCAGGCCCTGGCGTCCACCGGCCGGTC
>JBIOED010000040.1:0-23243 GCA_044445675.1 Caulobacterales bacterium | reverse complement strand
TCACCGGGACAGGCCCGGTGATGACGTTCAGAAGAACATGATCCCGTCGCCAACCTACGCCTTGCGCCGGTCCACCGTCTCGACGCTGGGGTTGGCGCGCAGGGCGGCGGCGATGTGGGTCAGGTGGCGGGCGTCGTTGACGTCGACATCGATGTCCACGTCGAAGAAGTCGGCCTGGCGGTGGTGCATGCGCAGCTGGACGATGTTGCCGCCGGCCTCGCCGATGATGGTGCAGACCTGGCCCAGCACGCCGGGCGCATTGCGGATGGTGGCGATCAGCTTGGCGCGGGCGACGGAGTTGCGCTCGGCCTCCGGCGTCCACTGCAGGTCGCGCCAAGCCTCCTCCTTGTCCTCGTAGGCGGCCAGCCGCTCGCAGTCGATGGTGTGGACGGTGAGGCCCTTGCCGTCCTCCTCCAGGATGCCGACGATGCGGTCGCCCGGCACCGGCGAGCAGCATGCGCCGAAGTGCACCGTCACGCCGGGTGTCAGGCCCCCGCCGCGGACGTAGAGCTTGGCGGACTTGCCGTCCTCGATGCGGTGGCGCGCCGCGGCGGCCTTGCGCTCCTCGGCCTTGAGGCCCGGGAACACCGCCTCCAGCACCTGCGGCGGCGACACCCGGCCGCGGCCGACGGCGTCGAACAGCTCGTCCTCGGTGGCCGCGGCGAAGCGGTCGAGGGCGGGACGCAGCGAGACGTCCTTGCGCTGTTTGCCGGCGGCCTCGAAGGTCTGGTCGACCGTCGCCCGGCCGAGCCTCGTGAACTCTTCCTTCTCCGTCTGGCGGATGTGGCGGCGGATGGCCGAGCGGGCGCGGCCGGTGACGGTGATCGAGCGCCAGTCGGGCGGCACCACCGGCTTGCCGCCGCGGATCACCTCCACCACGTCGCCGTTCACCAGGACGGTGCGCAGGGGCTTCAACTCGCCGTTGATCTTCACCCCGATGCAGGTGTCGCCGATGTCGGTGTGCAGGGCGTAGGCGAAGTCGAGCGGCATGGCCCCGGTGGGCAGGCTGACCAGCCGGCCCTTGGGCGTAAAGACGAAGGCCTGGTCGAGGAACATCTCGAGCTTGGCGTGCTCCATCAGTTCCTCGGCGTCGCCGCCGTGTTCCAGCACCTGGACGAGGTGGCGCAGGTTGACCAGCGGATCGCGGCCGCCGGCGGCCTTCTGATGTTCCAGGTCGAAGCCGTAGGACTTGTCCTTGTAGCGCCAGTGTGCGGCGACGCCCTCCTCCGCCACCCGGTCCATCGCCTCGGTGCGGATCTGCATCTCGATGCGCATGCCGCGCGGGCCGACCACGGTGGTGTGCAAAGACCGGTAGTTGTTGCGCTTGGGGGTGGAGATGAAGTCCTTGAACCGCTCGGGGATGCCCGGCCAGGCGCGGTGGATGACGCCCAGCGCCCGGTAGCAGTCGTCCTCGGTGTCGACGATCACCCTAAAGGCGTAGATGTCCGAGAGCTGAGAGAAGCCGATCGACTTGCGCTGCAGCTTGCGCCAGATCGAATAGGCGTTCTTCTCACGCCCGAAGACCCGGGCCGGCACGCCGGCCGCCTCCAGCCGCGAGGCGATCTCGCCGGAGACCAGGGAGACCGCCCCGCCCTGGTCGTGGCGCAGGGTCTCCAGCCGGCGGCCGATGGCGTCGCGGGCCACCGGGTTGAGGTGCTCGAAGGCCAGCTCCTCCAGTTCGGTGCAGATCCGGTGCACGCCGATGGAGCGGGCGAGCGGGGCGTAGATGTCCAGGGTCTCACGCGCGATCCGCTCGCGCTTGGCGGGGCTGGCGATGTGCTGCAGCGTGCGCATGTTGTGCAGCCGGTCGGCCAGCTTGACCATCAGCACGCGCACGTCGCGGCTGATCGCCAGGATGAACTTCCGCAGGTTCTCGGCCTGGCGCAGGTGTTCGGAGGAGAGCTCCAGCTTGGAGAGCTTGGTGACGCCTTCGACCAGCTCGCCGATCTCGGCGCCGAACAGCCCGTCGATCTCGGCGCGGGTGACCGGGGTGTCCTCGATCACGTCGTGCAGCAGGGCGGTGACGATGCTGGCGGTGTCGAGACGGTAGTCGGTGAGGATGCCCGCCACCTCGATGGGGTGGGCGAAATAGGGGTCGCCCGAGGCGCGCTTCTGCGCCCCGTGCATGCGCATGGCGTAGACGTAGGCGCGGTTGAGCAGCGCCTCGTCGGCGGTGGGATCGTAGGAGCGGACCTTCTCGATCAGCTCAAACTGACGAAGCATCTTCGGACGCGCCCCAAATCCCTTGGCAGGACCTGGGCCCTTGGCCGGGCTTTGGTTCGGGGCGACCTTAGAGGGGGCGGCGGTTTGAGGCGCCGCCTTGGTTTCGAGGGGTTCTGCGCCTTCCGGGCTCAGTACCGCTCCTCCTGACCGCCGTCGCGGTCGCTTTGCAGGGCGCGCACCAGCTCAAGCTCGCTCATCTGCATGTGGGTCGGGTCGGCCAGCAGGGCCAGGGTCTCGGCCTCTTCTTCGGCTTCCGAACGCTCGTCGACGCGTTGCAGGGTGCCGATCAGGGCTTCGCGCAGTTCCTCGGCGTCGACCACGTCGTCGGCGATCTCGCGCAGCGAGACGACCGGGTTCTTGTCGTTGTCGCGGTCGACCAGGATCGGGGCGCCGGCGGAGATGGCGCGGGCGCGGTGCGACGCCAGCAACACGAGGTTGAAGCGGTTGGGCACCTTTTCGATGCAGTCTTCGACAGTGACGCGAGCCATGGAATCCTCGGAACGGGAGAGAACCTGCGAAAATAGAGGTTCGGCGGCCATTGTGCAACGCCGCAAAAGCCGCAGGCCGCCACAAGCCCAGGCGGCGTGGGCGCTCAGACCCTATTCACCACAATAGGTTGCAAAGCTTCAATGGATAGTCGTCATCCTGGGGGCTTCGCTTCATCGGAGCCCTGCATGCCGCCTGAATCCGCTCCCCGTCGGGACCTGAGATTCCCCTGGGAGCCGGAGTCCGTCAATCGAGCCAACCTGACGACCACGTCCTTGCGCCAGCTGCTGCTGGACAAGGCGCCCGCCGGGGAAGGCCAGGCCCAGACCGTGCTGGCGGCGGCCGGCGCCCTGGTGGGCTTCGCGGCGCAGAACTCGGCGCTGGAACAGGGCGAGCTGCTCACCGCCCGGCGCGACCTGGTGGCGCCGGAGAGCCTGATCCTGCGCGCCGGCAAGGACGGCCAGCGGTTCCTTGCCGGCCGCTGGATCAATGCGCCGCTGCTGCTGGGCTATGGGCACGGCTTCCCGCTGCAGCGCTTCGTGATCCAGGCGGCCGCGGCGGCGGGCGTCAAGCGCACCGAGTTCCCCGACTATTGGGAATGGGAGCGGCGGATCGGCAGGGAGGCGATCGGGGACGACTTCGGCCGGCTGGAAGCCGCCGAGGGCCGCGCCGCCATCGCCCGCCCGCAGGCGATGCTGCGCGCGCTGTGGCCCACCACGCGCAAGATCATGCGCGCGCCAATGCCGCTGGAACTGCCGGACGAACCGATGCTCAACGAGGCGCACTGGCCGATCGCCGCCTCGGTGGTGGCCGCGCGCCTGATCACCCAGATGGCGCCGACGGTCCCGCCGGGCCTGGCCGCGGGCCTGGTCATGGAGGCGGCCTTCATCGGCTCGAAACTCGATCCGGACCTCGTGGACCCCGGCCGCTGGACCCTGGCGCCCAGCCCCGGCGGCCTGCAGATCGCCCGCGACGACCGACGCAAGCGCCAGGTGGCCTGACGCCCACTCCGGGGCCGGCATCAGGCTCAGCGCTTTCCGTCGTTCAAAAAAGACGCGCGCCGTCCGCCGGATCGAGCGGGCTCGCGTCGCGCCCCACCGTCGCCGCCGCCGCCAGGGCCGCCGCGGTCCGGCCGCTCAGCGGATGCCGCCAATCCGGGGCGATCTCGGCCAGGGGCCCCATGACGAAGAGGCGCGCGTCGGCGCGGGGATGCGGCAGGATGAGGCCCGGGGCGTCGATGACCTGGCGACCATAGGCGATGAGGTCGAGATCGAGCGTGCGCGGGGCGTTTGGCGTGGTGCGCGTCCTGCCAAATGACCGCTCGACGGTAAGAAGCGCCTCAAGAACCGCCTGCGGAGGGCCGTTCGCCTCGACAATGACGACCCCGTTGCGATATTCGTTTCCGTTCGCGTCAGGCCAGGCGGCGGACCGCCACCAGCGCGACCGGGCGAGCACAGGCAATCCGGCCTGAGGGAACCGCGCCAGGGCTGCTTCGAGCAAGGCCTCCGACGAGGCGAAATCGCCGGCCAGGTTGCCGCCCAGGGCCACGACGACCGCGTCGTCGATCCTGGCGAGCCCGGCCTTTTGGAATAGCGAACTGATGACCTTCTACCCCACGGACCGTCTGGCGCTCTTCATCGACGGGTCGAACCTCTATTCGGCGGCCAAGGGCCTGGGCTTCGACATCGACTACCGCAAGCTCTTGGAAGAGTTCCGCAAGCGCGGTGTGCTGATCCGGGCCTACTACTACACCGCCCTCGTCGAGGACGAGGAATACTCGCCGATCCGGCCGCTGGTCGACTGGCTGGACTACAACGGCTATTCGCTGGTGACCAAGGCAGCGCGGCAATACACCGACGGCCAGGGCCGCAAGCGCTGGCGCGGCGACATGGACGTGGAGATCGCCGTCGACATGATGGAGATGGCCGCCGGCGGCGCCGACCACCTGGTGCTGTTCTCCGGCGACGGGGATTTCCGGGCGCTGGTGGAGGCGGTGCAGCGGCGCGGTGCGCGGGTGACCGTGGTCTCCACGGTGAAGTCGCAGCCCCCGATGGCGTCGGACGACCTGCGCCGCCAGGCCGACAATTTCGTGGACCTGGCCGACCTGTCCGAGATCATCGGCCGCCCGTCGCGCCTGCCGCGGTTCATTCAGGAGAGCCGCACCGAACGCCACCGCGAGGACGAGCCGGAGGCCGATGCCGAGGCGTGACGCCTTACCTCTCCCGCGCAGCGGCGGGAGGGATGCACAGATCTAGATAACTGATGTTTTATCATAGAGTTAGAAGAATGCATCGCGCTCATCCTTCTCCCCTTGTGGGAGAAGGTGGCCCCGAAGGGGTCGGATGTGGGGTCGACGAGACCTCTCCGATTAGGCCTTGGACTTATTCACCAATCTCAGCGCGACCCCACATCCGACCTGCTTCGCAGGCCACCTTCTCCCACAAGGGGAGAAGGATCGTTCAGCGGCCGGCTCGACGATGTGTGCGCGCCGTAGCGCTGCGCGGGGGAGGTAGTAGTGGTGGAGGTTGAGCCGCCGCGCGATTGCCCGCTGTGCCCCCGGCTGGTGGCCTACCGCGCCGCCAACGCCCAGGCCCATCCCGACTGGTTCAACGGCCCGGCGCCCTCGTGGGGCGATCCGGGCGCGCGCCTGCTGGTGGCGGGCCTGGCGCCAGGGCGGACAGGCGCCAACCGCACGGGCCGGCCGTTCACCGGCGACCATGCGGGGATCCTGCTCTATGCGACCCTGAAGAAGACGGGGTTCGCGCACGGGACCTACGATCCCGACGGGGACGACGACCTGACGCTGGCGGACTGCATGATCAGCAACGCCGTGCGCTGCGCGCCACCCGGGAACAAACCCGAGACCGCCGAAGAGGCCACCTGCCGCCCGTTCCTGGCCCGCCGCATCGCCGCCCTGCCCCGCCTGCAGGTGATCGTCACCCTGGGCGACGTTTCGCGCCGCAACGTGCTGAAGGCGCTGGGCCTGAAGGCCTCGGCCGGCATCCCCGGCCATGGCTCGGAGTTCCAGGCCGGCCCCTACACCGTGCTGAACAGCTACCACTGCTCGCGCCTCAACACGAACACCGGCCGGCTGACCCCTGCGATGTTCGAGGCGGTGTTCGAGCGCGCGCGGGCGTTGCTGGACGGATAGCGCCGATATCCCGTCGCCGGCGGCGACAGGATCGCCCTCGCCTCCGCGGGCGCCCCCCGCTAGGGTCGCGGCAACTTCGTGATTCCGTGGATTCCCCGTCTTGAAAACCAACACCCTCCTCGGCCTCGCCGCGCTGGCCGCCCTGTTCGCCACCTCCGCGCCGGCCGCCGCCGCGACACCGCCCAAGGCCGATCCGGCGCTGCACGACAAGGCGCTGGACTTGCTGAAGAGGGGCATCGCGTTCCGGACGGTCATCCCCGGCGATCAGGTCCCGGCCTATGCGGCCTATCTGAAGGGCGTGCTGGTGAAGTCGGGCTTCCGGCCGCAGGACGTGACCATCGAGCCGGTGGCCGGCAGCGCCACGCTGACCGCCCGTTATCCGGGGACCGACCCAAGCAAGAAGCCGCTGCTGATCATCGACCACATGGACGTGGTGGAGGCCAAGCCCGCCGACTGGACGCGCGATCCGTTCACCCCGGTCGTCGAGAACGGCTATGTGTTCGGCCGCGGCGCGGTGGACGACAAGTTCGACGTCTCGATCGTCATCACGGTGCTGGGCAAGCTGAAGCAGGAGGGCTGGAAACCCGGCCGCGAGGTGATCCTGGCGCTGTCCGGCGACGAGGAGACCCTGATGCAGACCGCCCGCAAGCTGGCGCAGGAGCTGAAGGGCGTCGAGCTGGTGCTGAACGGCGACGGCGGCGGCGGCCTGCTCGCCGAGGACGGCCGGCCGGTGCTCTACACCCTGCAGGGCGCCGAGAAGACCTATGCCGATTTCCAGGTGGAGGTGACCAACCCCGGCGGCCACTCCAGCCGGCCCGGCAAGACCAACGCCATCTACGAACTGTCGCAGGACCTCGGCCGGCTCGCCGCCTATCAGTTCCCGCCGATGCGCAGCGCCCTGACCGATGCCTTCTTCAAGGCCAGCGCCGCCAACACGCCCGGCCCGGCGGGCGAGGCGATCAAGCGCTATGTGGCCAATCCCGACGACCCGGCGGCGATCGCGGCCCTGTCGGCCGACCCCGACTTCGTGGGCCAGCTGCGCACGACCTGCGTGGCGACCATGATCGAGGGCGGCCACGCGCCCAACGCCCTGCCGCAGAGCGTCACCGCCAACGTCAATTGCCGGATTTTTCCGGGCACGTCGTCGGAGTCCGTCCGCCAGACCCTGGTCAAGGTGATGGCCGACCCGGCGGCCGCGGTGACGCGGAAGAACGACGGGTCCATCGACGCGCCGGCCTCGCCGCTGCGCCCCGACGTGCTGGCGGCGGTGACCAAGGCGGTGCACGCCCGCTTCCCGGGCCTGCCCGTCGTGCCCTCGATGGCCGCGGGCGCCAGCGACAGCATGTTCTTCCGGGCGCTGGGCATTCCGGCCTATGGCGTCTCCGGCCTGTTCATGAAGTCGTCCGACGATTTCTCGCACGGCCTCAACGAACGCGCGCCGATCGGCGCCATCGACGGCGACCTGGCGCACTGGGAAAGCCTGCTGAAAGACCTGGCGAAGTAGCGGGCGCGGCGTTCAGCGCCAGTAGCGATACTGCCACAGCGGGCTGAAGCCGGCGCGGCGATAGAGGGCGCGGGCCGGGTTGGCCGCTTCCACCTGCAGGAAGACGCGCTCCACGCCGCGCGCCTGGGCGGCGCGGCCCAGGGCGGCGAGGATGGCGCTGGCGAGGCCCTTGCCGCGGTGGGCGCGGGCCGTGCGCATGCCATGGATCCCGGCCCAGGCTGCGCCGAAGCTCATCACCCCCACCGCCTGCACCTCGGCGCCCGCGCCGGCCACGGCATAGATGGCGTCGGGCGAGCGGGTGAGCGCGGCGATCCGGTGTGCGCCGTCCACCGGATCGAAGCCTTCGCCAAGGAAGACCGCGCCCCAGGCGGTGCTCGGCGCCGCGAGGATGGTCGCCGAATCCGCTGAGAACGCGGCGAGCCGCACGATGCAGCCGGTCTTGAAAATGGTCGGCTGCCCCGGGGCGAATCCGCGGCGCGCGAGTTCGGCCCGGACGGGCTCCAGCGAGGGAACGTCGGCGATCCGGAAAGCCGGCTTCAGCCCATGGTCATGGTAGGCGGCGACGATCTCGCCGATGGCCTCGGGGCCGATGTCGTGGCGCAGCGGGACGGCGCTCCTGGCCCGGCCGATGGTCCCGTCGTCGAGGGGAACCAGCCAGCCGGCGATCTCCAGCACCTGCGGCGCAGCTACGGCGGCCACGGTGTCGCGTTCGAGGGCGGCGACGTCGGCCGGCTGCACCTAGCCGTGGTCCTTCAGCAGCCGGGCCTTGTCCCGCTGCCAATCCCGCTCGGCGGTGGCTTCGCGCTTGTCGTGCTCCTTCTTGCCCTTGGCCAGCGCCACCTCGAGCTTGGCCAGGCCGCGGTCGTTCCAGAAGAGCTTCGTAGGGATGATCGTGCGGCCGTCGCGCTGCACGGCGCCGATCAGCTTGTCGATCTCCTTGCGCTTGAGCAGCAGTTTGCGGTGGCGGCGCGGCTCGTGGTTGAAGTGCGGGCCGGCCTGGGCGTAGGGCGGGATGTCGGCGTTGACGAGCATGATCTCGTCGCCCTCCACCGCCGCATAGCTCTCGGCGATGTTGGCGCGGCCGTTGCGCAGGGACTTCACCTCCGAGCCGGTCAGCGCCAGGCCCGCCTCGAAGAAGGTCTCCAGGAAATAGTCGAACCGCGCGCGGCGGTTCTCGGCGATCAGCTTTCGCGGGGCTTCAGCTTTGGGGGCCATGACTCAGGCGGCCTCGCCGCGCGAGCGGCGACCTTCGTCATCGACCGCCAAGCACGCCAAGTTCGCCAAGGAGACTGGGCGACCGGCAGCGCTTGAAACCGATGGGATGAAAGCCTGCGGCGCCTTGGCGAACTTGGCGTGCTTGGCGGTGATCATAGGACGCCGGCGTCGCGCATGGCGGCGAGCACCTCTGCGCGCGAAGCCTCGGAGGCGGGCGTGATCGGCAGGCGCACGTCCTCGGCGCAGAGGCCCAGGTGGGCGAGGGCGAACTTGGCAGGCGACGGCGAAGCGTCGGTGAACAGCGCCTTGTGCAGTCGGATCAGCCGGTCCTGCCCATAGAGCGCGCCCTGCCACCGGCCGGCCAGGGCGTCGTTGTAGAAGGCCGCGACCTGCTCGGGCGCCACATTGGCGGTCACCGAGATGCACCCATGGCCGCCGTGGGCCATGTAGCCGAGCGCGCTGGGGTCGTCGCCCGACAGCATGGTCCAATCCTCGCCGCACATCAGCCGCTGCTGGCTGGCGCGGGCAAGGTCGCCGGTGGCGTCCTTGACGCCCACGATGTTCGGCAGCCTGGCGAGGCGCGCCAGGGTGTCGTTGGTGATGTCGACGCTGGTGCGCGAAGGGACGTTGTAGACCAGCACCGGCAGCTGCACCGCCGCGTCGATCGCCGCATAGTGGGCATAGAGCCCCTCCTGGCTGGGGCGGTTGTAGTAGGGCGTCACCACCAGGGCCGCGTCGGCCCCCACCGTCTTGGCGTGCCGCACCAGCTCGATGGCCTCGGCCGTGGCGTTGGAGCCGGCGCCGGCCACGACCGGCACGCGACCGGCGGCGGTGGCGACGCACAGCTCCACGACCCGGCGATGCTCCTCGTGGCTAAGAGTCGCGGTTTCGCCCGTCGTGCCCACCGGCACCAGGCCGTGCACGCCGCCGGCGATCTGGCGTTCCACCAGGCGCACGAAGGCGTCTTCGTCGACCGCGCCGTCGCGGAAGGGCGTCACGAGGGCCGGAAGCACGCCCCGGAACAAAGGCTCTGACATTCTAAGCAAATTGCCGTGATTGGACGCATGTTGAAGCGTCGTTCAGATTCGCCGCGACAATATGTTGGGGTGGGCCGAACCCGCAATGACCTATTGATTCGCTTCGAGTTCCGTTAGGGCGTCCATTGCATTCGATCGCACGAAAAGCACTCCTGATCGCCAGCGTCGCCACCATGGCGGGCGCAGGCGCGCGCGCGCAGCCGTCGGATCCGCTGGGCGACCTGCTGGAGAGCCTTTCGAAGTCCACGCCGCTGGACACGCCGGCCCCGGCGCACCCGCTCTCGCATGTGCTGTCCGACCGCGACGTCACCCTGTTCCGCCAGGCGATCGAAGCGGCCAAGCGGGCCAATGTGACCGAGGCGCGCACCGCCATCGCCGACATGACCGACCCGCTGGCCCGCAAGACCGCCACCTGGGTGCTGGTGGACAGCGACGCCGAGTCGCTGAGCTTCTTCGAGGTGGACAACGCCCGGCGCGAGCTGGCCGGCTGGCCGCGCGCCGCGAAGCGCCAGGCTGCGGCCGAGCGCCTGCTGGAGACCTCCGGCAAGACGCCGCAGCAGACCCTGGACTGGTTCGCCGGCGCCGAGCCCACGACCGCCCAGGGCGCGATGGCGCTGGCCTCGGCCTACCGCGGGTTGGGCCGTCCCGCCGACGCCGCGACGCTGATCAAGCACTGGTGGCGCGACAAGAGTTTCGAGGCCGACGCCCAGCGGACCATGCTGGCCCGGTTCGGCGACGTGCTGACCCCGGACGACCATGCGCGGCGCGCCGACATCCTGCTCTATGGCGCCCAGGGGCCCGCGGCGCGGGACATGATCGCGCTGCTGCCGGCCGAGCAGCAGGCCGCCGCCCGGGCGCGCCTGGCCCTGCGCAGCGAGGCGCGCGACGCCAACGAACTGCTGGCCGCCCTGCCCGCCGATGTCGCCCGGACGCCCGGCGTGGCCTTCGAGCATGCAGCCTACCTGCGCCGAAAGGGCCTCGACACCCTGGCCCTCGCCGAGGTGCAATACTTTCCCCATGAGGTCGCCACCGCCGACCAGGGCGACCGCATCTGGGACGAACGCAAGCGCCTGGTGCTCTCGGCGATCCGCGACGGCGACGCCAAGGCCGCCTACGCCGCCGCCGCCGACAGCGGCCTGACCACCGGCGCCGACGCGGCCGACGCGGAATTCGCGGCCGGGTGGATCGCGCTCACCAAGCTGCACGCGCCGGAGAAGGCCGCACGGCATTTCGCGAACCTGGAGCATATCGGCACCACGCCGATCACCCTGGGCCGGGCGCTCTACTGGGAGGGCCGCGCCGCGGAGGCGCAGGGCGACAGGGCGGCGAGCGAGGCCTTCTACGGCCGCGCGGCGCGCCACGACACCACCTTCTACGGCATGCTGGCGGCCGAGAAGATCGGCCAGCGGCTGACCTTGCCGCCGGACACGACGATCACCCCCCAGGCGCGCACGGCGTTCGAGGCCCGCGAGACGGTGCAGGCCACCCGGCTGCTGTTCGACTATGGCCAGAGGGAGCTGTTCCGCGCCTTCGTGCTCAACCTCGACGATATCCTGCCCAGCGCCGAGGACGAGGCGCAGCTGGTCGATCTGGCCCGAAACTACGGCGAGATGGACGTCTCGATGAGGGCCGCGAGGGCCGCGGCGCAGCGCGGCTTCATCCTGCCGCAGCGGGCCTATCCGATGCGCAACGCGCCCGACGGCGGCCCCGCGGAGCCGGCGCTGGTGCTGGCCATCACCCGCCAGGAGAGCGGCTTCGATCCCAACGTCCGCTCCGGCGCCGGGGCGCGCGGCATGATGCAGCTGATGCCGTCCACCGCCTCGATCCTCGCCCGGCGCATGGGGATCAGCTATTCGCCGGCCAGGCTCGACGAGCCGGACTACAACATGCGCCTGGGCGCGGCCTTCCTGGGCCAGCTGGTCAGCCAGTTCTCCGGGTCCTATGTGATGGCCGCGGCCGGCTACAACGCCGGCCCCGCGCGGCCCACCCAGTGGACGGCGTTCTGCGGCGACCCGCGCGGCGGCTCCACCGATCCGATCGACTATATCGAGTGCATCCCGTTCTCGGAGACCCGCAACTACGTCATGCGGGTGATGGAGAACGAGCAGGTCTACCGCGCCAAGCTGAACGGCGGCTCGGTCCCGATCACGCTGAGCGCCGACCTGAAACGCGGCGCCTACAGCTATCCGGGTGGCCCCCTGCCGACGGTGGCCAGCGCCGAAACGCCGACTGGGGGATAAGGCCTTTCAAACGGTGTCATCCCGGTTTCGCGGCACGCGAAGACCGGGACCCATAGTCACTTGGTCCATCGAGAAAATGCCGCGTCGCCGCCAGGCCAACTTTGCATCGGTTGCGTCTATGGGTCCCGGACAAGCGCTGCGCGCTTTCCGGGATGACAGACGGAGGGAGGGCTTTGGCCCCTAATCCACCACCAGGCCGTTCAGCAGGCCCTCCAGGGTGACATCGATCAACTCGTCGCGGTCGGCCCAGCCGAAGTGGGGGCGCGAGGCCAGCAGCGCCACGACGCCGTGGCAGGACATCCACAGCGACTGGGCCGCGCTCTCGGCCGTGCCGACCCGCAGGCGGCCGGTCGCGGCGATCTCGCGCACCACGTTGCGGAAGATTTCGTAGCACTGGGTCGAGAGGTCGCGGGTGTCCTCCGGCCAGGGGCCGGTCGCCGCCATCGGCCGGCCGGAATAGACCAGCTGGTAGGCGTTGGGATGCTGCAGGCCCCAGCGCATGTAGGCGTCCAGCATCATCTTCACGCGGACCACCGGATCGAGGGGCTTGGCGGCGATCTCGCGGTTGCGCTCCAGCAGCAGCCGCAAGGTCCGCTCGCAGATCTCCAGCAGGATGCAGCCCTTGTCCTGGAAATGCATGTAGAGGGCGGTGGAGGAGACGCCCACCTCGTCGGCGATCTTGCGGATGGTGGCGCCCTCGTAGCCTTCGGCGACGAAGATGCGTTCGGCCGCCTCGAGGATTTCGGCGCGGCGCAGATGACCGTCCCCCTTGGCCTTGCGGGCGGAACGGCGGGGCGTGGTGGCTGCGACCGACAAGGGACTCTTTCTGCAATTCGCTTGCCGCTACGGGACCCCAAATCCCTGGCGGTGACAAGTCCGGGTTGCAAATCCGCAATCCAATTCGCGCCTTGGTCCTGGACGCGGCCGGGCGCGACCGCGTAAGCGCGGACCATGAGCTTGCCCGAGCCCAAGGTCGCCGACCTGCCCAGCGTGATGCGCACGCGGGGCTGGGCCGACTACGCGCTGCTGGATTGCGGCCACGGCCGCAAGCTGGAGCGCTATGGCCGTTTCAGGGTCGTGCGGCCGGAGCCGCAATGCCTGTGGGCCCCGGCCCTGCCCGCCGAGGCGTGGGACGCGGCGGACGCGGTGTTCGATCCCGCCGACGAGGAGGACGCCGGGCGCTGGAAGCTGAAGGGCCAGCCGCCGGACGCCTGGCCGCTGACCTGGGGCGAGGTGACGTTCAACGGGCGGTTCACCAGCTTCCGGCACCTCGCCTTCTTTCCCGAGCAGGCGGCGAACTGGGAATGGCTGGCCGCCGCCGTGCGCCGCGCCGCGCCGCCGGCGGCAGGGGGCCAGCCGCGGGTGCTGAACCTGTTCGGCTATACGGGCGTCGCCAGCCTGGCGATGGCGGCGGCCGGGGCGGCGGTGACCCATGTGGACGCCTCGAAGCGCGCGGTCGCCTGGGCCCGCGAGAACGCCGCACTTTCCGGTCTCGCAGACCGTCCGGTCCGCTGGATCACCGAGGACGCCCGCAAGTACGTCCAGCGCGAGGTGCGGCGCGGCTCGAAGTACGAGGGGATCGTCCTGGATCCGCCGAAGTACGGCCGCGGGCCGGACGGCGAGGTCTGGCGGCTGTTCGAGAACCTGCCTGAACTTGCCGGCCTATGTGCCGAGCTTCTTTCGGAAAACGCCAGTTTCCTTGTGCTCAACGCCTATGCCGAGCGGATCAGCGGCGCGGCGCTGTCGGGCCTGCTGGCCGACAAGCTGAAAGGCCGCGGCGGCGCCATCGAATGGGGCGAGCTGGCCCTGGTGCAGGACGACGGGACCCGCGAGATCGGCATGAGCTTCTTCGCGAGATGGCAGGCGGATCTGGGGCAGGCAGATGGAGATCCGGGATGACCGGCCGCGCCGTCACCTCGCTGACCAACCCGACGGTCAAGGCCGTCCGCGCCCTGCACCTGCGCAAGGAACGCGACGCGACCGGCCTGTTCCTCGCCGAGGGGCTGAAGGCGGTCACCGAGGGCATCGAGACCGGCCATGCGCCGCGCATCCTGCTGCACGGCGCGGAGGCCGCGGACCATCCGCTGCTGAAGCGGGCCGTGGCCGCGACCCTGGCCGCGAACGGCGAGGTGATCGAGGTGACGGAAGCGATCCTCGCCAAAGTCTCGCGGCGCGACAACCCGCAGGCGGTGGTGGGGGTGTTCGCGCAGGCGTTCCGGCCGCTGCACGCGCTGGAGCCGCAGGCGGCGCGATGCTGGGTGGCGCTGCACCGGGTGCGCGACCCGGGCAACCTGGGAACCATCGTGCGCACCGCCGACGCGGCCGGCTGCGGCGGGGTGATCCTGGTGGGGGAATGTTGCGACCCCTATTCCGCCGAGGCGGTGCGCGCCACCATGGGCTCGATCTTCGCCGCGCCGCTGAGCAAGGCGTCGGAGGCCGAGTTCGCCGCCTGGCGCGGGGGCTGGCCAGGCTCGGTGGTCGGCACGCTGCTGTCGGCGCAGGTCGATTACCGGCAGGCGGACTATGCGCGGCCCGCGCTGATCCTGATGGGCAACGAGCAGCAGGGGCTGACATCGGAGATGGCCGCGCTTTGCGACGTCAACGTGAAGATCCCCATGCGCGGCCGCGCCGACAGCCTGAACCTGTCGGTGGCGACGGGGATCATGATCTACGCGGCGACCTGAGCCGGCGGCAGCTATCTGTTGGACGCCTGGCTGACACCGGCGGCTCAGGTTTCAGGCGGCGCCGGAGTACCGGGCGCTGACCTTTTTCAGACCCTGCAGGATGGCTTGCGCGCCGGCGTCGGGAAGGTCCGGCGTCATCAGCAGGCGCCACGCCCGGAGATTGACGCCGATCGCGTCGAGGTCGTTGACCCGCTGGGTGATCAGCGCGTCCAGGAGGTCGCAGAGGCTGGTCAGCCCCTCGTCCACCCCCGGCGACCCGGACACGGCGCCCGCGCCGACCCCGCGCACGGCCAGGGAATAGAGTTCCGCCAGGCCGGCGGCGTCGAACTTGGGCTCCAGATTGGCGTGGCTGGCTTCGGCCAACTCCAGGAGCGCGAGCAGTTCTGCGCGGCAGCTGGGCTTGATCGTCTCGAGGTTCGCCTGGGCGCGTTGCAACGCCTCGACGACCGGCAGCCCGCCCGGCATGCGCAGCAGTTCCGTGAGCCTCTGCTTGGGCACGACGAACCGAACACTGCTCATGACGCCTCGCGCTCCTGTACGACGGTTTCGGCCACGTCCGCCGCGTCCGCTGTGTCCGCTGTGTCCGCTGTGTCCGCCGATGCCGGCGCCAAGGCGTCGCCGCGCCGGCGGCCTATGCCGTCGGCCGGGGGCTCGTCGCGGAACCGCCGGTCGGGCCCGACGTAGCCGTCGGAATAGAGGAAGGTCCGGCCTTCCTTCGAGACCCAGATGATGCGCTCCAGCATGACCACCGGGGCGATCGGCTTCTTCACCAGGATATGGCCGCCGCAGTCGCGCGCCCGGGTGACGTCCCGCGCCGGCGTGTGGCCGGTCGTCACCAGCACCGGAATGTAGCAGTTCGGCTCCTTCGGGGTCTGGCGCAGCCAGCTCACGAAGTCATAGCCCGCGCCGGAGGGCGACAGGCTGTCGACGATGGCCATGTCCAGTTGATGGGTCATCGCCACCTCCTGCGCCTGCTCGACGGAGGTGCAGCGGTGGAGCTGCTTCGCGCCAAGCCCAGTGACGATCTGGACCAGAATCGCCATTCCAACCGGCGTTTCGTCGAGGAGCAGAATCACCGCCCGCTCCAGGTTGAAACGCGCGCGAGAGGCGGAATCGAGCGCCATCGCGGATAAAGCCCCCTGACTGGTCCGCGTACTGCGGGCAACGGCCCATATTAACGTCATATATCGTTAAGACAGTCTTTCCCATCGCCGGGGGTTGCAGCCGGCGGCCCGGCGCGCGGGACGACGTCGCAGCGCCTGGCGCGCGAGGTCAGGCGCCGCGGGGCTTGGCCCTGGCGGTCGGCTCGGCGCGCGCCGGGTCGTCAGGCCACAGGTGCCTGGGGTAGCGGCCCCGCATCTCGGCGCGGACGTCTTTCCAGGAGCCCTTCCAGAAACCGGGCAGGTCCTGGGTGGTCTGCACCGGCCGATGGGCCGGCGACAGCAACGACAGGGTCAGCGGGACCCCGGCCACGGCCGGGTGCTGGTCCAGGCCGTAGAGCTCCTGCACGCGGACATCGACCCGGGGGCCGGCCTCGGCGGCGTAGTCGATGGCGAAGCTGTTGCCGGTGGGGGCGGTCCAACGGGCGGGCGCCTCGGCCTCCAGCCGGCGCTGCAGGTCCCACGGGATCAGGCCGCGCAGGGCGCCCTCCAGGGCGTCGGGCTGGAGCACGGCCAAGGCTCGGACCCCGGCGAGCAGGGGCGCGAGCCAGTCGTCCAGGCGTTCGCGCAGAGCGGCCTCGGAGAGGTCGGGCCAGGCCGGGTCGCGGGCGCGCAGGAACGCCAGCCGCCAACGCAGCGCCAGGCCGCCTTCGCCCCACGGCAGGGCGCGGAGCCCCTCGACCCGAACCCGCTCGAGCAGGGCCGCGGCGATCCGCGCGGGATCGGGATTGTCGTCGACGGTTTCCCGGACCGTGAGCCGGCCCAGGCGCGTCAGGCGCTTGGCGCGAAGGCGCCCTGCCCCGCTTTCCTCCAGGCGGTCCTCGACGGCGAGCTGATGGGCGAAGGCGGCGAGCAGCTCGTCCTCCTGCAGCGGCGCGGCCAGCAGGATGCGGTCGCGGCGCTCGCCTCCGCCGAGTTCGGCCACCGCCAGCCAGGTGTCGCGGGCCAGCGCCTCGGTGGCTTCGAGGAAGGCGCCCCGGCCGCTGACCAGCTGGAATTCGCCGTGCGGACCGCGGGCGCGGGCGATGCGCTCGGGATAGGCGAAGGCCAGCAGCAGGCCGTCGGACAGCGGCTCGCCGCGCCCCGCCCGGCCCGTCGCCGCCGCCCAGCGGTCGGCCAGCGCGCGGGCGTCGCGGGCGCGCGGGCTGCGGTCGCGGTCGAGGCCTTCCAGGCGAAGGCGCAGGTCGACGTCGCGGCCGCCGAGGTTGCGTTCGGTGAGCAGCGCCGCGATCCGCGCGGCGCGCAGAGCCTGCCCGGTCTCGGCGGCCTTCAGCACCATGTGCGCCAGCCGGGGCGGCAGGGGCAGGTCGGCCAGCGCGCGGCCATGCGGCGTCAGGACGCCCGCCTCCGTCAGGGCCTCCAGACGGACCAGCAGGCTGCGCGCCTCGGCGAAGGCCGCCGCCGGGGGCGGGTCGAGGAAGGCCAGCCCGGCGGCGTCGCGGGCGCCCCAGCGGGCGAGGTCCAGGGCGAGGCCGGAGAGGTCGGCGTCGCGATTCTCCGGGTCGGCGTCGGCCGGCAGGGCGCGGGTCTCGGCCTCCTCCCACAGGCGGTAGCAGACGCCGGGTCCGGTGCGCCCGGCGCGGCCGCGGCGCTGGTCGGCGGCGGCCCTGGAGACGCGGACGGTGGCCAGCCGCGTCAGGCCGCTGGCCGGATCGAAGCGCGGCACGCGGGCCTGGCCGGCGTCGATCACCACGCGGACGCCCTCGATGGTCAGGCTGGTCTCGGCGATGGAGGTCGCCAGCACCACCTTGCGCCGGCCGCTCGGCGCGGGCGCGATGGCGCGGTCCTGCTCGCGCGGGTCCAGCGCGCCGTAGAGCGGGGCGATCTCCACGCCCGGCCGGGCCCGCTCGGCCAGACGCTCGGCGGTGCGCAGGATTTCGCCCTGGCCGGGCAGGAAGACCAGCACGCCCCCGGCCTCGGCCGCCAGCGCGCGCTCCACGGCGCGGGCGGCGCGGTCCTCCAGCCGCAGGCGATCGTCTCGCCCCAGATAGTGGGTCTCGACGGGAAAGGCGCGGCCCAGGCTCTCGATCACCGGCGCGCCCTCTTCAAGATCTGGGGCCAGCAGGCGGGCCACCGCGGCGCCGTCGAGGGTGGCGGACATCACCAGGATACGCAGGTCGTCGCGCAGCAGGCCCTGCGCGTCGCGGGCCAGGGCCAGGCCCAGATCGGCGTCGAGGCTGCGTTCGTGGAACTCGTCGAAGATCACGCAGGCGACACCGGCCAGCGCCGGATCGGCCAGGATCATGCGGGTGAAGACGCCTTCGGTGACCACCTCGATGCGGGTGGCGGCCGAGACCTTGGACTGCATCCGCACCCGGAAGCCGACGGTCCGGCCCACCGGCTCGCCCAGGGTCGCGGCCATCCGCTCGGCGGCGGCGCGGGCGGCCAGCCGCCGCGGTTCGAGCACGACGATCTTGCCGGCCCCGACCCACGGCTCGGCCAGCAGCTCCAGCGGGACCACGGTGGTCTTCCCCGCCCCCGGCGGCGCCACGAGCACCGCCGCCGTGCGCCCGGCAAGCGCCGCCTTCAGCCGCGGCAGAGCCTCATGGATCGGCAGCATCGACGCGCCTCTAGCCGCCCGCCCCCGCTTCGCCAAGCCTTGTCGCTTGACCGGGACGGGCCAAGCAAGCCACGGTCGCGCCAATGGTTTATCGGCGGCCCCATTACGACGGCGTTTGGGGGGAACCGCTGTTTGGAGGGAAAATGTGGCGCGTTAAATCGCTCGACGCCATCTTGGCGACGGCGGAAAAGAAGTCGCTGCATCGGTCGCTGGGGCCGCTGCAGCTCACCCTGCTGGGGATCGGCGCGGTCATCGGCACCGGCATCTTCGTGCTCACCGCCACGGCGGCGCAGAAGGCCGGCCCCGGCATGATGATCTCCTTCGCCATCGCCGGCGCGGTCTGCGCGGTGGCGGCGCTCTGCTACTCCGAGCTGGCCTCGATGGTGCCCGTCGCGGGCTCCGCCTACACCTATTCCTACGCGGTGATGGGCGAGGTGGTGGCCTGGCTGGTCGGCTGGGCGCTGATCATGGAATACGCCCTGGGGGCCAGCGCCGTGGCGGTGGGCTGGTCCGGGCACATCGTCGGCTTCATCCACGACGCCACCGGCGTAACCATTCCCGCGATGCTGACGGTGGGCCCGTCGCAGGGCGGCCTCATCAACCTGCCGGCGGTGGTGATCGTCGCGGCGGTGACCTGGCTGCTGGTGATCGGCACCAAGGAAAGCGCCCGCGTGAACGCCGTGCTGGTGGCGGTGAAGCTGGCGGCCCTGACGATGTTCGTGGTCATCACCGTGCCGCTGATCGCGCACCACACGCAGAACTTCACGCCCCTGACGCCGCGCGGCTGGGGCAACCCTCTGGACGGCAGCGGCGCAGGCGTGCTGGGCGCCGCGGCGTCGATCTTCTTCGCCTACGTGGGCTTCGACGCCGTCTCGACGGCGGCGGAAGAGACCCGCAACCCGCAACGAAACGTGCCCATCGGGCTGATCGGCAGCCTGCTGATCTGCACCGTCTTCTATCTGCTGGTGTCGGCCGGCGCGGTCGGCTCGTTCGGCGCGCAGCCGTTGTTCGGCGCCGACGGCGTGGCGCTCGGCGACGGCTCTCGGGCGCTGGCTGCCCGCTGCGCGGCGATCGGGGCGCACGCACCGCTGGTCTGCTCGAACGAGGCCCTGGCCTATGTGCTGCGTGAGATCGGCCATCCCCTCGCCGGCAACGCCCTGGGCCTGGCGGCGGTCATCGCCCTGCCCTCGGTGGTGCTGTTGATGATGTTCGGCCAGACCCGCATCTTCTTCGTCATGGCGCGCGACGGCCTGTTGCCGCCGGTGCTGAGCCGGGTGCATCCGAAGTTCAAGACGCCCTACGTGGTGACCATCTTCACCGGCCTGGTGGTGGCGCTGGCCGCGGCCTTCCTGCCGGTCGGCAAGCTCGCCGACTATTCGAACTCCGGCACGCTGTTCGCCTTCGCGGTGGTGTCCGCGGCGGTGATGGTCCTGCGCTTCACCGACAAGGACCGGGTGCGGCCGTTCCGGGCGCCGCTGCTGTTCATCGTGGCGCCGCTGTCGATCATCGGTTGCCTGGTGCTGTTCGTCAGCCTGCCGATCGAGGCCAAGCTGCTGTTCCCGATCTGGGCGGCGATCGGGCTGGTGTTCTACTTCTCCTACGGATTCTGGCGCTCGAACGTGCGGCTGGGGGTCACCGAATCCGAGCCGCTGGTGGAGGGGCCGGCCGGCACGCCGCTCTAGGCGCCGGCTTCGCGGATCGACAGGGAAAGGCCCGGGTTTCGCCCCGGGCCTTTTCTTATGGAGCTGAAGGCCCGATCATGGACGCCGCATGAACGCCCCCCACGCTTCCCAGCCATCCGAGACCCGCCCGCTGGCGATCCGCGCCCTGATCGCGCCGGTGACCCCGTTGCAGCAGAACTGCACCATCGTCTGGTGCGCCAAGACCCTGAAGGCGGCGATCATCGATCCGGGCGGCGAGGTCCCGCGGCTGATGCAAGCCCTGGCCGACCAGGGCCTGACGCTGGAGAAGATCTGGATCACCCACGGCCACCTGGACCACGCCGGCGGCACGGCGGCGCTGAAGGCATTGACCGGCGTCCCCATCGAGGGGCCGCACCCCGACGACGCCTTCTGGATCGACCAGATCGACGCCTCGGGCGCCAAGTGGGGCATGCCGGAGGCCCGCGCCTTCACCCCCGACCGCTGGCTGCAGGACGGCGACGTGGTCACGCTCGGCGAGACCGCGTTCGAGGTCTATCACTGCCCGGGCCATACGCCGGGCCATGTGATCTTCTTCCACCGCCAGGCGCGTTTCGCCCAGGTTGGCGACGTGCTGTTCCAAGGCTCGATCGGGCGCACCGACTTCCCGCGCGGCAACCACGCCGACCTGATCGCCGCGATCACCGGCAAGCTCTGGCCGCTGGGCGACGACGTGGCCTTCGTGCCCGGCCACGGCCCGATGTCCACCTTCGGCCAGGAGCGGCAAACCAACCCGTTCGTCGCCGACGCCATCCTGTCGCGCTAGTGTCCTGATCGATGCCGAAGTTCGTCCGAGCCTGCCACCGACGCTTGCGAACTTCGGCATCGGGACACTACTGATTTCAGCCGGGAAATCGGCGCGTTACGCGGCGGCGGCAGCATCGCCGCCATGGAGCAGATCCTCGACATGAGCACCGCGGGCGCCCGCATCCTGATGGTCGACGACGACCCCGGCATCCGCGATGTCGTCTCCGACTTCCTGGGCAAGCACGGCTATCGGGTCGATACCGCCGGGGACGCCATCGAGATGGAGGCGGCGCTGGAGCGCGGCCCCGTGGACCTGATCGTGCTCGACGTCATGCTGCCGGGCGAGGACGGCCTGGCCATCTGCCGCCGCTTCGCCAACGGCGAGAACGGGCCGCCGATCATCATGCTCTCGGCCATGGGCGAGGACACCGATCGGATCGTCGGCCTGGAGCTGGGCGCCGACGACTACCTGGCCAAGCCGTGCAACCCGCGCGAGCTGCTGGCCCGGGTGCGCGCGGTGCTGCGACGCGCCGAGCAGCGGTCCGGCAACGCGGGCGTGGGCGCGGGCTGCGAGTTCGCCGGCTGGCGGCTCGACCTGGTGCGCCGCGAGTTGCGCTCGCCGGCCGGGGTGGTGGTGAACCTGTCCTCCGGCGAGTTCTCCCTGCTGCGCGCCTTCGTGGAGCGGCCGCAGCGGGTGCTGACCCGCGACCAGCTGCTGGAATTCGCCCGGGGGCCGGATTCGGACGCCTTCGACCGAGCCATCGACGTGCAGATCAGCCGGCTTCGGCGCAAGCTGGACGACGGCGGCGGCAGCCACGAGCTGATCCGCACCATCCGCAACGAGGGCTACATGTTCACCGCCAAGGTGAAGCGCGCGTGACCCCGCTGCGTCACGGCGTCGAAGGCCAGGTCCTGCGAAGCTCCGCCGGGAGCAAGGCGCGATGAGCAAGCGCCCGACCGGTTCGCTGTTCGTCCAGCTGGCGACGCTGACCGGCCTGGCCCTGGTTCTGGCCGAGGTGATCAACCTCGTGCTGCTGTTCAACCTGCCGCCGCCGACGCCGGACTTCTATCGCCTCTCGGAGATCGAGCAGACGCTCCGCGGACCCGCGCCGGCGTTCACCGAGCGCCGGCCGCTGGAGGTGCGGATGCTCGCTCGCCCGCCGGGGCCGGCCATGGACGGGGCCCACGTGCCGGCCATCCGCGCCCGGCTCGCCAAGGACCTCGGGGTCTCCGGCGACCGCATCGTGCTCGCCACCAAGGCCGGACCGTTCGCCGACCGACGGGTGTTCCGCATCATCCGCGAGCGCATCGCCCGCGAGGGCGTCCGCGAGGACCATTTCCTGGTCGCCCCCTTCGACGTGGGCGTCCGCCAGCCGGACGGCCGCTGGGCGGTGGTGCGGCCGCAGGCGGCGTTCGGCCTCGACCCGTGGCAGCAGCGGATCGCGCTGTGGTTCGTGCTGTCGGCCGTGGCCATGGCGCCGGTGGCCTATGTGTTCGCCCGCCGGCTGTCGACGCCGATCCGGCGGTTCGCCGAGGCCGCCGAGCGGCTGGGCCGCGATCCGCGCGCCGCCCCCCTGGTGCTGAAAGGGCCCTCGGAGATCGGCGTCGCCGTGCGCGCCTTCAACGACATGCAAGAGCGCCTGCGGCGCTACGTCGAAGATCGCACGGCCATGGTGGCGGCCATCGCCCACGACCTGCGCACGCCGCTGACCCGGATGCGGTTCCGCATCGAGGGCCTGCCCGAAGAGCAACGGGCCAAGATGAGCGCCGACATCGACCAGATGGAGGAGATGATCTCCGCGGCCCTGGCCTTCGTCCGCGACGCCAGCCGCCCGGGGGAGCGCACCCCGCTGGAGCTGTCCTCCCTGCTGGAGAGCCTGTGCGACGAGATGGCGGAGACCGGCGCCTCCACCCAGGTGGAATCCGGCGAGAAGGTGGTTCTGGAGGGCGACCCCATGGCCTTGCGGCGTCTGTTCTCGAACCTGCTGGAGAACGCGGTGAAGTTCGGCGGCCGGGCGCGCACGCGGGTGTTCCGCGACGAGGCCAACGCCGTGGTGGAGATCGAGGACGACGGCCCCGGCATCCCGCCTTCCGACCGCGAGAAGGTCTTCGAGCCCTTCTATCGCCGCGAGCCGTCCCGCAGCCGCCAGACCGGCGGCATCGGGCTCGGCCTGGCGGTCGTGCGCTCCATCGCCCGCGGGCACGGCGGCGACGTCTCGCTGGTGAACCGCGTGGGCGGCGGCCTGACGGCGAGGGTGCAACTGCCGCTCTGAGACCGCGCCTCGCGACCTTGTGATCGCGTCTGACGCCGGCCGTGCAAGGCGCAGCTTGGGGCTTTGCCGACCCGCCGCGAATAAGTCGCAACTTTTGACGCAACCTTGGCCGCGCCTCGTGGGTTAGCCCCCCGAAACGCCACGAAATCCGCCTGAGGAGCGTAACCCACATGCCCACCGTTGACACCGGAAAGCCCCGCGCCCGCCGAGGCTTCGCCGCCATGAATCCCGAACGCCGCCGGGAGATCGCCCGCAAGGGCGGC
>JBIOED010000039.1:0-23441 GCA_044445675.1 Caulobacterales bacterium | reverse complement strand
TCGGATCCTCAATGAGCAAGCATCGGGCCAGGTCACCGCCTCGGGGAATGGCCTATAACTAATTGAAATAATGACGTTATAGATCTATTATCCATGCCCCGGTCCGGCAACTTCTGCCGGGTGGGACGGGCAACCGGCAAAACCTGCCGGGGGCCGGCAGAAAACGCCGGACACCGCCAGGCGCACGCCAGGACGCACGCGCCGGCGCGGCGCCGACCCGGGACTTCAGGCGTATCCTGGAGGAGCTCGGAAGCGCCGGAAAGACGGCTTGGCGCGGCCTCAGGCCGCCGCGCTGGCCGCCGTCGGGGCCGCGGCCAGCCCCTGCATGATCGTGCGGTTGATCTCGATCAGCGGTTCGATCTGCTCCTGGCGCCGGATCACGGCGCTGGTGTGCCGCGTCACCCAGATGGCGAGCGAGATGATCGAGGCGCGCAGCGACGCCGGCAGGCCGTTACCGGGGCTGCCGCAATCCTCGCTGAGGGCGGTCCAGACGCGTCGATTCCAATCCAACACGTCTATGCGCGCCGGAATGTCGGTGGGGTCGGTCTTGGCCGCCTCCATCAACGCAAGCGTCACCTGCGCGAAAAGACGGTATTCCATCTGACGTGGGCTTTCAGCCCAGGTCGCCGCCTTTTGGTAAGCCTGAAGGGACATGCCCCAACCTCTCGTCTTCGTATTCCATCAGTTTCCGGCAGCGCATCAGCGCCTTGTAGTATTCCCGCTCCATACAGTTCTTGGATATCTCCACGCACTCGGTGAGGATCTCGGGATTGCCGATGACATTCATGAACTCGGTCAGGCGTCGGACGAACTCGTCGTAGTAGCGCTCCGCCCCGGCCTCATCGAGGTACATCATCATCACCGGGAAGTAGATGCGCCGCGTCGGCGTGTTCACCTCGTCCTCCTGCATGATGTCCTTCTCGCGTAGGACGGAGGCCTTGTTCTGCAGGACGAGGACGCCACGGCGGTCGCCATTCTGGACGACGGCCCCGTTGAGGACGAATTTCTCGCCCGGCTTCAGCGACAGTTTTAGCGGCAAGCCCGGCCCCCTGATCTCGGTGCGCACGAATCGGCGACGCGATTCGAATGGCCCATAGTCGCCCTCTCCCCGGACCAACGCACGTTAGAGTTAAGCCGCGGCGGGTTAACGGCCCCTTGCCGGACGGAAAGGCGGCGGCTGCGCGACGCGGCCGGTCATTCCGCCGACGCCTTAAGCTCCCGTTAGCCATGTTGACCGAGGAGTTGGGCCACGCTCTCGGAGATTCCGCCCTCATGCCGCGTCAGGCCCAGCCCACCGCCACGTCCGCACAGGCGCTGCAAACCGCCGCGCCGACACCTCGCGCGCTGACCTCCGACGCCGTCGGCGAGGCCGGCTCGGCTGCGGCCCTTGCCAAGCTGAACGCCGCGGTCGCTGAACTCAAGGCTATGGCGATCGCCCCGATGCTGCAGCGCGCCATCGACGCCATCCGCGCCGAGGATGCGGCGGCGGCCTACGATTGGGCGGTCAAGGCGCTCGAGCAGGACGAGCACAGCGGCCTCGGCTGGTACCTCCTGGGGATCGCGCTGGAGCGGGCCGGCGACTTCGCCAACTCCATCCGGGCCTATGAAGCCGCCTTGAAGCTCCTGCCGGACCAAGGCGAGGTCGCGTGCGACCTCGGGCGCCTGGCCCTGCGGCTGGGCATGAAGCCGCAGGCCGAGGAGCTGTTCCGCCGCTTCCTGGCGCGCTACCCCGACGACTCAGAGGCCGCCAACAACCTCGTCTGCGCCATCCGCGACCAGGGCCGTCACGACGAGGCCATCGAGACCCTGCGGTCGGCGATCCTCAAGGCGCCGGACAATCCCATGCTGTGGAACACCATGGGGACGATCCTTTCCGACCAGGGCGACTTCGCCAACGCGCTGGTTTTCTTCTCCGAGGCGCTGCGGCTCGACCCGAAATTCCCCAAGGCGCGCCACAACCTCGCCAACGTCCTGCTCATGCAGGGCGACATCGAGGCGGCCCTGGTGGAAAACGCCGCCGCCATCGAGGGCGTGAGGGCCGGCGACGACCGCCAGATGATGCGCCTGGCCCGCTCCAGCATGCTGCATTGCGTCGGACGCGTCGGCGAGGGCTGGGACGAGTACGAGTCACGCATCCATCCCCAGTTCAACGGACGCACGGCGTTCGCGATCGACCGCCCGCGCTGGGAACCCGGCGCGGACCTGACCGGCAAGTCGTTCCTGGCGGTCTGCGAGCAGGGCCTGGGCGATGAGGTTCTGTTCGCCAATGTCCTGCCGGATCTGATCGAACGCCTCGGCCCTGAGGGCAAGCTCACCCTGGCGGTGGAGAGCCGGCTCGTGCCGCTCTTCCAGCGTTCCTTCCCTTTGGCCACGGTCGGCGCCCACGCCACTTACGACGTCAACGGCCGGCTGAACCGCCTCGTCCCCTTCATCGGCGACGGCGCTACGATCGACCTTTGGAGCCCGGTCGCCTCGCTGATGCGCGAATTCCGGCGCTCGGTGGACGCCTTTCCGCCCCGGCCCAGCTTTCTGATCGCTGATCCCCAACGCGTGGCGTCCTGGCGCGACGTGCTGGAGAAGGCGCCTGCCGGGCCCAAGGTCGGCCTGCTCTGGAAGAGCGCGATCACCCGCGATGCCCGCCACCGCTACTTCTCGCCCTTCGCCGCCTGGGCGCCAGTGCTGGCGCAACCGGGCGTGACCTTCGTGAACCTGCAGTACGGCGACTGCGACGAGGAGCTGGCCACAGCCAAGCGGGAATTTGGCGTCGAGATCTGGTCGCCGCCGGGCATTGACCTGAAGCAGGACCTGGACGACGTCACGGCGCTCTGCTGCGCCATGGATTTGGTGGTGGGCTTCTCCAACGCCACGCTGAATCTCGCCGCGGCCTGCGGTGTCCCGAATTTCCTGATCTCGACCCCCGGCGCCTGGCCACGGCTGGGGACCACCACCTATCCCTGGTATCCCGCGACCCGTGTCTTCCTGCCGCCGGGCTTCGGAGAATGGGGGGCGGTGATGGCCGAGGTCGCCGAGGCTCTGGGGACTTTCGCCGCGGAACGCTGACCGGGCTTCCGGGTTGATCTCCCAAACAGCCACGCCGCGCCGGCGCGGCTCGCCGAGGAGCTTCCGATGCCCGATCCGAACGACGCCTTCGATGACGCCGATCCGCAGGACAGCGCCGAGTCCCTCGACGAGACCAACTATGACCTCAGCGAAGGCGTCGGCGAGATGCGCACCTTCGAAGAACTGCCGGATGTGCTCGACGTGACCCAGGTCGCCGGCGACCGCGACGAGGATGAGGCCCTGGCGCTGGATTCCGACGAGTTCGACGAAGACGCCTTCGAAGACGGCGACACCGAGGAGGACAACGAGCTCGATTTCCACGCCGCCACGGAGGAGCGCGAGGACGACCTCGACGGCCAGGGCCCCGAAGACGGCTACAACGAGGACCGCGTATCCGCCCGGAGCATCGACGGGCTGGACGAGGTGGGCGACGCCAGCAGCGTCGAGGGCGGTGAAGACGACGTCACCGACTTCCAGGCCAGGGACCTCTCGGACGCCGACCTGCAGGACATGGGCTATTCGGAAACCCGCGGCGGCGTAACCCGCGCCAAACCGGACCGCTAAGCCGGAAGATCGAACCCGCGCGACGCCAGGCGGGTGCGGCTTGCCTCACGCACCGCCCCCCAGTCGGACTTCAGCAGCCCCAGCCCCACCACATCGGCGGGCGCGCCGTCCTTGCGCACATGCTCCCGGAGCAGGGCTTCGCGCCGGAAGCCGAAGCCCTCGTGCAGCCGCCAGACCGCCTCGTTGCCGATCAGCACCTCGCACCAGAGCTTGTTCAGGCCCAGGTCGCCGAACACGTGCTCGATCACCCAGTATTCCACGAACGCCCCGATCCCCTGCCCGCGAGTCGAAGGGTCGGCCAGGTAATAGGCCCACGACGTCCGCCCATGCTCAGGCGCGAGGTCGTAGAGGTTGGCCAGACCGACGGGGCGGCCGTCCGCCTCGACGATCCAGTAGCGCCGACGCGCGTCGCCCAAGGCGCCTTGGAACCACCGGGCGTGCTCCTCCGCAGTGATCGCGTGGTCGCTGTACATCCAGCGCGCGATCTCCGGCAGGTTGCGCCAGGCCAGCAGCCGGTCGCGGTCGTCCGTCTGAAGGGGCCGCAGCACGACGTGCGGTGCGCCGCTCATGCCGGCGGCCTTGAGGTGTTCACGGGCAGCGCCGCGACGGCGTCGGCGCCGAACGCCGGATCGGCCGGATAGAGCTTGCCATAGACGTCGCGAACGAAGGCGAGGTCGTCCGGAAAATCCACCGTCCAGCGCAGCGCCGCCAGTGACTCGCGCCGCGCCACGCCGGCCAGCCGGTAGGTGTCCGGCCGTCGGTAGATGTAGGGCGTGACATGCTCGCGTTCGTAAGGATCGCTGGCGCGTCCGGCGGCGTCGACCAGGGCGCCAGGCCGGATGACTTCGGTGTCGAGCCCCTGCGGGTAGGTGCGGGTCCCGAGGGTGTTGGAGGTGTAGTCGGCGCCCGTGGCGTGATGATGCTCGATGACCCGGTCGATCAGGATTGGATCGGCGAGCGGGCAGTCGGCGGTCAACCGCACCACCGCCGTGGCCTCAGGATAAGCCGAGAGCGCCGCGCGGTAGCGCTCCAGCACGTCGTTCAACGATCCGCGGAACACGGTCAGCTCCAGGCTTTCGCAATAGGTCGCCAACGGATCGTCGCTGGGATCGGTGCTGGTGGCCACGATCAGCTTGTCGATGCGCCTGGCGCGTCGCAGCCGCTCCGCCTGCCGGCCGATCATCGGCTCGCCCAGCACCGGCGCCATCACCTTGCCGGGCAACCGGCTGGACGTCATTCGAGCCTGGAGGATGGCGAGGTTCAAAGCCGAGGCGCCTTTAGTGGGAGTCCCTGAGTAGCGCCGAATCTGTCGCGCCCCAAAGCCGCTTGCATGGCGCGCGTCTGGCTTTAGGCTGGCGGCAGGTAAACAACTGTTCGAACGCGGGCTGGAAGGCCCGCACCGGGAGCGTGAATGAGCCAGCGTTTCGAAGGCACCGACGCCTACATCGCCACCGAGGACCTGAAGGTCGCGGTCAATGCTGCGATCGCGCTCGAACGCCCGCTGCTGATCAAGGGCGAGCCCGGCACCGGCAAGACGGTCCTGGCCTACGAGATCGCCGCCGCCCTCGGCGCGCCGCTGATCACCTGGCACATCAAGTCGACCACCAAGGCGCACCAGGGCCTCTATGAATATGACGCCGTCACCCGCCTGCGCGACAGCCAGCTCGGTGAAATCGGGGTCAAGGACGTCAAGAACTACATCAAGAAGGGCAAGCTCTGGGAGGCGTTCGAAAGCCCCGTGCGGCCCGTGCTGCTGATCGACGAGATCGACAAGGCCGATATCGAATTCCCCAACGACCTCCTGCAGGAGCTCGATCGGATGGAATTCTACGTCTACGAGACCAACGAGACGATCAAGGCCGCGATCCGGCCGATCGTGCTGATCACCTCGAACAACGAAAAGGAGCTGCCGGACGCCTTCCTGCGCCGCTGCTTCTTCCACTACATCCGCTTCCCCGAAGCCGAGACGATGAACGAGATCGTCGAGGTGCACTATCCGGGCATCAAGCAGAAGCTGGTCGCCGAGGCGCTGCGCATCTTCTACGACATGCGCAAGGTGCCAGGGCTGAAGAAGAAGCCCTCGACCTCGGAGCTGCTCGACTGGCTGAAGCTCCTGATGGTCGAGGATATCGACGCCGAGGCGCTGAAGGAAAGGGATCCGACCAAGCTGATCCCGCCGCTGCACGGGGCGCTGCTCAAGAACGAGCAGGACGTGCACCTGTTCGAGCGTCTGGCCTTCCTGGCGCGGCGCGAGGGCGCCGGATCGCGGCCGGGCCAGTCGTAGAGGCGCAGAGAACGCCCTAGCCGGCGTTACGTCGAATTCACTCGCCTTTTGAAGGGGCTCCGGTCAGTTTCGCAGGCGAACGGACGGGAACCTTTTCATGAAGTCGCTGCTCTTCATCTCCGCCTGCGGGCTCGCGCTGACCGGCCTGGCGGCCTGCGCGCCGACCACGCCGCCCACCGCCCGCGTGGCGCTGGACTGCCCGTCGAACCAGGGCGACCTGAAGCTGTCGAACGTCGCGCCGGACAAGAAGACCTGCCTCTACACCACGAGCGACGGGGACCAGGTGTCCCTGCGGCTGATCCCTGTCTCCAGCGGCGCCTATCAGGCCGCCCTGCAGCCGATCGAACAGGAACTGCAGGGCGAGATCGGGACGGCGAAGGACACCGGGGCCGACCAGGCGCCGTCCGCGGCGGCCACGGCGAAGGTCTCCGCCGGCGCCGCAGCCGATGCGGCCAAGGCGGCGAAACAGGCCGCCGCCGACGCCGCCGGCGCGGTCGGGGGGAAGGCTTCAACCGGGACGGACTCGGCCGACAAGGAGGATGGCGGAAAGGCCGACGCCGACGACAGCTCCGGCGACCAGGCCAACATCGACCTCCCCGGCATCCACATCCACGCCAACGGCGACGACGACAAGGCCAACATCGACATCGGCGGGGTGCATATCGACGGCGGCGACAACGGTGCGACGATCCGCACCTCGCACGACGTGCGGCTGCGCGGCCAGGCGCTGTCGCGCGAGCGCAACGGCTTCATGTCGACTTTCCTGCTCGCCCGCGACGACCTCAAGGATGGTTGGCGGGCGGTGGGCTACGAGGCCGCCGGCCCCAAGGCTGGCCCGATCACCGTGGCGGTCTTCAAGGCTCGGGAAATGCGCCACAACGGCGCCTCGGAGGACGTGAAGCGGCTGGTGCGAAGGAACGGCGGCGTCTGAGCCGGACAGCGACCCTCCCAGACGACAGATGACAAGGTCATACTTTGCGCTAAGCTTTTCGCGAATTCCGCGGAGGCTAGGTCATGATCGGCGCCGTGCTCGTCGCCGGAGCCCTTTTCGCTCAGGCGGCGCCGTCAGCCGCTCAAGCCCCGGCGGCCAGGACCGCGTCCGGGACGCCGAACGTGGTCGCCCCGGTGACGGTCGAGCGCAAGAGGGCCCCTGACGCAGCCGCCAAGGAAGTCGTCTGCCACACCGAGCCGGTGCTGGGCAGCCTGTTCCCGAAGAAGATCTGCGCCAGCCGCGAGGCGTTTGCGGAACGCCGTCGCGAAGACCAGGAGCAATTGCGCGAATGGTCCGCGATCAAGCCCTTGAAATCCAACTGAGCGGACCGCCTAGGCCGCGGGCTGCACCTCGACCACCTTGTAAGTCAGCGGGCGGCCGTCCTCGTCGGTGACGGTGACGTATTCGCCGACCGCGAAGCGGTGCTCGCCCAGCCGGTAGAGCGGTTCGTCCTCGCCGACGTCGTCCTCGTCATAGTCGAAGAACCAGCGCTGGCCCTTGCGCGCCAGACGCCCGTCGCTGGGGTCCTCGTCGGGGGTGAAGCGGCGCACGGTGCAGGCGTCGCGCGACTTGCCATAGGCCGTCGCGTCCAGGTGGCCATCGTCGGTCAGCGGCGCGGTCAAGGCGTAACCACGGTGGTCATCGCCTCCGGCGAATTCGGTGCCGGGGTTGCGGGCAAGCCGCATGACGATACGCGACAGGGTCATTGGACGTCCTTTGGGAAAAGCTAGTGAGACAAGAACAGCGAAGGCGCGTCTGAGTTCAACAACGTACGCGTAGTGCCGCCGAAGATGAACTCCTGCAGGCGCGGATGGCCGAAGGCGCCCGCCACCAGGATGTCCGCGCCGGCGCGTTCGGCCGCATGGAGCAGCAAGGGGGCGGCGTCTCCGGAGTCCGGCAGCATGTCGACCTCGGCCCGAACCCCGCGCGCCGCGTAGTAGGATCGCAGCCGCTCGGCGTCGAAGCTGCGCGAGCTGGCCTTGGGCGCGGCCAGGATCACCACCTTGGCGGCCTTTTCCAGCAGCGGCAGGGCCAGGCGGGCGGCGCGGCTGGCCTCCTTTCCGCCGTCCCAGGCCACCGCCATCGCGCCGCCGACCTTCAGGCCCTCGCGAGCGATCAGCACAGGGCGCTGCTCGTCGGCCAGCATCTGCTGGAACGCCTCGGCCAGAGGCCCTCGTCCGCGCGCCGGATCGGAGGCGAAGACCACCACGTCGGAGAGCCGGCTTTCCGCCGAAAGCCCCGCCCACACCGGCGTCTGCAGCGAGATGAAGCGGCTCTTGGCGTAGCGCGACGTCTCCATCGCCGCCCGGGCGCTCTTCTCGCCGGCCTGGGCCGCCTCCTTCAGCGATTCCAGCGCCGTGGTCTGCACCCCGCCCAGGAACCCCTCGCCCATCCAGGGCATGACGTCGGCCACGTCGGCGGGGGTGTAGACCCCGACCATCTCGGCCTGGAAGGGTTCGGCCAGCATGACCGCGGCCGCGACCGCCGCGGCGTCCCCCTGGCCGCCCGACAGAGGCGCCATGATCCGGGCCCAGCTCATCGGTTCGGCTCCTTCAGCGTGATCTTCAATGGCCGCGCGCCTATGCTTGCATTGATATTTGCCAGGGCATGGGTCAGTCACGACGCTACCCGTGGCCGGCTTGACTGTGGAGGGAATGCTTTCGTGAGGAAAGGGCTGCGTCGGTCGGCATCGGAACCCCGCGCCTGGCAGCGCATGCTGTCGGGACGCCGGCTGGACCTGCTCGACCCTTCGCCCATGGACATCGAGATCGAGGATATCGCCCATGGCCTGGCCCGCGTGGCGCGCTGGAACGGCCAGACGATCGGCGAGCACGCCTTTTCGGTGGCCCAGCACTCGGTGGTGGTGGAGGAGATCGTCGCCCACATCCAGCCCGGCGTGGAGCCGCGCTGGCGCCTCGCCGCCCTGCTGCACGACGCCTCGGAGTATGTGATCGGCGACATGATCTCGCCCTTCAAGGCGGCGCTGGGGGTGAACTACAAGGATTTCGAGGAGCGGCTGGAAAACGCCATCCACACGCGGTTCGGACTGCCGGCCAGGACACCGGCTCCGATCAGGGCGCTGATCAAGCAGGCCGACCGCGCCTGCGCCTTCTTTGAGGCGACCCAGCTGGCGGGATTCAGCCACGCCGAGTCGCTGGCCTTCTTTGACGCCCCGCCGACCGGCTACGTGCTGACCATCGATCCCCAGCCGCCGGCCGTGGCGCAGATGCGATATATCGAACGCTTTCACCTGCTCTCGGAATCCGCCGGCTATGCGCCGGTGGACGCGGCCTTCGACACCGAATGAGCGTCGCCTCGGACAGCGCTGTGGTGATCGGCCTCTCGGCGGTGGTGGTGGCCATCCAGGAGGACGACGCGGTCGTCCTGACCGTGCGCCCGCGGGGCGCCAGCGCCGAGGGCCTGCCGTTCGGGCCGTTCGATCCCCTCGGCCACCGCACGTTCGAATTGGCGATGCGAGCCTTCGTGACCGCGCAGACGCGGTTCACCCTAGGCTATGTCGAGCAGCTCTACACCTTCGGCGACAAGGGGCGCGACGCGCCGCTGGCCGACATGGGATCCCTGGGCGGCGGACTCGACGGCGATCCGGCAGGCCAGGCCCGGGTGATCTCGGTCGGCTACCTGGCGCTGGCCACGGCGGCGGTGGACACCCATGCGCCGGGCTCCGAGTGGCGACCCTGGAGCCGCTTCTTCCCGTACGAGGACTGGCGCGAGGGCCGTCCCGCCGCCCTGCCGCTGATCGAGGACGCCCTGCGCCGTTGGGCCGAGGGCGATGCGCAGCGCCTGGGCCGCGCGCGCCTGCTGTTCGCCCTGGACGGCGCGCCGTGGAACGAGGAACGGGTGCTGGAGCGCTACGAGTTGCTCTACGAGGCCGGCCTGGCGCGCGAAGCCGCCCGCGATCGCAGCGAGGCCGCCACCGCCCTCCCCGCGCCCCTGGCGGCGGCGCTGGGCGAGCCCATGCTGTCCGACCACCGCCGCATCCTGGCCACCGCCGTCAGCCGCCTGCGCGGCAAGTTGAAATACCGCCCCGTGGTCTTCGAGCTGATGCCCGAGGCCTTCACCCTGTCGGCGTTGCAACGCGCCGTCGAGGCCATCGCCGGCGTCCCCCTGCACAAACAGAACTTCCGCCGCGCCCTGGAGCGCGCCGACCTGGTCGAAGGTCTGGGACGCATGGACGCCGACACTGGCGGTCGCCCCGCCGAGCTCTACCGCTTCCGGCGCGAGATCCTGGGTGCGCGGCCAGTGTCCGGGCTCAGCCTGCCGTTGCTGCGGGAGTAGTCAGGCCGCCTCGCGCTCGATCGTCGGGGCCGCCTGCCGGGCTTCCCATTCGGCCTTCAGCCTGGCGCTGGTGTCGCGCGATCCGTCGGGGCTCCAGCCCGGCGGTCCGAACAGCCAGCCGAGGACGTGGCGCGGCTGGCGCACGATGTCCTCGCCCATGCCGATCCATTCGTGGAACGCCACGCGCACAATGTTGAAAGTGCCCAGGTTGTGCACCAGCCCGTATCGGCAGGCCTCCTCGTCCAGCTCCGGCTGGAAGGTTCCGAACATCCGGTCCCAGACGATCAGGATGCCGGCGTAGTTGCGGTCCAGGTAGCGCGGGTTGCGGGCGTGGTGCACCCGGTGGTGCGAGGGCGTGTTGAACACCGCTTCGAACCAGCGCGGCAGGCGGCGGATCGCCTCGGTGTGGATCCAGTATTGGTAGACCAGGCTGACCCCCTTCTGGATCGCCACCATGGCCGGTGGGAATCCAATCAGCGACAGGGGCAGCCACAATATCCAGGTGCCGGCCACGCCGCCGGTCCAGGTCTGCCGCAGCGCCGTCGAGAGGTTGTAGTGCTGCGACGAATGGTGGTTGACGTGCGCCGCCCACCAGAAGCGCCGCTCGTGGCTCAGGCGGTGGAACCCGTAGTAGGTCAGGTCCTCCAGCAGAAACACCAGTCCCCAGGCCCAGACCGCCGTCATCGGGATCGTGAACAGGCGGTGATGGTAGGCCCAGATGGCGGCCGCGAAGCTGATCCCGGCGACCGGCAGGCTGGAGAGCGTCGAGACCAGGCCCATGCCCAGGGAGACGGCGGTGTCCCGGGTCTCGTAGTGGGCCTTGAGCTTGCCGAACCGGGCCAGCACGATCTCCAGGATCACGCTGAGGATGAAGAACGGCGTGGCCAGCGTGACCGGATCGAGGGCCTTCACGCGGCGAACTCCTTCGGCGGCCAGGCGGCCAGCACGATCAGCGCCCGCGGTGCGGCCGGGTCGCCAAGCCGGATGCGAACGCGCCCGTCCCGGACGCTCGCCGCCAGCGCCTGGGCCCAGGCGATCCGGCGAGCCGCATAGCCATCGCCGATGCGGCTGAGCACGAAAGCCTGGTCGCCAGACTTGGCGAGCGCGGCCTTGCCGTCCGTCGCGACCCAGAGGGCTTCGACCGGGCAGCCGGGGAACTCGTCGGCCAGCCACCGCCGCGCCGTCGCCTCGTCCAGCGGCGCCGCGCCACGGCCGTGCGTGGCCCAGGCCGCCAGGGCCACCATCAGCGCGACGGCCGCGGCCGAGACGGCCAGTTGAACGAGATAGGCTGGATCCAAGGGGTCCTCCGACCTGCGAAGCTGCGCGGCGCGGCCCTTGGGGTCAAGAAAAAGCCCTCCCGAGGCGGGAGGGCTTTCCGACGCTATCGGCGTCTCTTGGCTGAAGGCGTCGTGGGCTAGAACTTGCGGACGTAGGCGACCGACCAGACGTTGGCGTCACCGGAGCCGCTGCCGCGGAAACTCTCGCGGGTATAGTCGGCGCGCACGCCGTTTACCCCGTCGAAGCTGTATTGGCCGCCGACCCCGTAGTTCCAGGAGTCGCCGTGCGCGGAGGCCGAGACGCCCTGCACGGAGCCGGACCCTTCGGTGTGGCCATAACCGATCCGCGCCAGCAGGTCGAAGTTGGGTGACAACGGCAGGAAACCGATGCCGTAGATCGCCTCCTGGTGATCCAGCTTCACCTTTACCTCGGTACCGTTGACGTTGACCTTGTCGCTCTTCACGCCGCCGGCGACCTCGCCCTCCACACCGAAATACCGGCCGAAGCGCGCGCCAAGCCGCCCTTGAATTGCGCCCAGGTCGACGTGATCCAGCGACGTGTCGTCGTAGCCGAGGGTTCCGTAGAACGTCGGATAGGCGATCTGCGCCGAAGCGGCGGCCGGCGCGAGCGCGGCGACAGCCGCGGCCGAGGCGGCGATAAGCAAAGCTTTCATTCGATTTCGTCCTTAGTCTACGCGAACAGCCAACCCTCGTGGGGTCGGCTGCAAACGCGGCCGGCGGTTGTCGGTTCGGCCTTATTGATATGGCGAACGCCGTATGTGGCTCGCTGGCCACGGGCGACTGGCCGCCGTGGGCGACAGGCGGGCGGGGCGTGCTATCACTCCGCCTTCGTTTCCGGAGCCACCCCTTGACCGCAGCCGTGATCGCCGCCACCGGCCTCTACACACCGCCGCAGAGCCTCTCGAACGCCGAACTGGTGGCGACCTTCAACGCCTATGTGGCGCGCCACAACGAGACCAACGCCAAGGCGATCGCCGCCGGCGAGATCGCCGCCCTGACGCCTTCCTCGGTCGAGTTCATCGAAAAGGCCTCGGGGATCAAGTCGCGCTATGTGGTCGACAAGTCGGGCCTGATCGACCCCGAGGTGATGCGGCCGAACATCCCCGAACGGTCCAACGACGAGATCTCCGTGCTGGCCGAAATGGCCGTCGCGGCGGCCCGGCAGGCCATCGAACGCTGGGGCAAGCCGGCCTCGGAGATCGACGCGGTGATCTGCGCAGCCTCGAACATGCAACGGGCCTACCCGGCCATGGCCATCGAGGTGCAGCAGGCGCTGGGCATCGGCGGGTTCGCTTTCGATATGAACGTCGCCTGCTCCTCGGCGACCTTCGGCATCAAGACCGCCGCCGATTTCGTGGCGTCGGGCTCGGCGCGCGCGGTGCTGATGGTCAATCCGGAGATCTGCTCGGGCCACCTCAACTTCCGCGACCGCGACAGCCACTTCATCTTCGGCGACGTGGCGACCGCCGTGATCGTCGAGGCCGCGGATCGGGGCGCCGGCGGCTGGGATATTCTCGGCACGCGGCTGAAGACCCAATTCTCCAACAACATCCGCAACAACTTCGGCTTCCTGAACCGCGCGGCGCCGCAGGGCCGGGGCGCCGCCGACAAGCTGTTCGTGCAGGAGGGCCGCAAGGTGTTCCGCGAGGTGGTGCCGATGGTCTCCGAGATGATCGTCGAGCACGCCCGGGATATCGGCGTCGACCCGTCGGGACTAAAGCGCCTTTGGCTCCACCAGGCCAACATCAACATGAACGAGATGATCGGCAAGCGCGTGCTGGGCCGCGAGCCGGCGCCGGGCGAGAACGTGATCATCCTCGACGAGTTCGCCAACACCTCCTCGGCCGGCTCGATCATCGCCTTCCACCGCGCCAACGAGGACTTCGCCAGGGGCGAGACCGGCCTGATCTGCTCCTTCGGCGCCGGCTACTCGGCCGGCACGGTGTTCGTCAGGAAGCGTTAGGCTCGGCTGGCGGTCGCGCGGCCGAGGGCGTGGGCGTGGGCGGATGCGTCGCCTTCCAGTCCATCGCCCGGCGCACGCGGGTCCCGACCGCGGGATGGTCGTAGAAGACGAACTCCTCCAGCCTCGACGGCGTCGCGGCGCGGTACTCGATGGTCTTCACCAGGGCCTTGGCGAGCCCGTCCGGCTCGTTGAAGTGCTCCAGCGAGAAACGGTCCGCATCGGCCTCGTCCCAGCGGGTCGCGGTGTTCACCAGCGGCGTGGCGAGCAACGCCAGCACCGCGAACACCACGCTGGCGACCGGCAGGCCCGCCGGGTCGGCAAGCCCCGTGACGCCTTTCGCCCCCAGAAGGCCCGCCGCGAAGGGGAACAGCCGGTCGACCAGGAAGAACCCGGCCATGGCGAAGAGCCCGAATTCGGCCCCGAGCAGCCAGATGTGCCCGCGCACATAGTGGCCCATCTCGTGGCCCACGACTCCGCGCACCTCGGCGAGGTCGGCGCCCTGCTTGAACATCACGTCGCTCATCGCCACCCGCGCGGTGCTTCCCACGCCGGCGACATTGGCCGTGTAGCGGTTGGATTGCTTGGAGCCGTCGTAGACCACGATCTTGTCGGAGGGCACGCCCACCTGCTTGGCCATGGCCACGATCTCGTCGCGCATCGCCCCGGGCGGGGCGGGCTTGTAGCTGTTGAACAGCGGCTCGATCACCACCGGCTGCAGCATGAGCATGGCGACGAAGCCGACCGCCACGCCGATGCCGCCCCACAGCCACCAGGTTCTCCGGAACCGCCGGATGAGCCCATAGAGCACCGAGAACAGGATCGCGTACTCGACGACCCCGATGACCAGGCCCAGGCCGTGCTGGCCCAGCCAGCCGCCGAAGGCCTGGCTGGTCAGGCCATAGCCCTTCTCGCGCCACCACCGGGCGTAGGCGTCCCAGGGAACCATCAGGAGGCTCTCGAGAACCATGTCGATGACGACCACGGCGATCACCGCGAGCCATGGATGCGGTCGCTGGCGTTCCACGCCGGAGCGGACGCGCACCAGGACGCCCGTCTGGATCACGATCCAGGAGACCAGGATGCCGGCCAGAGTCCCCCACAGCAGCAGCCAGTGACCGCCCTGCGTATAGGCCGTCGCCTTGGCGTGCGCCTCCGGCGGCAAAGTCGCCAGATAGGCCGCAGTCGCTGCGGCCGGATCGAATCCCTGGGCCATGGCGGCCTCCCCCTGTTTTCCCTTGCCGTGAAGAGGCCAGAGATTGCCAAGCTTGTCAGGCCCGAAAGCACGCTAGGCTGACGGCAAGGGAGTCGTGGCCATGAAGATGTTCGCCGGCACTTCGTCCGAACGCCGCAAGTCGGCCCGGGGGTTGGACGTGGTGAGCCGGTTCGGCCCGCTGCTCGTACTCCTGAGCGCCCTGGCCGTAGCGTCGGCGGCGGCCGCCGCCCAGACCCCGACCCAACTGCCGGCCGGCGTCGAGCCGGTCGCCTATGACCTTTCGGTCACCCCGGACGCCGGCAAGCTGACCTTCTCCGGCCACGTGGCGGTGACGCTGGATGTCGACCGGCGCGTCGGTCGCCTGGTGCTGAACGCGCTGAACCTGGCCATCGGAACCGCCACGGTCGACGGCGTTGCGGCCACGGCGACCCTCGACCCCAAGGCGCAGACCGCGGCTTTCACGACCGGCAAGACCATCTCGCCCGGCCGTCACCTGCTGGCCATCGACTACACCGGCAAGATCGCCGACAGCGCCACCGGCTTCTTCCATGTGGACTACGCCGGCGGCCGGATGCTGGCCACGCAGTTCGAGCCGGCCGACGCGCGTCGCTTCCTGCCGGTGTTCGACGAGCCCGCAAAGAAGGCGGTGTTCACCGTCTCGGCCGTCGTTCCCAAGGGCCAGCTGGCGATCTCCAACATGCCGCAGGCCGCCAGCGCGCCGCTGCCGGGCGACCTGGAGCGCGTGACGTTCGCGCCAACGCCGAAGATGAGCAGCTATCTGCTGTTCTTCGGGCTGGGCGACCTGGAACGGGTCAGCCGGGATGTGGACGGGACGACGGTCAGCGTGGTCGTACGCAGGGGCCAGGCCGGCCAGGCGCGCTACGCCCTGGAGAGCGCCGAACAGCTGCTGCGCTACTACAACGACTATTTCGGCCGGAAGTACCCGCTGCCCAAGCTCGACCTGGTGGCCGCGCCTGGCGACGTCTCCGGCTCGATGGAGAACTGGGGCGCGATCCTGTTCAGCCAGACCAACGTCATCGTCGATCCCAGGCTGTCCAGCGCGGGCGACCAGCAGGACGTCTATCGCGTCATCGCCCACGAGATGGCGCACCTGTGGTCCGGCGACCTGGTCACTATGGCCTGGTGGGACGACCTGTGGCTCAACGAGGGCTTCGCGAGTTGGATGGCCACCAAGGCCACCGACCACTTCCATCCGGAATGGCGCCCCCTGCTCGCCGCGCTGAGCGACAAGGACGAGGCCATGAACCTGGACGCGCGCGCCGGGTCTCATGCGGTCGTGCAGCGCGTGGCCTCGGTCGCCCAGGCCGAGCAGGCCTTCGACGACATCACCTACAAGAAGGGGGCGGCGGTCATCCGCATGCTGGAGGCCTACGCCGGGGCCGACGCCTGGCGCGACGGCGTGCGCGCCTATCTGGCCGAGCACGCCTATGGCGCCGCCACCAGCGACGACCTCTGGCGCGCGGTCGACCGGGCGGCGGGCAAGCCGGTGTCGGCGGTGGCGCGCGACTTCACCACCCAGCCCGGGGTGCCGCTGATCCACGTGGCCTCGACGCCCGCCGGCACGAACCTCACCGAGGCCCGCCTGGCGGACGACACCAAGTTCCAGGGCGTGACGGTGGCGCAGAGTCAGGCGGACATCGACGCCGAGGCCGCCTCGATCCTCTCCTGGCGCGCCCCGGTGCAGTTGCGGCCGGCGGCCGGCGGGCCGGTCGAGGAACGACTGATCTCGCGCACCTCGCCGCAGGCCGCCGAGGCGGCCGTGGTCGTCAACGCCGGCCAGGGCGGCTACTTCCGCGTGGCCTACGACCGACCTTCGTTCGCCCCGCTGGTGGAGAACTTCGGCCGCTTCCCGGCGGCCGACCAGCTGGGCCTGCTGAACGACAGCCTGGCGCTGGGCATGGCCGGCGAGACGCCGCTCGCCAACTACCTTCGCCTGACCGCCGCCCTTCCCGCCGAGGCCGACGCTCTGGTGTGGCGCGAGCAGGCCCGCACCCTGGCGGGGATCGACGGCTACTATCCCGCCGGCCCAAGGCGGCTGGCGTTCCGCGCCTGGGCGTCGCGCACCCTGGCGCCGGAGCTGGCGAGGGTCAGCTTCGACGCCCGCGCCGGCGAGCCCTCCACCGATGCGGTGCTGCGCGAAACCCTGCTGCTGGCGCTCAGCCAGATCGGCGATCCGAGGGTGGGGGCCGAGGCGCGGCGGCGGTTCCTCGCCACCGCCAACGACCTGTCGAAGCTCGCGCCCGGCGAGCGGCGCTGGGTGGTGGTGGGCGCCGCTCGCGCGGCCGACCCGGCGACCTTCGACGCCCTGCGCCAGCTTGCCCGCGCCGCCCGCGACCCGCTGGAGCGCAACGAACTCTACGTGGACCTCGCCGCGGTGGACGCCGAGCCACTGGCCAGCCAGGTGCTGGCGCTGTCGATCACCGATGAGGCGCCGACCAATCTCGCCCCGACCCTGGTGCGCGAGGTCGCCGCGACCCATCCAGGGCTCGCCTGGCGGTTCGCCATGGCCAACCTGGCGGCCATCACCCGTAACCTCGACACGCTGGGCCGCTCGACCTTCATCCCGCGGGTCGCGGAAGCGTCCACCGATCCGAAGATGGCGCGCGAGCTTGCGGCCTATGCCGCAAAGAACATCCCGCCGGACGGCCGCGGCGAGGTCCAGGTGGCGATCTCCCGCATCCGCAACAACGTCGACATCCAGGTGCGGCGCCTGCCGCAGATCGACGGCTGGATCGCCGGCGGCGGGGCTATCGGGCCTTCCCGCGCTCGCCGATAGCGGCCTGGGCGGCGGCCAGGCGGGCGATCGGGACGCGGTAGGCTGAGCAGCTGACGTAGTCCAGGCCGACGCTTTCGCAGAAAGCGATGGAGGCCGGATCGCCGCCGTGCTCGCCGCAAATGCCGAGCTTCACGTCAGGGCGCGCGGCGCGGCCGCGTTCGGCGGCGATGCGGATCAGGTCGCCGACGCCCTCCTGGTCGATGGAGACGAACGGGTCCCGCTCGAAGATGCCCTTGTCGATATAGGCGTTCAGAAAGCGCCCCGAGTCGTCGCGGCTGATGCCGAAGGTGGTCTGGGTCAGGTCGTTGGTGCCGAAGGAGAAGAACTCGGCATATTCCGCGAGGTCGGCGGCGCGGAGCGCGGCGCGGGGCAGTTCGACCATGGTGCCGACGGCGTATTGGATCTGGCGGCCCTGCTCGGCGATCACCTGGCGCGCGACGCGGTCGGTCAGCTCGCGCAGGAACTTCATCTCCTCGCCCTTGGCGACCAGCGGATGCATGATCTCCGGGATCGGCGCCGGATGGCCGGCCGCGGCGACCTCGCAGGCCGCCTCGATGATCGCGCGGACCTGCATCTCGTAAATTTCCGGGAAGCTCACGCCCAGCCGGCAGCCGCGCAGGCCCAGCATGGGGTTGACCTCGTGCAGCTCCTGGGCGCGGCGCAGCAGCTTCTCCGCGTCGAGCCCGGTCGCCTCGGCGACGGCGGCCACGTCCTCGGCGGTGTGCGGCAGGAACTCGTGCAGCGGCGGGTCGAGCAGCCGGATGGTGACCGGCAGGCCCTCCATGATCCCGAACAGCTCCACGAAGTCGGCCCGCTGCATCGGCAGGATCTTGGCCAGCGCCGTACGTCGGCCGGCTTCGTCGTCGGCCAGGATCATCTCGCGAACGGCGGCGATTCGGCCGGGGTCGAAGAACATGTGCTCGGTGCGGCAAAGGCCGATACCCTCGGCCCCGAACTGGCGGGCGGTGCGGGCGTCGACCGCCGTCTCGGCGTTGGCGCGGACCTTCAACCGGCGCACGCCATCGGCCCATTGCATCAGGGTCGCGAAGTCGCCGGACAGCTCGGGCTCGATCATCTTGACCACGCCCGACAGCACCTCGCCGGTGGAGCCGTCGATGGTGATCACGTCGCCGGCGCGGAAAGTCCGCCCGCGGGTGCGCATCACCCCGGCCCTGGCGTCGATGTGGATCTCGCCGGCGCCGGACACGCAGGGCCGGCCCATGCCGCGCGCCACCACCGCGGCGTGGCTGGTCATGCCGCCGCGCGCCGTAACGATGCCGCGGGCGGCGTCCATGCCGCGGATGTCCTCCGGCGAGGTCTCCTCGCGCATCAGGATCACCGCGCCCGCCGATCCCCCCTGGATCTCCGCCTCCGCGGCCGTGAACACGATCTTGCCGGTGGCGGCGCCCGGCGAGGCCGGCAAGCCGGTGGCGATGACCTCGCGGTTGGACGCCGGATCGATGGTCGGATGCAGCAGCTGGTCGAGCGAGGCGGGCTCGACCCGCATCACCGCTTCCTCGCGGGTGATCAAGCCTTCCGACGCCAGGTCCACCGCGACCTTCAGCGCGGCCTTCGCGGTGCGCTTCCCGTTGCGGGTTTGCAGCATGTAGAGCCGGCCTTTTTCGACCGTGAACTCGATGTCCTGCATGTCGCGGTAGTGCGTCTCGAGCTTTTCGACGACCGCCTTGAACTGCACGAAGACCTCGGGCAGCGCCTCCTCCATGGAGGGGTTCTTCTCGCCCATCTCCTCGCGCGCGACCTTGGTCAGGGTCTGCGGCGTGCGGATGCCGGCGACCACGTCTTCGCCCTGGGCGTTGATCAGGAATTCGCCATAGAGCCGGTTCTCGCCCGTCGACGGGTTGCGGGTGAAAGCCACCCCGGTGGCCGAGGTCTCGCCCATGTTGCCGAACACCATCGACTGGACGTTGACCGCCGTGCCCCAGCTCTCGGGGATGTCGTGCATGCGGCGGTAGAACTTCGCCCGGTCGTTCATCCAGCTGGCGAACACCGCGCCCACCGCGCCCCAGAGCTGGGCCTGCGGGTCCTGCGGGAAGGGATGGCCGAGTTCGCCCTCGACGGCCTTCTTGTAGTCGCCGACCACCGCTTCCCAGTCCTCGGCGGAAAGCGCGGTATCGATGGTGACGTCGAGTCTTTCCTTATGTTCGTCAAGGATTTCCTCGAACATGTGATGATCCAGGTCGAGGACCACATTGGAGTACATCTGGATGAAGCGGCGATAGGAATCGAAGGCAAAGCGGCGGTCCCCGGCGAGCTTCGCCAGGCCCTCCACCGTCCGGTCGTTGAGGCCGAGGTTCAGCACCGTGTCCATCATCCCCGGCATGGAGGCGCGCGCGCCCGAGCGCACGGAGACCAGCAGCGGATTGGCCGCGTCGCCGAACGCCTTGCCGGTCAGCTGCTCGACCACCTTGAGGGCGGCGGCCACTTCGTCCTGCAGGTGGGCAGGGTACTGCTTGTCGTTGGCGTAGTAGTGGACGCAGGCCTCGGTGGTGAGGGTGAAGCCGGGCGGCACCGGCAGGCCCAGCGACGACATCTCCGCGAGATTGGCGCCCTTGCCGCCCAGGAGGTTCTTCATCGACGCGTCGCCGTCAGCGCGGCCGCCGCCAAAGGCGTAGACCCAGCGCGTCTTCACCATCGCGTCGGACGTCATCGATATCCTCTTTCCGCTCATCCCCGCGACAGCGGGGAGCCTTAGCCGGTGACCTGGCCGAAATCCGCCACGCGCCCCATGGCGTCGCGGACCTTCACCAGAAGTCGCAACCTGTTCTCGCGTTCCGCAGCTACATCGGAGTTCACTAAGACCTTGTCAAAGAAGGCGTCCACCGGCTCGCGCAGCGCCGCCAGCGCCTGCATGGCGGCCTCGTAGTCTTCCTTGGCCAGCGCCTTGCCGACCTCGACCTCCATATGGCCAACCGCGTTGGTCAGGGCCCCCTCCTCGCCCGGCGCGGAGGCGTTCGGTTCCCCCGTCGGCAGCGGGCTCTTCTTCGCCTCGGCCTTGAGGATGTTCACCGCCCGCTTATAGCCGGCGAGCAGGTTCTTGCCGTCCTCGGTCCCGAGGAAACCTTCCAGCGCATTCACCTTGGCGACGATGCGCACGATGTCGTCGTCGCCGAGCGCGAACACCGCGTCCACCAGGTCGTGCCGCTGGCCCTGCTCGCGCAGCAGGACTTTCAGGCGATCGGCGAAGAACGCGACGAGGTCGACCGAGGCGAACTGCCGGAGCGGCAACCTCGTCCGCGTCGACAGCAGAATACGGATCACCCCCAGCGCCGCGCGGCGCAGGGCGTAGGGATCGCGGCTGCCGGTCGGCTTCTCGTCGATCGCGAAGAAGCTCACCAGGGTATCCAGCTTGTCGGCCAGCGCCACGGTGGCGGCCGTGGCCTGCACCGGCACGTCGTCGTGCGGGCCTTGCGGCCGATAGTGCCAGCGGATCGCGTCGACGACCTCCGGCTCCAGGCCTTCCTTTTCGCCGTAGTAGGCGCCCATGACACCCTGCAACTCGGGGAACTCGCCGACCATGCCCGTGCCGAGGTCGGCCTTGCACAGCAGCGCCGCCTGCTGGGCCTTGGCCTTGGTCTCCTCGTCGTCGCGGACATAGGGGGCCAGTTCGCCGGCCAGGGCGACGATCCGCTCGACGCGCTCGTACATGGTCCCGAGCTTAGCGTGGAAGGTGACGCCCTTCAGTTTCTCCAGGCGGTCTTCCAGCCGGACCTTGCGGTCCTCGGTCCAGAAGAACCGGGCGTCGGAGAGCCTGGCGGAGAGCACCCGGGCGTTGCCGCTGGCGATCAGCTTGCCGCCGTCGGTGGCCTCGATGTTGGCGACTGCGATGAAGTGCGGAACCAGGAAGCCTGTCTGCGGATCGCGCACCGCGAAGAACCGCTGGTGCACCCGCATGGAGGTGCGGATCACCTCCGGCGGCAGGTCGAGGAACTCCGGGTCCATGTCGCCCATCACCGGCGTCGGCCATTCGGCGAGGCCCGCGACCTCGTCCAGCAGGCCTTCGTCCTCGACCAGCTCGAAGTTGCGCGCGAAGCAGAGCGTGCGCGCCGCGTCCAGGATGCGCTCCTTGCGCTCCTCCGGGTCCAGCACGACGAAATTCCTCGCCAGGCCGTCGGCGTAGTCGTCGAAATTGCGGACGCGGAAGGGCTGGCCGGTCCCCATGAACCGGTGGCCCTCCGTCAGGTCGCCGCTGACATGCCCGTCGATCGTGAACGGCACGACCTCGCCGTCGAAGACACAGAGGATGCGTTGCAGGGGCCTGACCCAGCGCAGCTTGGAGACGCCCGAGACCATGGACTTCGGCCAGGGGAAATTGCGCACAATCGCCTCGACCATCTCCGCCAAGATCTCCGCGGTCGACCGGCCCGCCCGATGCAGGTGGGCGAAGTAGAGGCCGTCGCGCTCGGTGAGCTGGTCGCGGGTCAGGCCCGTGGACCGAAGGAATCCCTCGACAGCCTGGTCGGGCGCGCCGACGCGCGGACCCTTGCGCTCCTCGCGCCGCTCGGGCTGGGCTGCGGCCAACCCCTCGGCCACCAGGGTCAGGCGCCGCGGCCCCGCGAACGCCGTCAGCGCCTCCGGCAGCAGCCCCTCGGCGGCCAGTTTCTCACGCGCCATCCGCTCCAGATCCCGCGCCGCCTGCGCCTGCATGCGCGCCGGGATCTCTTCGGAGAACAGTTCGAGCAGGAGTTGGGGCATCAGTGGACGCTGGCTTCGAGCGGGGTGGAGGACAGTTGGCGCTCGGCTTGCCGGCGTTCTTCGGGAGTCATGCGCTCGGACAGCGCTCGTATCGTGTAGCCTCCGTAAATCCTGCCGTCCCTCTCGTACAGCCAGTCAGAAATCTTCTCTGGCTCGAAGGTCACTACGGAGCCGAATTTCACGCCCTTGAGTTCAACCGGATCGTTGGCCAGCGTTCCGCGCACGGCGAGTTTGCTGTGGCTCTCCACGTCGATCCAGATGTGTTCGAACCCGCCATGCGGCGTCGGCATTTGAGCTTTCACCTCGTAGTGAGTCACCCCCGGAGCCTGGCCATCGTATTTTTCCCAGAACATCGGCAGAGTCGCGCGCGCCTCCGCGATCGCCGCGTTCACCTTGGCGTCCTGGTCATTCACCATGATGAGTTTGTCCCTTGGGCCGCAACCCGCAGGCAGGACTGCGGCCGCGACCACGGCGGGAATCGGCGCGGCTCGCACCAACATCACGCGTTGCCGCCCTGCTGGGCCACATAGACCTCGGCGCACTGTTTGCAGAGGTCGCGGATGCGGCCGATGTAGCTCTGGCGTTCGGCGACGGCGATGGCGCCGCGCGCGTCCATCACATTGAAGAGGTGGCTGGCCTTCAGCACATGGTCGTAGGCCGGCAGGACCAGCCGTTCGCCCTGGCGCCCGCGCGCGTCCAGGAGTCGCGGCGCCTGGCGCTCCATGTCCTCGAACTGGCGCTTGAAGACCTCCACGTCGGCGACCTCCAGCTCGAAGGCCGAGAACTGCTGCTCGTTGGCCAGGAACACCTCGCCGTAGGTGAACTCGTCGTTGTAGCGCAGGTCGTAGACGCTATCGACGTTCTGCAGATAGAGGCTGAGCCGCTCCAGGCCGATGGTCAGCTCGCCGGCCACCGGGAACACGTCGAGGCCGCCGACCTGCTGGAAGTAGGTGTACTGGGTGATCTCCATGCCGTCGCACCAGACCTCCCAGCCGAGGCCCCAGGCGCCGACCGTGGGGTTTTCCCAATCGTCCTCGACGAAGCGGATGTCGTGGACACGCGGATCGATGCCGATCGCCTCCAGCGAGCCCAGGTAGAGATCCTGCAGGTTCGGCGGATTGGGCTTCAGGACCACCTGGTACTGGTGGTGCTGGCGCAGCCGGTTGGGGTTTTCGCCGTAGCGCCCGTCAGCGGGGCGGCGCGAGGGCTGCACATAGGCGACCTTCCAGGGCTTCGGGCCCAGCGCGCGCAGCACCGTCGC
>JBIOED010000038.1:0-23679 GCA_044445675.1 Caulobacterales bacterium | reverse complement strand
GAACGGTGACTGGGTCCGCAGCCGCGGCCAGGAAGGCAATGGCCTGGCTGCCGTGCGCGAGGCGATCATGTGGGAAATCGCCTTCGCCCCGGAGGCGTGCCGCGCCGAGCCGGTGCATGGCCTGGTGCTGTTCTCCCTGAACGACCGCCCGGGCGCCGGCCGCGTGGTCGTGGGCTCCGGCGCCTGGCGCTGGTCGGACCTCCTGCGGCCCCGCTAGCGGCGCGACCTAGGTCCCCGGCGAAGCGGCGGGATATTGGGGGATACCGCGGTCGCCGAGCGAGCGGAGGCCGATCTGGACCGGGCGGCATGACCGTGATCGTCAAGCGGTTCACCGACATCACGCCGGAGGAGGAAGCCGTCGCGGACGCCACGAGGCGCTGTCGAGGCCCGCGACCGCCAGCAACCCGCTTGAAGCGGGGAAATCGAAACCCTATAAACCGCGCCTCGCTCGCAAGGCCGCCGTCGGGCGGGCCGGATCGAGGCGTGCGGCTGGGTAGCTCAGATGGTTAGAGCGGTGGATTCATAACCCACAGGTCGGCGGTTCGATCCCGCCCCCAGCCACCACTCCATACGGGCGGCGTGAGCTCAGCTCCATCGCGAAAGACGCCCTCCTGTCTTCCCCCGCGCCGGGAGGCTGCCGGGTTCAAGCATCGTCGAGATGGCCGAATTTTCTTCTCCCTCAGGGAGAGACGGCCGATGTGTGAATGCGGTGGCCCCGGGTCGAGGCCGGGGTTCGGCCAGTGGGCGCGCGAACGGCCTACGTCCAGGACGAATTCATCGCCCCGCCCGCCGCGCGGCGGCGGCGCATCAGCCCGCCGACCCCGCCGAAGCCCAGGATCATCAGGGCCCAGGTCGCCGCCTCCGGAACGACGCCGACCGCATCGACCGCGCCAACGTCGCTGACCTCCAGGGAATTGCCGCCCGAGGCGAGGGTGACGCCGTCGATGGCGCTCCCGAAGCTGAAGGTCAGCCGGCCGTTGGTGGTGAATGCGGTCTGGTTGCCGTTGGCGTCCAGGCCGGGCAAGGCGTCGAGCACGCTCCCGGTCACGACCTGTGTGGATCCGTCGGCAAGTTTGAAGGTGAAGCTGTTGTAGCCGTCCAGGGAGCCGACATAGAAGCTGATCGAATCCAGGAGCGGGGTGTCCAGGGTGGCGGTTTGACCGGCCTGCACGCTGAGGTATTGCGTGGCGTCCCGCGTGGTGGCGCTGGTCGCGGGAGCCGCACTGAAGCCAGTCGAGCCGGTGAAGAGAACCGCGCTGCCGCCGAGGCTGTAGCCGGGCCGGCCGAAAGCCGCCCCGCCCAGCGTGGGGCCGCCTTCAAAGCTGGTGACCAGGCTCTCGCCGGGGTTCAGCGCCGTCTGGTACCCCACGAAGGTCACGGCGGCCTGCGCTGCGCCGGCGGCCAGACCGAGAGTGCTCGCGCACGCCAGCGCGGAAATCATACTGAGCTTCATCTGGGTTCCCGATCTGCAACGGCTGTTCGTCAGCCGACGGTCGCCGCGTGAGAACCCGCAGTCCAGGGGGCAGTTCCAGGCTTTCAACCAGGGTGCGAAATTGCCGGCGATGCCTGGCGCCCCAAAGCGCTGGCCGGGCCCCTCCGCAAAGAACCCCCAGCTTGGTTTCACGCAAGCCCAGGGGTTCCCTGCCGGGTGATCGAGGGACGGAGCGAACCCGACACCTTCGCTAACAGGCCACTCAAATTCCCGTTCCGATACACGCCCTGGTTTCAACCTGGATGAGAAACGCGGTTCACCTGCGGGTCAGGTAACGGCCGCTACTGAGCCGGACGGATTGGCGCACGGCTTGCTGGCAGTCGCCTTTCAGCCCCAGTTTGGAACAGCCCGCGTGACCCCCGAAGAGATCAATCTGGCGATAGGAAAGCGGCTCGCCGAGCGCCGGCGCGAACTTGGACTCTCCCTGGCGCAGGTTTCGAAACGCTGCAGCGTCAGCCTTCAGCAGATCCACAAGTACGAGACCGGGCACACCACCCTTTCCGTGCCGATGCTGGTCCAGCTTTCGCGGTGCCTCGAGGCGCCGCTGAACTATTTCATCGATGTGCTGGAGGAGCCGGCGCTCGAGCGGCCGGTCGCGAGCCGCGGGACCGTCTGACGCCCTATGGCGGGCCGGGGTCCGCCAGGGCTTCGAGTTCGCCGATCCGTTGGTGATAGGCATTTTCGACAGCCTGCTTCGAACGCCGGCCGGCGCCTTCCCGCTGTCTTAGCCAATCGTCCTGTTCGGATCGAAGCTCGTCCTCCGGAACGCCGGCGGCCAGCGCCGCGGCGTAGGCGCGGTTCATCCGCTGGTGCGCCGCCACCAGGCCGGGATCGTCGCAGACGATCTGCTGGGACAGGGATTGGGCGTAGCGGCAGTCCAGAGGCGGCAGTCCCGCGCGCCGCGCCGGAGCGAGGATCGGCGCCGGCCGGGGAGCGGCGTCTTCGACCGGCGGAGCGGTCGCCAGCGTCATGGCCGGAGCGGGGATTGGCGGCGGCGGAACCGGCGAGGGTTCAGGCGCGATCGGGGCCGCGGAACTCCACCGCGGCTTGGGCGCCAGCGTGGCCACATGGGCCGGACCCGCCGCCGCCGGCGGCGACGGCCGTGGGGCGAGCCGCGCGACATTCAGCCGGGGCGCAGGCGGCGCGGCCGCCTCCGGGCTGGCCGCCCCAACGATCTGGAGGTGTTGCGGCGCGGCGGCGCCCGACGGAGGGGCCGCTTCGCCCCGCAGCGACGGAAGGCGCGCGCCCGCCCCGCCGGTCGGTGCGCGTTGGGTCAGGAAGATTCCGGTCCCTACGGCGGCCGCGAGGACGACCGCGCCCAGCAGCCCCGCCCCGGCCGCGAAGCGCGGATCACCGCGCCCCTGGGCCGGCGGCATGGGCGCGTCCATGGTCAGCTCGTCGTCCAGCGGATCGAACCAGTCCTCGTCGGCGGACTGAAACCGGGGTTCATCGGCCAGGGGCTCGAAGCCGTCATCCAGCTCCGGGTCGAACGGCCCTCCGCGCGGCGTGTCGTCGGCGTAGGAACGGAAGCCCACGATGGGCGCCGATACGTCGTCGCGTTCCGAGCTGTTCGCTGCCATGGCCGGTTCTCGCTCCGCGGGCCCTCGGCGTCTTAAATCGTCAACGGCGATTGGGTTGCGGGACGCTCATCCCAACTGGGCGGGCGCGGGCGTTGGCGCAGATTCGGAAGCGCTGGCCTGGCGCGGCCCGATCCGCCCGCTCACCTCCGGGTCAGGCGTCGCCGGTTGGCCGTCACCTTGCGTCGGTAGAACGCCAGGGTCCTGGCCGACACCGCAGCGGGGCTGGACCCCAGGCGGCCCGAGAGCGCCATGGCCTGCAGCGACAGGCCGGCGGCGAGCTTCTCGCTGACCATGCGTTCGCTCTCCGCCGCCGCTGCGGCGCCCCCCTGGGCGATCGCCAGGGTCCGCAAGCCAATGACAGCCGATGCCTCCAGCCCCAGGCGCCAGGCATCGAAGCCGATGCCAATCCACGGATTGCCGCGACCGCGGGTCATGGGCGCCATCCGGCGGCGGCGTGGGGCTTACGCGCGGACATGATCTGATCTCCGGGGTCGCCAGCGCAATCCGCCGCTAGACCGGCATCCCATGGCGATTCGCCCCTTATCCCGCGACCCATTCTCGACATTGCGGCCGCTCACGCCTTCGTGCGGCCGCTGAAGCATCGTTCAACGACGTGATGCGTTGGACACCCGACATTTGCCGCTGCGTTCGCGGCCATTCGGGAAGCAGCACGTGCAGATGATGAACAAGGTGCCAGCGGTCACGCTGGCCTTCTGGATTGCGAAGACCTTTGCCACGACGGTTGGCGAGACCGCAGCGGACTACCTCAACCAGACGTTCCACCTGGGCCTGACCAACACCTCCTACATCATGGGCGGGCTGTTGGCCGTGGCGCTCCTGATCCAGTTCACCCGCCATCGCTACGTGCCGATCGTCTACTGGATCGTCGTCGTCCTGATCAGTGTGTTCGGCACCTTGATATCGGACAATCTGGTGGACAACTTCGGCGTCCCCCTCTGGGTCACCACGGGCATCTTCAGCGCCGGTCTCGCGGTGGTGTTCGTTTGGTGGTTTCTCGTCGAACACACCCTCTCTGTGCACACGATCTGCAGCACCCGCCGCGAACTGTTCTATTGGGCGGCGATCCTGTTCACCTTCTCCCTCGGCACGTCGGCCGGCGACCTCATCGGCGAGCAATTCGGGCTCGGCTATGCGCTGTCGCTGGCGCTCTTCGCCGGGCTCATCGCCCTCGTCGCCGTGGCTTTCTACGGCTTCAAGATCAACTCGGTCCTGGCGTTCTGGGCGGCCTACATCCTGACCCGGCCCCTGGGAGCCTCGGCCGGAGACCTGCTGTCGCAGCCGACGAAGGCCGGCGGCCTGGGGCTCGGCACGACCTGGACCAGCCTGTCGTTCCTTGTCGTCATCGCGGCGATCGCCATCGGCATGACGGTCCACGAGCGGCGCCAACGCCACTCCGAGGCCCTCTCGGTCCAGCCACAGACCTGATCGCTCTCAAGCCGGGCGCTGCCTGATCGGCGCCGGTGCGCGCCAAGCGTTGCGGATTGGGCGTGGCTCGGCTGGGCGAATTGGTCCAGAGCCTGCCGCCCCCGCCGGGCGTCACCGGCCACGTCCGCGACGGCCGACATTTCCTTCTCGCTTACAAGCTTCGGCAAGCCCGCATCGTCGAGGCGACACCCCATGAGGCTGATGATCAGGCCCGGATTGTGGAGATGGGTGGATGCTGTCGAGGCGATCGCCCAGGTGACAGGCGCGGCCATAGGCTGGGGGCTGGGGCGCTGACGGCATAGTCGGTCCGTCGCCCCTCGGCGCCTGGCAGGACGCCCTCCGCCCGCGGGCTCTGCGCGCACGTTGTGCGCTGCCTGCGAAGCATGGTCCCGGCGGCGTTCCGAAGGCCCGTCCCAGATAAAAAGAAGCCCCGGCGTTAACCGGGGCTTCCTTCGTCACCAGCCGCCCTGGGGCGATTGGGTCGGTCGCGGGACCTAGGCGGTCGCGGCCATCGGCCGGGCGCGACGGCGGCGCAGGGTGGCGCCGACACCGCCGAAGCCGAGGATCATCAGAGCCCAGCTCGCCGGTTCCGGCACGCTGCCCACCGGCACGCCGACATAACCCTGGTTCAGGGTCAGGCTGCCGGCGTTGTCGCCGCTGTTCTTGATCGCCAGCGCGCTGAACGCGCCAACGCCCTGGGCGCCCAGGGTGGATTTCGCGGTCAAGCCCGAGAAGTCAATCGCCGACGCCGACGCTCCCATGGTGTTGAAGGGAGGGCCGTTATAGGTGAACACGAGGTTCGCGATCGACGGATTGTCGATCTGGCCGGGCGGCAGGGCGAGCGGCGAGGTCAACGAGGTCGTCGACGTGACGTTCGCCGGTCCGGTGATGCTGTTCGCCACATAGCCGGCGAAGTCGAAGATCACCAATTGCGACGGAGAGTTCGGCCCTGTGCTCACAACGCCTTGGTCAGCCGCGAGCGTGCCGGTGTAGCTGTAGGTGAACGTGCCATCGTGATTATCGGTCACGCTGGACAGCACCGGAATGATCGAAGCGTGCGCCGCCGTTGACACCAACAGCGCAGCGCCGGCGAGAAGCAGTAACTTTTTCATGTAGAATTCCCTCTTACCCCGGGGGTCCCGGCGGCATCAGCTTTGTCCCGCACACCCAACCCGGAGCCTGGAGCCAAGTTCCCGCCACATTTGAAAATCGCTGTTTTTTTTGCGGCCGCGGCGAAAGCGTCGCGACGCGTCCGCCCGTGGCCGCCTTGTTCATGCGACGGTCACCGGCGGCCCGGTATTTGCGGAGCCTGGCCGGAGCGGCGTCCCAGCGTCCGAAATGGGACGCCGCTCCGCCAGCGGCGGGGGGCCGAGCTTTTTATTGTCCCAGCTTCGGCCCCCCGCTTGCACGGCGCCATCGAGGGTTGCCGGACCCTGCTTGGCTCGCGGCCGGATCGTCAGGATCTAACCTTGCGCGATCGGCGGCGGTTGCGCGCCCTGGGACGCGGGGGTCTCCGGCGGCGCCTCGATCTTGCCGGGCCGGTCGTGCGGCGGCACGCCGGGGGCCTTCGTGCCGTCGCCGTCGCCCCACTGGCCGCCGTAGACCGGCGGCTCGGTCGGCGTCTCGGGTTTCCGTTCGGTCTGGGGTTGGGTCTTGGGCGCGTTCAGCATGCCGACCAGAACGGGCGGGCGCGCCGATGGCTGCGTCAGGCGACGACGGCGACGCCCCATTCGTTCCAGGCGGCGATCTTCGGAGTCTTGGGGACGTACATGCTGTCCACGCGCACCAGGGTGAAGCCGCACGCCGCGATGGCGCTGCCGATCGGCCGCGTCAGGTGGCAGCCGCCGGCGATGCGCTTCCAGACCGGCTCGACGCGCCGCTGCCACCGCGCGACGCCGGCGTCCGGGGCGAGCCCATGTTCGCAGAACAGCAGACGGCCTCCGGGCTTCAGCACCCGGCGAGCTTCCGCCAGCGCCACGGCCGGGGCGTGGACCGAGCAGAGGGTGAAGGTGCACACGACGTCGTCGAAGCTTGCGGCCTCGAAGGGCAGGGCCTCGGCTTCGCCGGCCCGCACGTCGACGGCGAGGCGCGGGTCGCGCGGCGCGGCCAGCGCCGCGGCGCGCAGCTCCGCCGACGGATCGACGCCGGTGACGCCGGTCACCTTGACGGGGTCGTAGAAGCCGAGGTTGAGGCCCATGCCGATGCCGAGCTCCAGCACCCGGCCGGCCGCCTGCGGCACGATCTTGCCGCGCTGGCGCATGATCGGCGACGACGAGCAGGCGCAGGTCAACAGCCGGGGCAGAATGAAGCGGTCGTAGAGCGAGGCCATGGCGGCTGTTCCTCTCAGCGCGGGTCGTAGACCTTGGGCGCGGGCCCCAGCGCCACGGGCCCCAGGGTGGTGCGTCCGGCCTGGAAGGTGATCGTCGCCTGCGCGGCCTCGCCGCCGCCCTGGCGCGCCTGGGCGACGATGGTGGCGGTTTGCGCGGCGGCGGGATCGATCACGCCGGCCGCCCCCATAACCCCCAGCGCCCGCGGCGCCTGGCGCAGGGTGACCTCCAGCGCGCCGGAGAGGCGGCCGTCGGGGTCGGCGCCCAGCGTGCCGGAATTGACGCCCAGCACCGCCTCGCCGGCGGTGATCCCGGCCTGGCGAACGGTCATCCGGCCGCCGGCGTCCGACCAGCGGCGCACCGCCTGCGGCCACGTCTTGCCGGTGAACGCGCTCATCTTCGACAGGGTCGCGTTCCACACCAGGGCGATCGGCTTGTCGCCGGCCACGCGCGCGAGGAGGCCGCTGAGCTGCGCCTTGCCGCCGTCGAGCTTGGCGAATACCCCGCCCTCGTCGTCCGGCCCGGCGCGCAGGTGGAACTCCACCCGGTCGGCCGACGTCAGGGCGAACGGCTGGGCGCCCGCCTGCGGGCTGAAGGTCAGCTTGACGCCCTCGAAGGAGAAGCTGGGGGGCCGCTGCCCCGGATGGGTCAGGCTCGCGCGGATCAACTCGCCCTTCACCGCCACCGGCCCGCCCTGCGGCCGCACGAAGGTGATCCCCTCGGGCGCGGCGATCAGCCAGCTGGTCGGCGCGTGCATGAAGGCCTCGCCCTCGATCCGCGGCGCTTCCAGCGCCCAGCCCGACGGCTCGCGCACCTGCGCCTCGGTCAGGCTGACGTCCAGCCGGAACGGATACCCCCCGATCGTCCGGTCCTTCCACGACAGCTGGTAGCCCGCGTGGCCCAGCGCCTGCACGGCCGCGTCCATCCTCGACTCAACCTGACCACGCATCCAGAACCATACGCAACTCCAGGCCGCCATTGCCACGCCAAGCGCCACGAACGGGAGGTAGAGCCCGAGCCGGCGGAATTTGCGGGGCGGGGCAGGATCGGGCAGAGACATCAGGCTTCTTACCGCGGGGCGCGATGTCGGACGAGCTTTGGGTTTTCGGCTACGGCTCCTTGATGTGGCGCCCCGGATTTCCGTTCGCCGAGCGGATCGCCGCGACCCTGCACGGCCGTCGCCGCGCCTTCTGCATCTACTCCGTCCACCACCGCGGGACCTACCGGCGGCCGGGCCTGGTGCTGGGGCTCGCGCCGGGCGGCGCGACCCGCGGCATGGCCTATCGGATCGCGGCGCAGGACGGGCCGGACGTCCACGCCTACCTGATGGAGCGCGAGCAGCCCACCGAGACCTACGTCGAGGCCCGCCGCCCGGTGCGCCTGGCGGACGGCCGCCGCGTCGAATGCCTGGTCTTCCTCTCCGACGTGCATCATCCGCAGTGGGCGGGGGCGCTCAGCCTGCAGCGGCAAGCCGAGCTGATCGCCGGCGCGACCGGCCTTTCCGGCCGCAACGTCGACTACTTGCGCGACCTCGTCGAGCACCTGGCCCAGGAGGGCGTCCGCGACCGCTCGATGGAGGCTCTGCTGAGGTTGGTCGAGGCGCGGGCGACCTAGTGTCCCGATTCCGAAGTTCGCAAGCCCTTGCGGCAGGCTTTGGCGAACTTCGGAATCGAGGAGGACACTAGCAAGTCTATGTTTCTAGTGTGCGTCTTGGATCTGAAGTTCGCTCGGCGCGTGGCCCGTGGAGCAGGCGAACTTCAGATCCAGCACACTAGCGCGGCAGCAGCGCCATCGATGCGGTCTCGATGCGCTCTTCGAGGACGCGCATGAACTCCGCCCGTTTCAGGCCCGGCGGGATCGGCTCCAGGTACTGGTAGACGATGGTTCCCGGCCGGCGCAGCAGGCCGTGCGCCGGCCAGTGGACGCCGGCGTTGGTGGCCACCGGATGCACGGCGACGTCCAGCTCCCGGTAGAGGGCGGCGATGCCGGGCTTGTAGTCGCCGGCGACGCCGGGCTCGCCGCGAGTGCCTTCCGGGAAGATCACCAGCTGCCGTTCGTCTTCGAAGCGGTCCTTGGCGTCGACCAGCAGCTTGCGCAGCGCCGCCGCCTGCGCCTGGCGGTCCACCACGATCATCCCGCCCTTGTAGGCGTACCAGCCCAGGAACGGGATCCACATCAGCTCCTTTTTGGTCACGAAACAGCTGTCCGGCAGCCAGGCGAACTGGGCGAAGACGTCGAGCATGCATTGATGCTTGGGCGCGATCAGCGAGCGGCCCGTCGGAATGTGCTCGCGGCCGCGAAGCTCGACCCGGATGCCGCAGATCACCCGCAGCAGCAGCATGATTCCGAGCGACCAGATGCGCCACGAGCGCACCATCCAGATCCGCGGCCCCAGCGCCAGCGGCGAGATCAGCAGCACCCAGAACAGGGACCACAGATAGAACAGCGTCACGAAGACGACGGATCGGATGGCGAGCACGGTCAGCCCCTCTGCGCCGCCGCGGGGACTGCGCGGGGCCCCAGCCCCAGCACCGCCTCGCGGCCGAGGATCGCCAGATACTTGGAATATTCCACCACCATCAAGCGCATCGCGCCCGGCGAGCGCCACCAGTGGCGGGCCTTGAGCGCCGGCGTCGGCACGGCGTAGGTCTGCAGGGTCACTCCCGTCGAGCGCAGCACCGCGCGCAACTCCAGCATCGCGCGCGGCATGTGGTAGTCGGTGGTGACGATGATCAGGCTCTTGAAGCGCATGGCCCGGGCCCACTCGGCGGTCTCCCGCGCATTGCCGACCGTGTCGGCGGCGGTGAAGCCTAAGTCCACGCAGCAATCGTAGAGCCGGCGCACCGTGTTCGAGGCGGCGCGCAGCTGCTCGCGGCTGACGTCGCGGTTGACACCGGAGACCAGCACGCGCCGGCCTTTGTGCTCGGCCAGAAGCCCGACGGCGGCGGCGATGCGCTCGTTGGAATTGGCCCCGGTGAGCGCAACAATGCCGTCGGCCGCGGCAGGTTCGGCCTGCGGCGTCGACTGCTGCACGCGCGCGGCGAAGGCGAAGAGGCCGGCCGCCCAGATCAGCGCCACAACCAGGAACGCCGCGACCGACTTCATGGGGAAGGCTTCATTGCATGTCCCGGATCAGCTTCACGGCCGTGAACTGGGCGGCGGCCGCCGCGACCAGGGCGGCCAGCAGCGGGCAGGGAATCACCGCTAGGAGATCGCTCCAGGCGAGCGGGAGGGCCGGCGTCAGCCCCTCGCCGCCGCCGGCCAGCCTCAGGCCGGCGGCGAGCACCGCGGCGGCGATCGCGCCGATCGCGCCGGCCACCCCGGCCACGCGGGCGAAACGAACCTGGAACAGCCGGGCGATGAAGCCGTCGTCGGCGCCCGCCAGGTGCAGCACCTCCACGACATCGCGCCGCGCCGCCAGTCCCGCGCGGGTCGCGAAGGCGACGACGGCGGCCGCCGCGGCAGCCACCAGCACGAACACCCCGGCGCCCAGCCCGGCCACCACCCGCCCCGCCCGGCGGATGTCCTTGATCCAGATGGAGTGGTCGTCGACGGTGGCGTCGAGGCCCTGGGCGGCCAGCGCGGCCTTGAGCCTGGCCGCGCCGGCCGGGTGCTTCCCGTCGAGGGTCACCGCCACCAGCCGGGGCACCGGCAGGTCCTCGATGTCGCTGACGTCGCCCAGCCAGGGGCGGATCAGGTCGTAGGCCTTGGCCGGCTCCAGGGCGCGGGCCTCCGCGACGCCGGGCGTCCCGGCCAGCGCCTCGGCTGCGCGGGCGGCGGCGGCGTCGGGCGTCTCTCCGCCGCGCGGCCGGACGATCACCGTCGCCTCGCCGGTGAGCTGGCCGGTCCAGGCCTGGGCCGCGCGGTCGGCGGCGATCACCCCCATCGCGGTCAGGCAGGCCAGGAAGCAGAGCACGGCGACCACGAAGATCAGGGCGCCGTCGCGGGCCTCCTTCTCCGGCAGGAAGGGCGCGGGCCGCCAGCGGGCGGAATCGAACATCTCGCTCATGACGCGCCGCCGGGCGGGGCGGTGGCCGGGCTCTGCGCGGGGCCGGCGCTGATCCGGCCGTTCTCCAGATGCAGCACCGGGCGGCCCGAGCGGGCGATCAGGTCCTGGTCGTGGGTGGCGATCAGCACCGTCGCGCCCAGCTTGTTGAGCTCCACGAACAGCCGGAAGATCCGCACCGCCATCTCGTGGTCCACGTTGCCGGTGGGCTCGTCGGCCAGGAGGATTTCCGGGCGGTTGACCACGGCGCGCGCGATCGCCAGCCGCTGGCGTTCGCCGCCGGCCAGGGTCGGCGGCATGGCGTGCATGCGCGAGCCCAGGCCGACCCAGGTCAGCAACTCGGCGACGTCGGTCCGGTAGTCGGCGGGCTTGCGGCCGGCGATCCGCAAGGGGAGGGCGGCGTTGTCGAAGGCGGAAAGGTGCTCCAGCAGGACCAGGTCCTGGAACACCACGCCGATGCGCCGGCGGAGCTGCGGCCGCGCGCTGGCCGGGGCATGCGCCACGTCCTTGCCGAACAGGTGGATGAGGCCCTTGGACGGCTTGGCGGCCAGGTAGATCAGCTTCAGCAGCGAGCTCTTGCCCGCCCCCGACGGCCCGGTGACGAAGTGGAACGAGCCGGGCGCCAAGCTGAAATTGAGATTGCTCAGCACTTCGGGGCCACGGCCGTAGCGCATGGAAACGCCATCGAAACGGACGGCATCTTCGGCAGCTCGGGTTGCCGCAGCGGCAATGGGGTTTCTGGACATGAAGGCCGAAATCGGCGACCTCGGTTGGGAGGCTGATGGAGCGTCCGATTCGAGTGTCATGATACTGACCTGTCCAGAGTGCGCCACCAGCTATTTCGTGGACGATTCACGGATCGCGGCGGCTGGCCGGACGGTGAAATGCTCCAATTGCGGCGCGCGCTGGACGGCGCTCCCGGAAGGCGCCGACGACCCGCGTGCTGCGGAGTTGCCGCCCGCAGCCCCGCCGCCTGCCGCAGCGCCGACGCCGGCCGTCGATGAACTGGTGATCGCAGGGCCGGCAGCGCCGGAAATGCCGGCTGTCCCGCCCCGGATCGCGGCGCCGCGGCGCGAGGCGAACGGCAAGGTGCTGGTCTGGGCCGCCAGCGCCGTGGTCGCGGTGCTGCTGATCGCCGGCGCCATCGTTTTCCGCGCACAGGTCGTGGGGTTCCTGCCCGCGAGCCAGGCGGCCTATGCCGGCCTTGGCATGCCGGTCTCGAACCTGGCGATCGAGAAGGTTCGCGCCGACCCTGCCTTCCAGGGTGGCCGACCGGTGCTGGCGGTGACCGGGCAGATCCGCAACCTGCGCGATGCGCCGGCGGACGCGCCCGCCCTGCGCGTCAGCCTGCTGGACCGCAAGGGCCGCCCGGTGGCGACGAAGATCGCCCAGCCGATCGACGCGGCCGTCCCGGCCCACGCCGTGCGCCACTTCGCGATCTCCATCGTCGATCCGCCCGCCAGCCTGCACGACCTGGAGGTGACGTTCGAAACCGCCGACGGGTCGCCCGCCAAGGGCGCGGCGGCGCGCGCCCCGATCCTGCTCGCCGGCCCGCAGCCGGTCGACGCCAAGCCGCTTGCACCCGGCAGCCCCGATGCGCTGCCGGCGCGCCAATGACCCAAGCCATGACCGAGGTCCAGCCTGCCGTCCTGTTGACGGAAACGGAGATCATCAGCCGGGTCGACGCCCTGGCGCAGGCCATCGCGCCGCAGCTCGATGACGAGACGGTCGCTGTCTGCCTGCTGACCGGCGGCCTGTGGTTCTGCGCCGACCTGACGCGGGCGCTCTCGCGGCTCGGGCGCGACGTCGGCTTCGACGCCCTGTGGCTCGCCTCCTATGGCGACGCGCGCGCCAGCCTGGGGCGTTGCGAGGTGCGCGCCGACCTGCAACGGCCGCTGGCCGGGCGTACCGCCCTGGTGGTCGACGACGTCTTCGACACCGGCCTGTCGCTATCCGAGGCGGCGCGGCTGGTGCGCGACGCGGGCGCCGGCAAGGTCGTCACCTGCGTCTTCGCGCGCAAACCCTGGCCGACGCGGCGGGCGATCGAGCCGGACTTCGTCGCCTGGGAGGCGCCCGCCCGGTTCCTGGTGGGTTACGGCATGGACGCCGCGGGCGCCTATCGCGGTTTGCCCTACATCGGCGCGCTCGACTAAGGCGCCACGACACGGCCCTCGCATCCCCGCGCCAGCTGCCGCGTTCTAGGCGCATGGGAGTTCAGATCTCGACCAGGCGTGCGGCCACCGCCGCGGTGCTGCTGATCCTCGGAGGCTGCAGCCAAGCCGGACGCTCCGGCGGGCAGGCGCAGGACAGGTTCGCCGGCCTCGACGCCGAAATCCTCAAGTGGCGCGCCCAGATCATCGCCACCGACCCCCTGTGCAAGAGCCAGGCGGCCGATCAGAAATGCCAAGGCTTCGAGGTCGCCTGCAAGGCCGAGCGCGTGGTCACCCCGGCCGATCAGGCCGGCGGCGTCACCGCCCATGTGGTCACGGCGATCACCTGGGAGGGGTTCGACCCCAAGTTCAAACATTCCCAATCCGGTACGCGGGCGGCGGAATTCACCAAGACGGCGTCTGGCTGGACCCGCGCCGACCATGCCCCGATCAACATGTCGAGCTGCGCGGACCTATAGGGGCGCTAAAGCCAGGGCGCGGCCTGTTCGCGGGCCAGCATGTCGTCGTAGGTCGGGCGCGGGCGCACGACGGCGAAGCGGTCGCCGCGCACCAGCACCTCCGGCGCCAGCAGGCGGGAATTGTACTCGCTGGACATGGCCGCGCCATAGGCCCCAGCGGTCATGAAGGCCACCAGGTCGCCGGCCTCCAGCGGCGGCAGGGCGCGGTCGCGGGTGAAGGTGTCGCCGGTCTCGCAGATCGGACCCACGACGTCATAGGCCACGGGCGCCCCCTCGCGCGGCCGCACCGGGCGGATGTCGTGCCAAGCGTCGTACATCGCCGGCCGCAGCAGGTCGTTCATGGCCGCGTCCAGCACCAGGAACCGCCGGCCTTCGGGCCGTGCGTTGACGTGCAGCACCCGGGCCAACAGCACACCGGCGTTGGCGGCGATCATTCGCCCGGGCTCGAAGGCGAACCGGATATCCGCCAGGCCGGCCATGACGCGGGCGATCATCGCGGCGTAGGCGCCGGGCCCGGGCGGCGCGGGCTGGTTGAAATAGGGCACGCCGAGGCCGCCTCCGAGGTCGAGGCGCTCGACCGCAAGCCCGTCGCCGCGCAGGCGCTCCACCAGGGCGCGCATCTTGACGAAGGCCGCCTCCAGGGGCGCGAGGTCGGTGATCTGGCTGCCGATGTGGCAGGCGACGCCCACGGGGCGCAGCCCGGCCATGTTCGACGCCCGAGCATAGAGCCGTTCGGCCTCGGCCAGCGAGACGCCGAACTTGTTTTCCGCCTTGCCGGTGGAGATCTTGGCGTGGCCGCCGGCCTCGACGTCGGGGTTGACCCGGATGGCGACGGCCGGGCGTCGGCCCGTCGCGTGCGCGACGGCGTCGACCAGATGCAGCTCCGCCTCGGACTCCAGGTTGATCTCGGCGACTCCGACCTCCAGCGCGAAGGCGACCTCGGCCTCGGTCTTGCCCACGCCGGAGAAGACGATGCGGCCCGGCGGAATGCCGGCCGCCAGGGCCCGGCGGATCTCGCCTTCGGAGACCACGTCCGCGCCGGCCCCGGCCTTGGCCAGGGTGCGCAACACCGCAACGTTGGAGTTGGCCTTCACGGCGAAGGCGATCAGCGGGTCCCTGAGGCCGGCGCCGACCAGGGCGTCGCGCAACACGGTGAAGTGCCGCTCCAGGGTGGCGGAGGAATAGACGTAGACGGGCGTGCCGACCGCCTCGGCAATGCTCGCCAGCGGCACGTGTTCGCAAGTGAGCTCGCCCCCCTGAAGGTCGAAGTGGTTCATCGCGGGTTGGCGAAGGGGTCGGGCAGGGCGCCGGGCGGCCGTGACTGCAGAGGGTCCTGGCCGGACCCTTCAATCGGCGCCGTCCGCGGCGGGGCAGGATCAACCGTGCGATCACGCGGATCGACGGTGTCCACCGGCCGGTTCGGATCCTGGGCCTGCCGCCGCTGTTCCTCGGCTTGGCGCTCGGTGGCGCGCCCGGCGCCGTTCAGAGCGCTCGGCTTCTGGAGATCGCCCATCTTGCCGCAGGCGGCTAGCGGGGTTCCCAGGATCAGCAGGGCCGCGCAGGCGCGGGTGACGGTCTGGAGGCTCATGCGAGGATTTCCTTCCAACGCTGAATTTGGGCGCGCACCCGGTCGGGCGCGGTTCCACCATAGCTCATCCGGCTGGCCACCGAGGCTTGCGGCGTCAGCACCTGGTAAACGCCGTCGGTGATCCGCGGCTCCAGGGCCTGCAGGTCGGCAAGCGGCAGGCCGGGCAGGTCGCAGCCCAACTGCTCGGCGCGTTTCACCGCGGCGCCGGTGATGTGGTGGGCCTCGCGGAACGGCAGGCCCAGCTCGCGCACCAGCCAGTCTGCGAGGTCCGTGGCGGTTGAAAAGCCCGCGCCCGCCGCCGCCGCCATGCGCGCGGCGTCCGGCTCCAGGTCGGCGACCATGCCGGCCATGGCCCGCAGGGACAATTCCAGCGCGTCGAAGGCCTCGAAGGTCGGGACCTTGTCCTCCTGCATGTCCTTCGAATAGGTCAGCGGCAGGCCCTTCATGACCACGGCGAGTTGGGTGAAAGATCCCAGCAGCCGTCCGGCCTTGGCCCGCACCAGTTCGGCGGCGTCGGGGTTCTTCTTCTGCGGCATGATCGACGAGCCGGTGGTGAAGGCGTCGGTCAGGGCGATGAAACCGAACTGCGGCGTCATCCAGAGGACGATCTCCTCGGCCAGGCGCGACAGGTGGATGGCGCAGATCGCGGCCGCGGCCAGGGCCTCCAGAGCGAAGTCGCGGTCGGCGACGGCGTCGAGGGAGTTTGCCGCGGGCCTGTCGAAGCCCAAGGCCCTGGCCGTGTGCTCACGGTCGATGGGGAAGGGTGATCCGGCCAGGGCCGCGGCGCCCAGCGGGCTCTCGTTCATGCGCGCCCGCGCGTCGGCGAATCGCGAGGCGTCTCGGCCGAACATCTCCACGTAGGCCATGAGGTGGTGGCCGAAGGTCACCGGCTGGGCCGGTTGCAGGTGGGTGAAGCCGGGCATCAGGGTTGCGGCGTGGGGTTCGGCCTTGCCGACCAGGGCGCGTTGCAGCGCTTGGATCTGGACGGCGGTCCTGTCGCAGGCCTCGCGCACCCACATGCGGAAATCCAGCGCGACCTGGTCGTTGCGCGAGCGCGCGGTATGCAGCCGGCCGGCGGCCGGCCCGATCAGCTCGCGCAGGCGGGCCTCGACGTTCATGTGGATGTCTTCGAACTCGTCCCGGAACGGGAAGGTCCCGGCCGCCATCTCGGCGCCGATGGTCGCCAGACCTTGCTGGATCGCCGCGGCGTCGTCGCTTGTAATGACGCCGGTCTTTTGCAACATCGCGGCGTGCGCGCGGGACCCTGCCAGGTCCTGGGCCGCCAACCTGCGGTCGAAGCCGATGGAGACGTTGATCGCCTGCATCAGTTCGGCCGGCCTATCCGAGAAACGGCCGCCCCACATCGCCTGCCCGCCCGGAACAGTTTCGGCGGCCGGCGTCCTGGAGGCGTCAGAGGAGTCGTCAGTCATATGAACGATCAATCCGCGGCCAAGCCCAGGGGCGGGATCCTGACATGGGCCCTCTGGGGCGCCGCTGCTATAGGCGTCGCGGCGGTTGTCTACATCATCGCGCAGTCGTCGGCCAAACCCCCGTCGCAGGCGCCCGCCGCCGTGCCGACCGCGGCCGCGACGCACGACGTCTCCAAGAAGCTGGAGCACGACGCCGACGGGACCCAGCCGCCGGCCTATGTCTTCTACGACGGCAAGGGCAAGAGGGTCACGGCCGGCGACTTCAAAGGCAAGGTCGTGGTGATGAACCTGTGGGCGACCTGGTGCGCGCCCTGCAAGATCGAGATGCCGACGCTGGCCAAGCTGGCCACAGCCTACGCGGGCAAGCCGGTCGTGGTGGTGGCGGTCAGCATCGACAAGGCCGACGCGCTGGACCAGGCCAAGGCTTTCATCGCGGGGCAGCCGCCGCTGGCCTTCTACAACGATCCGCAGGCCAAGCTGCCTTGGGCCTTGAAGCCGGCGGCGAACGGCATGCCGACGACGCTCATCCTGGGCAAGGACGGACTGGAGCGCGGCCGGATTTCCGGCGAGGCGGACTGGGCCGGGCCGGGCGCGAAGGCGGTGATCGACAAGCTGCTGGCGGCCAGCTGAGCGGCCGCCAAGGTCAGATCAGGCGAGTTGCCGGCTCTTGGCGGGCGCGTCGCCCGACGCGGTGACGGCGCGCAACAGGCCGACCAGCGAGGTGCGGGCTTCCGGGGCCATCTGTTCGTAGGCCGCCAGCAACTCGATCGCGCCAGGCGTGCGCATGCGGGTAAGGAGGTCGAGGTCGCCGGTGACCTCGCGATCGGCGCCGTCCAGCACGTCCATCAGGTCGATGACCCGGCACTTCAGGGCGCGGGCGATCTGCACCAGGCGCGAGAAGGAAATGCGGTTGGCGCCGTTCTCGTACTTCTGGATCTGCTGGAAGCTGACGCCGCATTGCTCGGCCAGCGCCTCCTGCGAGAGGCCGATGGTGCGCCGGCGAATCCGCACCGCGGCCCCCAAGGCCACGTCCATCGGATCCGGCGCCTTCGTCGATGGGTCAGTCAATTTCCATCTCCCAGGCCGGTTCTTCTGTACGGGCAAAATCCCCCCGGATCCCGCGCGCCGGCTCTGCCATAGGTTAAACCACATGGTTCTCTTGTGAAAAGCCGTTTCGAAAACCGCCGATGCGACAATTTACAACCTTGGCCGTGAGCTCGAAGTCGACCGGCCCCGACCTCGCCTCCCGCCGTTGAGGATTTGACGCCACGACACTGAAATCGCGCGGTTAATCACTTGGTGACCGAAACAGCCGCGACTCAGCCCTCAGACGACCTCGCCAGCCGCCCAAGGGTTCCATGCGCGCCATTCGCCTTCATCCGCCCTTCGACCACGGCGCGGCGCTCCGCGTGCCGCCGCCCAGCGACAAGGCGAGTTGGCGCGCGTTGTGGCGCTGGCTGGGCGAGGAGGCCTGCGCGGTGGTCGAGAGCGCCGCGGTGCAGGTGCGTACCCCCGAGGGGCCCGTGGTCGCCCGCTGCGGCGACTGGATCGTGCTGTCGCACTCCGGCGCCTTTCACGTCGCCCACGCCTCCAGAACCTGCGACGCCTGACGACAGCCACAAGAATCCGCCATAAGGCGCGGATGCCGCCGAGCTTCGACACACTCTCCGACGCCGCCGCCTGGTACGAAGCCTGGCTGAGCGAGGCCGCCTTGCCGCTGTGGGCAAGCGCCGGCGTCGATCCTCTGGGCGGCCTCTTCCAGGAGACGCTGAGCGTCCAGGGCCAGCCTGTCGAAGCCACCCGGCGGGCGCGCGCCCAGGCCCGCCAGGTGTTCGTCTTCGCCTCGGCGTTCAATGCCGGCTATGGCGCGCACTGGCGGCCGGTGGCGACGACGGGCTGGGCGCGCTTCGTGGAGGCCTACCGGCGGCCGGACGGCCTGTTCCTCAACCGGGCGACCGGCGAGGGCGCGCCGGTCGATGCGGCCGCGGACAACTATGAGCAGGCGTTCGTCCTGCTGGCGATGGCCGCGCTGCAGGACGCCGAACCGGCGGCGGTGGGTTTCGCCGGCCAAGCCGAACGGGTGCTGGCGGCGCTGGACGGCCGCCGGGTCGCCGGCGGCGGCTTCAAGGAGAATGGCCCGCACCCCTACCAGGCCAATTGTCACATGCATCTGTTCGAAAGCGCGCTTGCCTGGGAGGCGGCCGGCGGACCGGTCTGGGGAGCGCTTTCCGACGAGATCGCGACGCTGGCGATGACCCGGTTCATCGACCCGGACAGCGGGGCGTTGCGCGAGTTCTTCGACGCCGACTGGCGGGCCCTGCGCGGCGAGGGCGGGCTGGTGGAGCCGGGGCACCAGTTCGAATGGGCCTGGCTGCTGGACCGCTGGGGCCGGGCGCGGGGCGAGGCCTCCGGGCAGGCGGCGGCGCGGCGGCTGTTCGAGGCCGGGCTGCGCGGCGTCGATCCTGTCCGCGAGGTGGCGGTCAACGCCCTTTGGGACGACTTCAGCGTGCGCGACGGCGCCGCCCGGCTGTGGCCGCAGACCGAGCACCTGAAGGCGGCCCTGGCGCTGGGCGACGAGGCCCAGGCCCTGCGCGCCGCCCGCGGCCTGGCGCAATACCTGGAGGTCCCCGCCCGCGGCGCCTGGCGCGACAAGCTGCGGCCGGAGGGGACCTTCGTCGACGAACCCGCGCCCGCCACCTCATTCTATCATCTGATGGTGGCGATCCTCGAACTGAGGGCGCACGTCAAGAAAGCCGCCTGAGCCGAACGGCGGCATGCAACTGGCCGGGACCTGGGCGGTTCACGGACAGAAATCCAGACCCGGGGCCGAGGAGCCAGCTGATGGACATGCCGCAAAAGCCCAACTTCCAGGCGGTCGATCCCGCCACCGCCGCTCCGGGGCGCAGCTACGCCGGCCACACGCCGGACGAGGCGCTGCAGATCGCGCGACGGGCGCACGCGGCCTTCGACGGCTGGCGACGGACCGACATCTCGGCGCGCGCCGAGATGATGCGCCGGGCCGGCGCCGTGCTGCGGGCCCGTGAGGCGGAACTCTGCGGCCTGATGACCGACGAGATGGGCAAGACCCTGACCGAGGGCCGCGCCGAGGTCGAAAAGTGCGCCGGCAACTGCGACTTCTACGCCGAGCATGCGGGGGGTTTCCTGGCCGAGCGGCCGGTGGATCTATCCGACGGCAAGGAGGGCGGCCCTTGGGCCAAGGTGGCGTTCCGGCCGCTGGGGACGGTGCTGGCGGTGATGCCGTGGAATTTCCCGCTCTGGCAGGTGTTCCGCTTCGCCGCGCCGACGCTGATGGCCGGCAACACCGCGGTTCTGAAGCACGCCAGCAACGTCCCGGGCTGCGCGCTCGCCATCGAGGACGTGTTCCGCGAGGCCGGCTTCCCGGCCGACGTCTTCCGCACGCTGCTGATCCCGAGCCGCCAGGTGCAGGCGATCCTTGAGGACGACGCCATTGCCGCGGTCAGCCTGACCGGCAGCGTGGATGCGGGCAGGAAGGTCGCCGCCCAGGCCGGCGGCGTCCTCAAGAAGTGCGTGCTCGAGCTCGGCGGCAGCGATGCCTATGTGGTGCTGGAGGACGCCGACATCGCCGCGGCCGCCAAGACCGCGGCGGCGGCGCGGATGGTCAACGCCGGCCAGAGCTGCATCGCCGGCAAGCGCTTCATCGTCGTGGCGCAGATCCGCGAGGCCTTCGAGCAGGCGCTGGTCCGGGCCATGGAAGCCTTTCCCATGGGCGACCCGCGGCAGGCGGCGACCAGGCTCGGCCCCATGCAGAGCGTCGAGGCGCGCGACGGCGTCCACCGGCAGGTGGCGGACAGCATCGCCAAGGGGGCCCGCGCCCTGGTCGGCGGCGAGGTCCCCGACCAGCCGGGCGCCTGGTATCCGGCGACCGTGCTGACCGACGTGCGCGCCGGGATGCCGGCTCACGACGACGAGGTGTTCGGCCCGGTGGCCGCGGTGATCGAGGCGAAGGACGAGGCCGACGCCATCCGCATCGCCAACCACAGCCCGTTTGGCCTGGGGTCCGGCGTGCTGACCGGCGACCTCGCCCGCGGCGAGCGGATCGCCACCGAGGAACTGGAGGCCGGCATGAGCTTCGTGAACCAGAACGTCCGGTCCGACTCCCGCCTGCCGTTCGGCGGCGTGAAGCACTCCGGCTACGGCCGCGAATGCGGCGAGTTCGGCATCCATGAGTTCGTGAACATCAAGACGGTGCTGGTCCACGCTGAACCGAAGGCCGCGGGCGGGTCAGAATAGGGAGGCGCGAGGCGGCGCGGCCTATTCCCGCAACCGGGACACCGGGACCATTCTGGGATCATCCGGTCCGCCGGCCGCCCTCACCCAGCCCACAGCGCCGCGCCCCTGGGAGAGGAGCGAGGGCCCCGCGCTATTTCCCGTCTGCCACAGCCTTCGCCTCCGCGGCCCGGACGCCGCGCAGGATGTCGGGCAGGGCGTAGTTGCCCTCGTGGCAGGCGTATTCGAAGAGCAGGCCCTGGCTGGCGTTGAGGCTCATCTCCGCGCGCCAGGGGCGGGCGTAGTAGGCCGGGTCGTCGACCTGGAACTCGTAGAAGATCTGGCCTTGCGAGGCGCGGGTGAAGCGCTCGGTCACCTGGCCCTGCGGGGTCAGGAAGATGGGGCCGGCGCGGCCCTGCTCGGCGTTCACGTTGACGGTCTCCACCACCAGGGTGTCGCCGTCCCACCAGCCGGTCGAGTCGCCTAGCCAGGGGTGCAGGGCGGCCGGGCCGTGGCCGGCCTGAGCGGCGGCCTTGTCGCGGAAGATCGGGATGGTGCGAGCGTCGTGGATCATCTCCACCACGATGGCGACCGCGCCGGGCGTCTGCACGATCTGGTAGTTGGAATTGTAGATGTTGTTGAGCATTCCCGGCCCGCCGGAACCGCGCGAGGCGATCAGGCAGCGGTCCCAGGGCTGCATGGCGTCGGGGCCGGCGGGCGTGTCGGCGGCGCGGGCATAGGCGTTGGCCTGGGCCACTCGCTTGCGGCCGGCTGGTGAGAACGGCAGCTGCCCGTCGGCCGGATCGACGATCCAGGCCGTGCGGTATTGGCCCTGCACTTGGCCGAGCGTGCGGCCAGGGTCCAGCCAGTAGGCGTTGTAGCCGCCGGGGTCGCCGGGCGGCGGCGCGCCGCCCTCCGCGTCCGAAGGCCGGGCGTCAGCGTCGAGCCGCATCACCTGCGGATTGGACTTGGCGTAGGCCTTGGCCTCGGCTTCGCTGAGCACCGGCCTGGCCATCCCCGGCGGGCGGGTGAGGTGGGTCACCGAAGCGTTGCTCCAAACCCCGCTGAGATCGGGATGACCGTCGGCGGCTCGCGGCGGCGACCATCCGGCGGGCGCGGCGGCGGCGGCGGCGGCCAGCGCCAGCCAGCCGGCCGCAGCCAGGGATACAGAGAGGGCTCGAGACTTGGTCACGCTTCAGCCTAACGGGTTCGCCGTCGGAGCCTATCCCAAAATTTCATCGCCGCGCTGGCGACGAGCCCGCGGGCCGAGCCGACAAAATGCAACCAATTCAGCGCCGTGTCCGCTCCGGAGCGAAGTCGTAACGCTTGCCATGTGAAATAGCCGGGCGTCTAATCTCCGCTCAAAGGCCCTACGCCGGCGAGACGGTGGCAGGGCCTTTTCCGATTCTGGGAGGTTTCACAGCCCGTCATGTCCACGAACAGGACATCCCATATCCGGCTCACCTCGCACCCCGGAACCGGGTCGGTCAGCCGATTTCCGATCCATTGGGACGCCAGGACCGCTCGCGCGCGCGGGCCGGTGATCGCCACCCCGAACGCCGGCGCCGACCGCAACGCCGTGGGCGCGCACGGCGGCGCCTATTCGATCTATCGCGCGCTCGCCATCTCGTCGGGCGCGATGGCGGCGGAGGCGCGGCCGGAGCTCGCCAACACCTATCCGGTCGTGCCGATCGGCCCGCACGCCCAGTGGCATGAGCCCGGCAAGATCGTCAGCCTCGACCCCTGGGGCCATCGGGTGGCGGAGGACTTCGCCGCCGAACTGGCCGAGGGCGTCGACATCCGCCCGACCATCGCGGTCACCAAGGCGCGCATCGACCTGCCGGAGATCCACGAGGCCATCGCCAAGGGCCGGCTGAAGGCCGACGGCAAGGTGGTGCACGAAAGCGGCGACGTGGCGGTGACCAAGGCGGCCATCGACCCCGTCTGGTATCTGCCCGGCATCGCCGAGCGGTTCGAGGTCGAGGAGCAGCAGCTGCGCCGCACGCTCTTCGAACAGACGGGCGGGATGTATCCCGAACTGGTCACCCGGCCCGACATCTGCGTCTTCCTGCCGCCGATCGGCGGCATCACGCTCTACATGTTCGGCGACCCGGCCCACATCGGCGACAAGCGATATACGCTGACCTGCCGCGTGCACGACGAGTGCAACGGCTCCGACGTGTTCGGCTCCGACATCTGCACCTGCCGGCCGTACCTCACCCACGGCATCGAAGAGGCGACGCGCCAGGCCCAGAACGGCGGCGCGGGGCTGATCGTCTACAACCGCAAGGAAGGCCGCGCGCTGGGCGAGGTGACCAAGTTCCTGGTCTACAACGCCCGCAAGCGCCAGCCGGGCGGCGACCAGGCGGCGACCTATTTCGAACGCACCGAATGCGTGGCCGGCGTACAGGACGCGCGCTTCCAGCAGCTGATGCCCGACATCATCCACTGGCTGGGCATCCGCCGGATCGACCGCTTCGTCTCGATGTCCAACATGAAGTACGACGCCCTGGTGAAGGGCGGCGTCGAGATCGGCGAACGCGTGCCGATCCCCGACGATCTGGTGCCGCTCGACGCCAGCGTCGAGATGGAGGCCAAGAAGGCCGCCGGCTACTTCACGCCGGACAAGACGCCTTCGAAAGCGGACCTGAAGAAGGTGGTCGGCCGCGACCTCAAGGAATTCTAGGGCCGCTGACGTGGGACGCGAGACGACCCTCGACGCTGCGGCGGCGGCGCAGTCCCTGCTTTCCGCGGCGGCGGTGCGCGAGCGCGCCCAGGATATGCTGGCGGCGGCGCTGGCGGGCGAGGTGGCGGAATGGCGGATGGACCTGGCGAAGCTGGGGCGCGCCGCGGATCTGACGGCGAGGGTGGTGCGCGAGGCCTATCCCGACTTGAACGTGCCGGTCCACGCCCGGTGGCGGCATTTCGTGGCG
>JBIOED010000037.1:0-23786 GCA_044445675.1 Caulobacterales bacterium | reverse complement strand
GTGGCGGCGGCGATGCGCGAGCTGTTCCTGGCGGCGGGCGGCGGGGGCCTGGGGCTGTTCACCGCCATCCGGCGCCTGCGCGCGGTGCACGAGAAGATCGCCGCGCCGCTGGCCGACCAGGGAATCGCGCTCTACGCCCAGCACGTGGACGGGCTGGAGGTGGGCGCGCTGGTGGACATCTTCCGGGCCGAGGAGGACGCCTGCCTGCTGGGCACCGATGCGGTGCGCGACGGGGTGGACGTGCCGGGGCGCTCGCTTCGGCTGCTGGTGTTCGACCGGGCGCCGTGGCCCCGGCCGGACATCCTGCACAAGGCCCGCCGGGCGCGGTTCGGCGGCAAGGGCTATGACGACGCGGTGGCCCGCGGGCGAATCTCGCAGGCGTTCGGGCGGCTGATCCGACGGGCGGACGACAAGGGCTGTTTCGTCATGCTCGACGCCGCCTCGCCGACCCGGCTGTTCTCCGGCCTGCCCGAGGGGGTGGACCTGCAGCGCGTGGGCCTGGTGGAGGCGATCGAGGGGGTGGCGGCGTTCCTGGGGACGGCGGCGTGAGCCCGCGAATGCGGGCACGCCCTATTTGACCGCCAAGATCGCCAAGGTGATGCGGACGCCGATGGCCCGGTGGTGGATTGTCGGCCTGCGGCCCCTTGGCGATCTTGGCGGTTCAATCCTTGCGTCGATTGCGGCCGCGGACGATCACGCCCACCCACAGCCTTGACGCCCCACGAGACGGAGGGGGCGCGGGATCGTCTTGCGCCAACAGCTCGGAGCCCGGTCGCCCGCGCCCCCTCCGTCAGCTTCGCTGACACCTCCCCCGAAGTGTGCCCTTCGGGGAGGAGCTGGAGGGTTCAGGCGGCGACGTTGAGCTGTTCGAAGAGGTCGGCGGGGAAGGGCGAGACGTAGGGGGTGACGCCGAGCTTGGCGCGGACCTGCGGCAGCGGCTTGTCCCAGATGGCTTCCCAGTGGACGCCGAGCAGCGGCGGGGTGCGGCGGCCGTGGCGCCAGGCGCCCAGGATGGTCGGCAAGAGGATCGCGCCGCCCTCCGGCCGCTCGAAGGCCAGCCGGGTCAGCACCATGCCCAGGAACATCGAGGAATAGTGGTGGCCGAACTGGCCGAGCTGGAAGCCCGAGATCGCCACCTCGTGCAGGGCGGTGGTCTCGTAGCCGCCGACCAGGTGCCACAGGTCGTGGCACTGCAGGATGCGGGCGTTCAGGTAGTTGAGCGGCGGCGGCAGCTTGTCGAGGCCGAGCGCGTCGCGGTCGAGCACCTCCAGGTCGAAGCCGTTATCGACGATCAGCGCGTGGAACTGGCCGCCGAGCGAGCCGGCCGGGCAGCGGGCCAGGACGTCCAGCAGGAAGCGCCTGGGGTAGCCCTTCTGGGCCACCGCGGCGGGGACGCCGGGATAGGCCAGCGCCGCCTTGCCGACCCGGGCCTGCAGTCTGGGCGAGACCTGGCCGGCCAGCGCCGCGGTCTTGGTGGTGAGGTTGCCCGCCGTGAGGCCGGAGCGCGGCTCGCCCAGCAGCACCCACAGGTCGCGCCAGAAGGCGGCGGGGATCGGCTCCGGCGGCTGGGCCAGGTCGGTCCGCACCGGCCGCCCGCCCACGGGCTCGCCCAGATAGCCCTCGGCGACGGCGTCATAGAAGCCGGGAACCCGCTCCGGGGCCGCGGCGGCGGCGTGCAGCCACAGGGCGGCCAGCGCCTTGAGGTCGGCGGCCTGCGGGCTGGCCTTCAGCCGCGCGCCCAGGCCGCGCGCCGCCTCGTCCTGCGCCCCGGCCTGGGCCAGGGCCTCGAAGCCGGCGCGTTCCTGCTCGTCACTCATGGGGGGATTCGACCCTGAATCTATTGCGGCTTTGTGTCTGACGCCTCGGGCGCGCGATGGTCGCGGCCGAAGTTCGGCTCGGCGCTTTCCTGGCCCGCGGCGATGATGCCGCGGCGGATTTCGCGGGTGCGCGAGAAGAGGTCGAACAGCTTGTCGCCCTCGCCCCAGCGGATGGCGCGCGACAGGGCCTGCAGGTCCTCGGTGAAGCGGCCCAGCACCTCCAGCACGGCGTCCTTGTTGGTCAGGAAGACGTCGCGCCACATGGTCGGGTCGGAGGCGGCGATGCGGGTGAAGTCGCGGAAACCGCCTGCGGAATACTTCATCACCTCGCCGCGGGTGACGCCCTCCAGGTCGGCGGCGGTCCCGACGATGTTGTAGGCGATCAGGTGCGGCAGGTGGCTGGTGACGGCCAGCACCAGGTCGTGGTGGCGGGCGTCCATCAACTCGACGTTGGAGCCGAGCCGCGTCCAGAAGTCGGTGAGCCGCTCGACCGCGGCTTGGTAGGGCGCGGCCCCTTCTGAATCATCTGGGCGGGCCAGGGGCGTGAGGATCACCCAGCGGTTGTGGAACAGCTCGGCGAAGCCGGCGTCGGGGCCGGACTGCTCGGTGCCGGCGATCGGGTGGCCGGGGACGACGAAGCAGGTGGCCGGCAGGGCCCCCGCCAGCGCCTCGCCGACCGCGGCCTTCACCGAGCCCACGTCGGTGACCGTGGCGCCGGGCTTGAGGCCAGCGGCGGCGGCGCGCGCGGCCTCGCTCATGGTCATCACCGGCACGGCGAAGACCACCAGGTCGGCGTCGCGGCAGGCCTCGGCGGGGTCGGCGGTGACCTGGTCGGCGAAGCCCAGCGCCGCGATGCGGGCGCGGGCGTCGGCCGAGGCGTCGGCGACGGCGATCTGGGCGACGGCGTCCGCGGCGCGGGCCGCCAGGCTCACCGAGGCGCCGATCAGACCGCAGCCGATCACCGCCATCTTCGCGTAGACCGGCTCGGTCATGTCGCGGTCTTGCGGCCCATGAACTCGGCCAGGGCGTCGACCAGGGCGCGGTTGTGCGCCTCCAGGCCGATGGTGATGCGCATGTGGCCGGGCAGGCCGTAGTTGCCGACGCCGCGCACCAGCAGGCCGCGCGCGGTGAGGAAGGCGTCGGCCTCGGCCGCCGTGCGGCCCGGCGTCTGGGGGAAGCCGACCAGCACGAAGTTGGCCGCCGAGGGGCCGATGACGTCGAGGCCCAGGCCGCCGAGCTGCTGGGTGAGCCAGGGCCGCCAGGCCTCGACCAGGTCGATGGAGGCGCGCTGGAATTCCGCGTCGTCCAGGGCCGCCACCGCTGCGCGCTGGGCCGGGACCGAGGTGTTGAACGGCAAGCGGATGCGGTCGACGGCCTGGACGATCTCCAGTGGCGCATAGCCCCAGCCGATCCGCAGCGCGGCCAGCCCGTGCAGCTTGGAGAAGGTGTGGGTGACCACGACGTTGGACGCGGTGCGGGCGAGGTCGAGGCCGTCGTCGAAGCGGGCGTCGAGGCAGAACTCGCCATAGGCCCCGTCCAGCACCAACACCACGCTGGGCGGCAGGGCGTCGTGCAGCCGCCGCACCTCGGAGAACGGGATCCAGGTGCCGGTCGGATTGCCGGGATTGGCCAGGAAAACGATGCGGGTGCGGCCGTCGACGCAGTTCAGCAGCGCGTCCACGTCGATGCGGAAGTCGGGCTCGGGCGCGCGCCGCACTTCGGCCTGGCAGGCGTAGGCCCCGATGGCGAAGGCGGCGAATCCGTACTGGCCCTGCACCATGTTGTCGCCGGGCTCGAGGTAGGTGGAGTTGAGCAGCTGGAACACCTCGTCCGACCCGCAGCCGAAGATCAGCCGTTCCGGCTCCAGGCGGTAGCGCGCGGCGATGGCGGCGCGCACCAGGCTGGCGCGGGGGTCGGGATAGAGGTGCAGGCTGTGATCGGCGCCGGCGTAGGCGGCCTGCGCGTGAGGGCTGGAGCCCAGGGCGTTCTCGTTGGCCGACAGCTTGATCGGCTCGGCGATCCCCTCGGCCTTGGCCTTGCCGGGCACATAGGCGTGGATGTCCAGGATGCCGGGCTTGGGCGCGGGCTTGGCGGCCGCGGCGCGGTCGATCGGAGGGGCGTCTTCGAGCATGGGAACGCAACGTGTGAAGTGAAGCCCGGCGCAGGCCAAGGCGGGGGAGGCCCCGCGGCTCTTACACGTCCAGCGGCGCGGGCGCAGCCCCGATCACGCCGCAGAGCTTGCCGGGCGCGCGGGCCAGGCGCGGATCGTCCGCCTGGTAGAAGCCGGCCAGCAGGAACAGCTTCAGGCCGCCGGCCTCGACCAGCAGGGTCGCGGCCACCCCGTCGCGGCTGAGCGCCTCCACCACGCTGCTGGCGGACTGGCCGGCGTCGGTGACCCAGAAGGTGTTGTCGGCGCCCGTGGGCTCGACCTCGACCTCGGCGACCGCCAGCGCGCAAAGCGGTCCCCAGGCGGCGAGGCAGGGCAGGGCGGCGAACACCTTGAGCTTCGGCTCGGCCAGCAGCCGGCCCCACCAGGCGTTGTCGGCGGTGAGCGCGCCGACCCCGACGCCGCCCAGGGCGCGGGCCTCGGCGACGGCGTCCTCAGGCCGGGCGACCTGGCGCAGGGCCGGCGCGGCGCCGAAGCGCAGGCGGGCGACCTCGACGGCGCGCGCCGGGTCCCGGCCGCCCCAGACCGCCAGGCGGAACGGGCCCTGGGTCGCCAGGCTGTCGCCGATCAGCTCGCGCCAGATCCGCACGATCAGGCCGGGCGAGGCGCCGCCGCCGGCCTCGGAGAGCAGGCGGCGCAGCAGCAGGGCCTCGCGGGCCGGCCGAAGCCCGAACCGGCCGGCCTCGCCGGACGCCGCCTTGGCCGCCTTCACCACATGCGCCAGGCCGGCGCGCTCGACCACCAGGCGCAGAAGCTCGGCGTCGATGGCGTCGATCCGCCGGCGGACCTCGTCCAGCGACGGCGGCGGTGTCTGCGGCGTGTCTGCGGCGCCTCGGGCCATTTTCTCCCCCAAATCAGAGGTTCGCGACCTAGGTCATTGCGGACGGGCGCGCAATAGGCCCGCTCGCCGCAAGAAAGTTGCGAGGGGAAACCGGGCGGTCGGAGCCGATGGGCGGATCCGGCGCTACCTGGACCCGCCCGCACCGCGATCCAGTCCGCTTGCGCGCCGCAACGCCACGTCCGTCAGGGCGTTCGAATGAACGCTTCCTGACATTTCGGGTCCGAAACAATTCAGGAGCGCCGGTCGATCGTCGTCTGGCAGGCGATCTCGCCGTTCAACCGATGAGGATACAATGACCCCAAGAAAGTTCATCATGTTCGCCGCCGGGGCGGCGGCGCTGGCGCTGCCGGCTGCGGCGTCAGCCCAGTATCAGCCCCGCGGCGATTTCGACCGCGATCAACGCACCTATTTCCGCGGCTATCCCGAGTTCCGGACCGAGGAAATGCATATTCGCCGGGAGATCGACGACGGCGTTCGGGAGGATCTGCTGGAGCCCGAGGACGCCGCCGATTTCCGAGATCAGCTGCGGCGGATTCAGGCTCGCGAGGCGCGCGAGTTTCGGGAGCATGGCCGAGACCTGCCCGACTCCGACAGGGCCGAGATCCGGGCGCAGCTCGACGAACTGGATCGCCTCGTCGACCAGACCCGGGACGAGCCGTAGGCGCGGATGACCAAGCCGGTCGGGCGACCGGCTTGGTCATTTCCACAATCAGCCGGGCCGCGCCCAGGGCCGTTCAGGAACTTGAACCCCCGATGAAGGCGACGCTCCCGGCCCGTTCAGTTCCCAGGCTCCACGCTCCGTGCGGATGGGTCAGGACCCCTGGCCCCAAGCTGAAGGGAGTTGAGCGTGACGGTGAAATCAATTGTGCTGGCAGGGGCGACCCTGCTCGCGCTGGCCGCCCCCGCGGCGGCGCTGGCGGACCCCGAATGGGGCCATGACCATGGCCGCCACCGCGGCTGGGGCGATGGCGACGAGCGACGCGGCGGCGAATGGCGCGACCGTGGCGACCGGCGGGGCGACGAATGGCGCGAGCGTGAGGGCTGGGACCGCGGCGGCTACGGCTGGGCGTATCGGCCGCGCTGCTTCATCGAGAACCGCGGCTTCTACAACTGGTACGGGGCGTACGTGTATCGGCCCGTCAGGGTCTGCCGCTAGCGTGCCGATTCCGAAGTTCGCAGGCGCCTGCGGTCGTGGTGAGCGGGCTTCGGAATCGTTGAGGGCGCCAGCAAGTGCGGGTTTCCAGTGCGCTTCCTGGATCTGAAGTTCGCTGGGCGCTTGCCCCTGAGTTCGGCATGGGGAGCGTCTTGTGGGTCCAGCCGTCGGCAAGATAGAAAAAGCCGCCGAAGGAGCTGCAGATGAAAGAGAGCGCAACGCCCGAGGGCGAATCCCCGTCCCGGCTGATCGACGCGAGGATCGCGGAGCTGGACGACTGGCGGGGCCGGACGCTCGCCCATGTCCGCGCGCTCATCAAGCAGGCGGACCCCGATGTGGTCGAGCAGTGGAAGTGGCGAGGGGTTCCGGTGTGGTCTCACGATGGCCTGATCTGCACCGGCGAGACGTACAAGAGCGTCGTGAAGCTGACGTTCGCCAAGGGCGCCTCGCTCGAGGATCCCTCGGGCCTGTTCAACTCCAGCCTGGAAGGCAACACCCGGCGCGCGATCGATCTGCATGAGGGCGATGACGTCGATGCGGAGACCTTCAAGGCGCTCATTCGCGCCGCCGTGGCCCTGAACAGGCCCTCAGCCCGATAGCCGCGAAAGTTCGCGCCCGGCGACGGTCACCAAACGGCGCGCACCGCGTTGGAGCGGCACGACCCCTTCCAACTCGTTGACGGGACATTCCAGATGGCCAAGTCCAAGGACGCGACGGCGCACGCCGTCCAACCCGCCGCGGCGCCGACAACCCGCGGCGCGGGCGGCGAACTGCATCAGACCGCCTCAACGCCCGAGGCGCGGCTGACCACCAACTTCGGCGTTCCGGTCAGTGACGACCAGAACTCGCTCAAGGCCGGCGTGCGCGGCCCCTCGCTGCTGGAAGACTTCGTGTTGCGCGAGAAGATCCAGCACTTCGACCACGAGCGCATCCCCGAGCGCATCGTGCACGCGCGCGGCTCGGCGGCCCACGGCTATTTCGAGCTCACCAAATCGCTGGCGAAGTACACCCGCGCAGCCATCCTGACCGAAGTCGGCCACCGCACGGAACTGTTCGCCCGCTTCTCCACCGTGGCCGGCGGCGCGGGCTCGGTGGACACGCCGCGCGACGTGCGCGGGTTCGCGGTCAAGTTCTACACCCGCGAGGGCAACTGGGACCTGGTGGGCAACAACATGCCGGTGTTCTTCATCCAGGACGCCATGAAGTTCCCCGACCTGGTCCACGCCGTGAAGATGGAAGCCGACCGAGGCTATCCGCAGGCCGCCAGCGCCCACGACACCTTCTGGGACTTCATCGGCCTGATGCCGGAGGCGACGCACATGATCATGTGGGCGATGTCCGACCGGGCGATTCCGCGGTCGCTGCGGATGATGGAGGGTTTCGGCGTCAACACCTACCGGCTGGTCAACGCCAAGGACGAGGCGACCTTCGTCAAGTTCCACTGGCGGCCGAAGCTGGGGACCCAGTCCATCGGCTGGGACGAGGCGGTGAAGATCGCCGGCGCCGATCCCGACTTCCATCGCCGCGACCTGCACGAAGCCATCGCCTCGGGCGGCTTCCCGGAATGGGAGTTCGGCGTGCAGCTGCTGAGCCAGGCGCAGGCCGACGCCCTGCCGTTCGACATCCTCGACGCCACCAAGCTGATCCCCGAGGAGATGGTCCCGATCCAGATGGTCGGGCGCATGGTGCTGGACCGCAACCCGGACAACTTCTTCGCCGAGACCGAGCAGGCGGCGTTCCTGCCGACCAACATGCCGCCGGGGATCGACGCCTCGGAGGACCCGCTGCTGCAGGGGCGGCTGTTCTCCTACCAGGACACCCAGCTCTCCCGCCTGGGCAGCGTCAATTTCCACCAGCTGCCGATCAACCAGGCCAAGGGCTGCCCCTTCCAGAACCTGCAGCGCGACGGTCACATGCAGATGCAGGTTCCCAAGGGCCGCGCCAACTACGAGCCCAACAGCCTGGCCGAGGCCGGCGAGATCGGCGGTCCGCGCGAGGATCCCCGGGGCGGCTTCCGCAGCGCGCCGGTGGCCACCGAGGGCCAGAAGGTGCGGCTGCGGGCCGAAACCTTCGCCGACCACTACAGCCAGGCGCGGCTGTTCTACCGCTCGCAGACCGACATCGAGCAGGCGCACCTGGCGAGCGCCCTAGTGTTCGAGCTGTCCAAGTGCAGCCTGGAGCACGTGCGTGGCCGGGTGTTGGCCAATCTGCAGAATGTCGATACCGATCTGGCCGCTCGGGTGGCCCAGGGCCTGGGCGTCCCGCTGCCGGCGAAGGCCGCCGCCGCGATCGAGCCCGTCGACATGAAGCTGTCGCCGGCCCTGCGCATCGTCGGCAAATATCCGGACAGCCTGATGGGCCGCACGGTGGGCATCCTGGTCACGGACGGCGCCGACAACGCGGTGGTCAAGGCGGTGCGCAAGGCGTGCGAGGCCGAGGGCGCCACCGTCAAGATCGTCGCCCCGAAGGTCGGCGGCGTGACTCTGAAGTCGGGCAAGGCGCTGAAGGCCCACGGCCAGCTGGCGGGCACGCCCTCGGTGGTGTTCGACGCCGTGGCGCTGGTGCTGTCCGAGGAGGGCTGCGCGGAGCTGATGGGCGATACGGCCGCGCTCGACTTCGTGCGCAACGCCTTCGCGCACCTCAAGGCGATCGGCTTCACGCCGGAGGCCTCGCCGCTGCTCGACCGGGCGGGGGTGCAGCCCGACGCCGGCGTCGTCGGGCTGAAGGCCGACGGCGCGGAGGCCTTCCTGGCGCCGGCCCGCACCCGCCAGTGGGCGCGCGAGCCCAGCGTCCGGATGCTGGCCTGATCGGCAAGGGCGTCGTGCGGGGACGCCGATGACGCGGGTGGTCCGGCCCGGGGCCGGGGATCAGGCCGCGGCGGCGGTCGCCGCGTCGCCCTTGGCGTCGGTCTCGCCGAGGGCGGCTTGCAGGGCGGCCAGCAGGTGCTCGGGTTTCATGGGCTTTTCGACGACGCCGTTCATGCCCGCGGCGAGGTAGCCCTCGGCGTCGTCCGGATCGGCGTTGGCGGTGAGCGCGATGATCGGCACCCGGCCGGGGACGCCGGGCAGGTCGCGGATGGCGCGGGTGGCGGCGACGCCATCCATCACCGGCATCTTGATGTCCATGAGGATCAGGTCGTAGCGGCCGGCGCGGGCGGCCTCCAGCGCCTCGGCCCCGTCGTTGACGCTCTCGCAGGTGCAGTCGAACATTTCGCACAGCGCCTGCGCGACCATGCGGTTGGTGGCGTTGTCGTCGACCACCAGGACGTGGGCCGAGCGTTCGGCCGGCTGCGGTTGCGCGGCGGGGACCTCGGACGCCACCGGCAGAAGCACCTCGAAGATCACTGTCTCGGAGGCGCCGCCGGCGGTCTCGTTGCGCAGCGATCCGCCCAGGCCGTCGACGATCTTGCGGGCGAGCATGACACCGATGGCCACTTCCAGGCCGAAACGGGATTCGATCTCGCGGACCCGGGCTTCGAGGTCCTGGGACTCCCAGGCGGGGTTGCGGGCGCCGCGCACGCGGCCTTCCAGCCGCACGCCGTCGGGGCCGACGGTGGTGCGGATGCTGGCCTCGACGGCCCCGCGGCGCATGCTGGCCACCGCCTCGCCGACGAAGCCGTCGAAAACCTGCAACAGGCGGGCGCGGTCGCCGAGCGCGCAGGCCTCCGGGTCGCCGTCGTAGGAGACCAGCAGGGTGACGCCGCTCAAGCCCGCGGAGGGCTCCCAGCGGCTGTGTACCTCGTCCACCAGCTCGCGCAGGCGCAGCGGCGCGGGGTCGAGGGTGAGGCCCTGGGCGGTGACGGTCCTCAGGTCTACGGCGGCCTTGAGCATGCGGCAGACGCCCTCGGCCGCCTCGGCGACGCCACTCGCGCAGGACTCGGCGTCCGGGGCCAGGCGTTGCCGCGCCAGTTGCCCGGTCAGCGCCAGGACGCCTTCCATCTGCTGGAAGATCTCGCTGGTCACACGGTCGAAGAAGAACGCTTGCAAGGACATGGACAGCCGGAGGTTGCGAAACGCGACGTTCCTTCACCATGGCGCCAAGCGCTTGCGGAGAGGTTAAGTGGCGCCGCGGACGTCCGGCGTTTCCAGTTCCGACTGGCCGCGACGGGCCCGCGCACTTTCCGCAGGGGCGGCGATCGCGCATATGGGGGCGATGATCGACCCACACACCGAGCGAGGGGCCGGCGCGCTAGTGCTGTTCTCCGGCGGACAGGACTCCACCGTCTGCCTGGCCTGGGCGCTCGACCGCTTTGCGCGGGTCGAGACGGTGGGATTCGACTACGGCCAGCGGCACGCCGTAGAACTGGAGGCGCGCGAGGTGGTGCGGGTGCGCATCCTCGAGCGGTTCCCCGACTGGGCGCCGCGGCTGGGCTGCGACCATGTGCTGGACATGAGGGGCTTCGGATCGGTGGCGGACTCGGCGCTCACCGGCGACCGAGCCATCGAGATGACCGCCAAGGGCCTGCCTTCGACCTTCGTGCCGGGCCGCAACCTGGCGTTCTTCGTCCATGCCGCCGCGCTGGCCGACCGGCGGGGGCTGAAGGCGCTGGTGGGCGGCATGTGCGAGACCGACTTCTCCGGCTATCCCGATTGCCGGCGCGACACGCTGGACGCCATGGAAACCGCGCTCAACCTCGGGATGGCGCAGGATTTCGTTCTGGAGACGCCGCTGATGCGGCTCACCAAGGCGCAGACCTGGGCGCTGGCCAAGGGCCTGGGGGGCGAGCCCCTGGTCCGGATGATCGTCGAGGATAGCCACACCTGTTACCTCGGCGTCCGCGACGCGCTGCACCCTTGGGGCTATGGCTGCGGAAGCTGTCCGGCCTGCGAACTGCGCGCGCGCGGCTGGGAGGGCTGGGTCGCCCAGGACCGGCCGGCGCTGCGGCCCGAGGCGCGCCCATGACCTACGCCGTCAAGGAGATTTTCCTGACCCTGCAGGGCGAGGGCGGCCAGGTGGGACGCCCGGCGGTGTTCTGCCGCTTCGCCGGCTGTAACCTGTGGTCGGGACGCGAGGCGGATCGGGCCGCGGCGGTCTGCACGTTCTGCGACACGGATTTCGTGGGAATGGACGGGCCGGGCGGCGGGCGGTTCGTCGACGCCGAGGCGCTGGCCGCCGCGGTCGAGGCCGCCTGGCAGGGCGGGGCGAACGACCGGCTGGCGGTGCTGACCGGCGGCGAGCCCCTTTTGCAGCTGGACGCGCCGCTGATCGCGGCGCTGCACGGGCGCGGCTTTTCCCTGGCGCTGGAGACCAACGGCACGATCGCCGCGCCCGAAGGCGTCGACTGGATCTGCGTCAGCCCCAAGGCCGACGCGCCGCTGGCCCAGGTCCGCGGGCAGGAGTTGAAACTGGTCTACCCGCAGGATGGGGTCGATCCGGCGCAGTTCGAGGGGCTGGCCTTCGAGCGGTTCGCCCTGCAGCCGATGGACGGGCCGGCGCTTGCCGAGAACACGCGCGCGGCCATCGCCTATTGCCTTGCCCATCCCCGCTGGCGTCTAAGCGTCCAGACGCACAAATACCTCGGCATCGCCTGAGGCGTCGGCCCCTTGAAATCACTTCGCAAGACCAGATGAACGCCCGGATTTTCGAGATCACCAAGGCCGCGAGCTTCGACGCGGCGCACCACCTGCCGGCCGGCCCCGCCGGTCCCTACACACGCCTGCACGGCCACTCGTTCCGCGTCGAGGCGACGGTGCGGGGCGAGGCGAGCGGCGCGATCGGCTGGGTGGCCGACCTGGGCGACCTCGACCGAGCCTTGAAGGCGGCGGCCGGGGAGCTGGACCATGGGACGCTGAACGAGACGCCTGGCCTGGAAAGCCCGACGCTGGAGCACATCTGCCTGTGGTTCGTCGAGCGCCTGCAGCCGGCGTTCCCGGGCCTTTGCCGGATCGTGGTCTCGCGTCCCACCGTGGGCGAAAGCTGCGCGCTGAATTTGGGCTGACCACGCCTCTCGCCCGGCGGAGCCGAGACGGAGGGCGATCAGCTTCCGGCCTTGTCGGCCTTCTTGCCGCCGGGAATCACGGCGCCGACCACCGCGCCGGCGCCGCGGGCGGTGAGGCCGACGGCCTTGGCGGTGACGCCGACGGCAGCTCCGGCGACGCCAACTGCGGCCCCGGCGACGGCGGTCGCCAGGCAGCCGGACAGTAGGACCGCGCTGGCCGCCAGCACCGCGCCGCTCAGCGCCGTGGATCTGAAGGTCATCTGACGAACTCCCCGAACGATCGGCGCACCTTGCGGGGCGAAAACTTTCGAAAGAAGGCGGCCCTAAGGCTCCCGGGGTTCGGCCTCCCGCTCCGCCGCGTCGCCCTCGCGCCGCCAGGGCCCCTGGAAGTGGGGGTCGGCGCGGCGGCGCCGGTCCGGGCCGAAGTAGTCGCCGGTGCGGACGTAGGGCCGCGGGTTCTCCACGACCTGGTTGATGCGCTCGATGACGCCGCGGGCGGTGAGCGGCTTGGCCAGGAACTCGTTGACCCCGGCGTTGCGGGCCTCCTGCACGCGCGCCATGGTCGAGTGCCCGGTGATCATGATCACTGGGCACATATGGTTGGGGCTGTCGGGCGCCTGGCGCAGCAGGCGGACGAAGTCGATCCCGTCCAGCGGCTGCATCGAAAGGTCGGTCATGAGGATGTCAATCGGATGGCTGCGCATCATCCGCAGGCCCTCCGCCCCGTCGCTCGCCTCGAAGATGTGGCGCACGCCCAGGGCCTTGAGGATTTCCGCCAACAGCATCCGCATATGATGGTTGTCGTCGACCAGCAGGATTTTCAGGAGCTCATAGCGCAAGGGCGATAAACGTCCGTTCTGAAGCCGTCCTCCCCGGTATGCGCGAAGACTCGGCCTGCCCGGGCAATGGGGGGCGAGACCTGATTACGGTGCGGCAGCGCTGCCGGTCAATGACAAATGCCGCCTCTCGTCGAGGGGGGCTAAGTCGCTGCGCGGGATGAATAATTCCCAATGCACACTATGCGTGTGGTTAATCGCGCCCGGTCTGGCCGCGGTGCCGCAGGAAGGCGTCGGCCAGCACGCAGGCGACCATGGCCTCGACCACCGGAACGGCGCGGATTCCGACGCAGGGGTCGTGGCGGCCCTTGGTGCGAAGTTCGATCTCCTCGCCGGCTTCGTTGAGGCTGCGGCGGGGGGTGAGGATCGAAGACGTGGGCTTGAACGCCACCCGCGCGGTGACCGGCTGGCCGGTGGAGATGCCGCCCAGGACGCCGCCCGCCGAGTTGGAGAGGAACACTGGACCGTCGTCGCCGGCGCGCATCTCGTCGGCGTTCTCCTCGCCGGTCAGGGCGGCGGCGGCGAAGCCCGCGCCGATCTCCACCCCCTTGGCGGCGTTGATCGACATCAGCGCGGCGGCCAGTTCGGCGTCGAGCTTGCCATAGACCGGCGCGCCCCAGCCGGCGGGCACGCCCAGCGCCTCGACGGCGACGACGGCGCCGGTGGAGGAGCCGGCCTTGCGGATGGTCTCGAGGTGCTGCTCCCAGACCGGCACGATGTCGGGATCGGGCGCCCAGAAGGGGTTGTTCCCGGTCTGGCTGAAGTCGAGGCGCTCGGGGGCGACGGCGTGGGGGCCGATCTGGACGACCGCGCCGCGGATGGCGACGCCGGGGACGATCAGCCGCGCCACCGCGCCGGCGGCGACCCGGGCGGCCGTCTCGCGGGCCGATTGCCGGCCGCCGCCGCGGTAGTCGCGCACACCGTACTTGGCGAAGTAGCTGTAGTCGGCGTGGCCGGGACGGAAGGCGGTGGCGATCTCGGAATAGTCGCGGCTGCGCTGGTCGAGGTTCTCGATCATCATCGAGATCGGCGTGCCGGTGGTCACCTGGTCGGGATGGCGCTCGTCGGAGAACACGCCGGAGAGGATACGCACGGCGTCCGGCTCCTGGCGCTGGGTGACGAACTTGCCCTGGCCGGGGCGGCGCTTTTCCAACCACGCTTGCACGTCCGCCTCGGTGAGCTTGATGCCGGGGGGGCAGCCGTCGACCACGCAGCCCAGCGCCGGCCCGTGGCTTTCGCCCCAGGTGGTGACGCGGAACAGGTGGCCGAACGTATTGTGCGACATGGCCGGGCTTGTAGCGGCTTAGGGCTCGCGGACCAACCGGCGACCGGCTGCCTCAGGCCGCCCAGGCGGCGGTGAAGCGGCGGAGCAGGGCGCGGGCGGCGCTGTCGGCCTGGCCCGGCCGGGCGGGGGCGAGGCGCAGGAAGAGGTGGCCCTGGCGGTGGGCGCCGCGGGCGGGCAGGCCCTGGCCCACCAGGCGGACCAGCTTGCGTTCGCCGGCCTTCTTGGTCAGCCAGACGACGCGGCGGCCGAGCGGGGTGTCGATGGCCACCCGGCCGCCGGCTTCCAAGAGGCGCGGCGGTACGGCGGCGGTGAGCCAGAGGTCGTCGCCGCGCACCAGCATTTCCGGTGCGCCATACAGCACGACGGTGAGTTCGACGCCGCCGGCGCGCACGGTGTCGCCGCTGCGCAGGCCGGGCGGCAGGCGGATGCGCAGGCGCCGGCCGTCGGCGAGCCGAAACTCGGCCGCCCCGCCGCGCAGGGCCACCAATGGGTCGATGCGGAGCACGGCGGGCTCCGGCGGCCGCGCCGCGGGCGGCTGGATGATGCGTTCGGCGCCCGGTTGCGCCGCCTGCAGGCGATGGTAGGCCTCGACCACCTGCCGGAAGCGCTCGGCGCCGCCGCCCGGCCGGTCCGGGTGGGCGCGCTTTGCGGCGTCGCGGAAGGCGCGGCGCAGCTCGCCTGCGGTGAAGAACGGGCCCACGCCCAGCGCCTCACGCGCGACCTTCAGCGAAATCGGGAGCTCGGTGGCCATCTGAACCGCAGAATCGCCGCGATAGGGTCAATGGCGGGTTAAGCCTCGCGAAGCGGCCGCGCCGCGGGCTATATCGGCGGCGATGACCGACAAGACGCTCATTCCGCCGTCACCCAGCGAGGACGACTATGTCCGGCAGGTGGCGGCCGCCGAGGCCCTGCCGCTGCTCAGCGAGGCGGACCCCTTGGCGCTGTTCGACGCCTGGCTGCGCGAGGCGATCGGCAAGGAGCCGAACGACGCCAACGCCATGGCGCTGGCCACGGCCGACGCCGACGGCCTGCCGGACGTGCGGATGGTGCTGCTGAAGGACGCCGACGCGCGGGGCTTCGTGTTCTATTCCAACCTGGGCAGCGCCAAGGGCCGCGAGCTGGCGGCCAATCCGCAGGCGGCGCTGCTGTTCCACTGGAAGTCGCTGCGCCGGCAGGTGCGGGTGCGCGGCCAGGTGACGCCGGTCTCCGCGGAGGAGGCCGACGCCTATTGGTCGACGCGGGCCCGGCCGGCGCAGCTGGGCGCCTGGGCGTCGGAGCAGTCGCGGCCGCTGCCCGACCGGCTGGCGTTCGAGAAGAAGATCGCCGAGTTCGGGCTGAAGTTCGGCCTGGGCAAGGTCCCGCGCCCGCCGCACTGGTCCGGCTGGCGCGTCGCGCCGCAGACCATCGAGTTCTGGCGCGACCGGCCGTTCCGGCTGCACGAGCGGCTGGTGTTCGCGCGGGTCCCCGAAGAGATGGGCGAGGGCTGGACGACGGAGAGGCTGTTTCCTTGAACGGCTCGCCGGAGGCCGAGCTCGTCGCGTGGCTGAAAGCCCAGTCGGAGCGGATGATCGAGACGGCCTGCGCGCGGGTGTTCCTCGCCGGCGACGCCGCCTGGAAGGTCAAGCGCAACGCCGACCTGGGCTACGTCGATTTCCGGACCCTGGAGCGCCGCAAGTGGGCGCTGGACCGGGAGCTGGCGTTCAACCAGGCCGCCGCCCCGGACATCTACCGCGCGGTGCGGACTATCACCCGCGAGGCCGACGGCGGGTTCGCCTGGGCGGGCGCGGGCGAGGCGGTGGACTACGCCCTGGAGATGCGCCGGTTCGACGACGGCGCGGTGCTGGCCGCTGACCCCTCGGCGATCGACGGCGACCTGGCCGAGGCGCTGGGGCGGATGATCGCGCGCCTGCACGCCGCGGCGCCGCTCCGGCCGCAGGGCGGTTACAGTTCCCTGGCCTTCACCACCGGGTCCAACGCGCGGCTGTTCGCGGAGCTGGCCGACCGGCTCGACCCGGGGCGCATCGCCGCCATGATCGCCCTGACCGAGGCCGAGCTGAGCCGCCAACGCCCGCTGCTGGAAGCCCGCGCGGCGCAGGGGTTCGCCCGGCGCTGCCATGGCGACCTGCACCTGGCCAACATCCTGGTCGAGGACGGGCGGCCGGTGCTGTTCGACTGCATCGAGTTCAACGACCTGTTGTCGGACCTCGACGTGCAGTTCGACCTGGCGTTCCTGCTGATGGACCTGGACTTCCGCGGCCGGCGGGACGCCGCGGTCCGGGTGCTGTCGGCCTATCTGGACGAGGCGGCGCGCCACTTTCCGCCGCAGCTGTGGGAGGGCTTGGCGGCGCTTCCGCTGATGCTGTCGATCCGGGCCGCCGTGCGCACCCACGTGACCGCGCACGGCGGCGAGGCGGACACCGCGCGCGCCTATCTGGAGGCGGCGATCGGCCACCTGTCGCCACCGCCGCCGGTGCTGGCCGCGGTGGGCGGCTTCTCCGGGACCGGCAAGACGACCTTCGCGCGCGCGGTGGCGGCGGGCCTCGGCCGGGCGCCGGGCGCGGTGGTGCTGCGCACCGACGAGGCGCGCAAGCGGCTGGCGGGCGCCGGACCGGTGGACCGGCTGGCGCGGGAGACCTACACGCCGGAATTCTACGCCCGGGCCTACGAGACGGTGTTCGACACTGCGCGGGCCGTGCTGAAGGCCGGCCAAGCGGTGGTGCTGGACGCCACCTTCACCGAGCCGGCCCTGCGGGCGCGCGCCGAGGCGCTGGCGGCGGAGTGCGGCGTCCCGTTCCGCGGCGCCTGGCTGGAGGCGCCGGTGGCGGTGCTGGAAGCGCGCGTCGTGGCCCGCACGGGCGACGCCTCCGACGCCACGCTGGAGGTGCTGCACGACCAGATCGCGCGGTATGGCGGGCAGGCGGTGGGCTGGGCGCGGGTGGATGCGACGGCGGCCACCGCGACGGCGGCGGGCGCGTGGCTGGCGAGGGTGAACGGCTGATAATCGCGCATTTTCATATATTTATGCTTAGTTTGCCCTTCTCCCCCTGTGGGAGAAGGTGGCCCCGAAGGGGTCGGATGTGGGGGTCGAAAGTGCTCTCCGCCGCATCTAAGCTGAGCCATGGACCGCAAGGCGATGGTCAAGTGGCGCGGACCCTCGGAGCCATTCGACGGCGACCGAGCGGAACGAACTCGGGCCGGTCCCCATGGTCTGAGAAACCCCTCATCCGACCTGCTTCGCAGGCCACCTTCTCCCACAAGGGGGAGAAGGATCGCTCAACGATCGATTCGAGGGAGGGAAAATTCGCCTGCGTTGCGTCTGATCGGCGATAACAATAGGACAGCCTGACAACGGCGCGTCTTGGGAGGTTTCCTTATGCTTGGCCTGATGCAGGACTGGCCGCTGACGGTCGACAGGATCCTCGACCACGCCAAGGCCTGGCACGGCGACCGCGAGGTGGTCTCCCGTTCGGTGGAAGGCCCCGTGGTGCGGACCACCTATGCGGAGATCCACGGCCGCGCCAAGCGGATCAGCAATGCGCTCAAGGGCCTGGGCGTGCAGCCGGGCGACCGGGTGGCGACGCTGGCCTGGAACACCGGCCGGCACATCGAGGCCTGGTACGGCATCATGGGCATGGGGGCGGTCTGCCACACCTTGAACCCCAGGTTGTTCGCCGAGCAGCTCTGCTACATCATCAACCACGCCGAAGACCGGGTGATCTTCACCGACCTCACCTTCCTGCCGACCCTCATCGCGCGGCGCGCCGACATGCCCAGCGTCAAGCACATCGTGGTGATGACCGACGAGGCGCACATGGCGGGCGTCACCCTGCCGGGCGCGCTGTGCTTCGAGACCCTGGTCGCCGAGAACTCCGCCGACTGCGTCTGGGGCGACTTCGACGAGCAGACGGCGGCCGGCCTTTGCTACACCTCGGGCACCACCGGCAATCCCAAGGGCGTGCTCTATTCGCACCGCTCCAACTTCCTGCACACCCTGGTGACCATGGGCGCGGACGTCATGGGGCTGTCGGCCACCGACGTGGTGCTGCCGGTGGTGCCGATGTTCCACGCCAACGCCTGGGGACTGGCCTTCTCCTGCGCGGCGGCCGGCTCGAAGCTGGTGATGCCGGGCCAGAAGCTGGACGGCCAGTCGGTCTACGATCTGCTGGAGAGCGAGGCGGTGACCTTCTCGGCGGCGGTGCCGACCGTGTGGCAGATGCTGCTCACCCACATGCGCGAGAACGGGCTGAAGCCCTCGACCCTGAAGCGGGTGGTGATCGGCGGCTCGGCGGTGCCCGAGGCCCTGGTGCGCGCCTTCCGCGACGAGTACGGGGTCAGCGTCACCCACGCCTGGGGCATGACCGAGACCTCGCCGCTCGGCACGCTGGCCACCCCGAGCGGCAAGACCTCGGCGTTGAGCGAGGAGGAGCAGCTCCGCTACAGCCTGAAGCAAGGCCGCCCGCCGATCGGCATCGACCTGAAGCTGGTCGACGACGCGGGCGAGCGCCTGCCGCACGACGGGACCACCTTCGGCAAGCTGATGGTGCGCGGACCCTTCGTGGTGCGGGAATATTTCAAGGCCGAGGGCGGCGACATCCTCGATTCCGAGGGCTTCTTCGATACCGGCGACGTGGCGACCATCGACGACTATGGCTTCATGCAGATCACCGACCGGGCCAAGGACGTCATCAAATCGGGCGGCGAGTGGATCTCCACCATCGAGATCGAGAACATCGCCGTGGGCCACCCCAAGGCCGAGCTCTGCGCGGTGATCGGGGCGGCGCACCCGAAGTGGGACGAGCGCCCGGTGCTGCTGGTCAAGCTGCTGCCCGGCCAGAGCGCCTCGAAGGACGAATTCCTGGCCTTCCTGGACGGCAAGATCGCCAAGTGGTGGACGCCGGACGATGTGGTGTTTGTCGATGAGATCCCGCTGGGCGCCACCGGCAAGATCGACAAGAAGCTGATCCGCCAGCGGATGGCGGACTACGTTCTGCCGACCGCCAAGGCCAGACAGACCGCCTGATCGAAGAAGCGCCGCGGGGAGGTCATCGGCGCCTCACGCCAGCCGGTAGCGGGCATCCGGGCCGGGCGGGCCGTCGGCTTCGATCTCGCCGCTGCGTTCCAGGTGGAGGATCGCGGCCAGCATGGACCGCGCGGCGGCGGGGTGCAGCCTCGGGTCGACGTCGGCATAGAGCCTTGGGACCAGGTCGCCGATGCGCGCGGGGCCGGCGTCCAGGGCCTGCCGGATCTGGTCGAGCCGCTCGTGGCGGTGGGCGATGTAGGCGTCGATGAACGGCCCCACGTCGCGGATCGGCGGGCCGTGGGTGGGCCACAGCGTCGCGAAGTCGCGCGCCCGGATGCGGCTGAGGCTGGCCAGGTAGTCGGTCATGTCACCGTCGGGCGGGGTGATGACGGTGGTCGACCAGCCCATGATGTGGTCGCCGGAGAACAGGGCGTTCTCTTCCTTCAGCGCGTAGCAGATGTGGTTGGAGGTGTGGCCGGGCGTGGGGATCGCCTCCAGGGTCCAGCCGGGACCGGTCACTTCGCCGCCGGCGCAGAGGCTGACGTCGGGCCGGAAGTCGTGGTCATGGCCGGCCTCCATCTTCACCTCACCGGTGTCTTCGACCTCGTGACCGGCGACCGCGCAGCCGTAGATCGTGGCCCCGGTCGCGGCCTGCAGTGGCCCGGCGAGCGGCGAGTGGTCGGAATGGTGGTGGGTGATCGCGATGGCTGTGACGCGCTCGCCCGCCACGGCCTTGAGGATCGCGGCCAGGTGCTCGGGCAGGTCGGGGCCAGGGTCGACCACCGCCACCTCGCCGCGGCCGACGATGTAGGTCCCGGTGCCCAGGTAGGTGAACGGCCCGGGATTGTTGGCCACCACGCGGCGGATCAGCGGCGAGACCTGCTGGACGACGCCATATCTAAACTCGATCTCGCGGACGTAGGGGATCATCCGCCGAGTACGCCCGACAGGTCATAGCCGGCCTCGCGGCCCAGGCTGACCAGCTCGCCGCGGGTCCGGGCGCCGGACATCGCCTGGCCGATCGACCAGGTGGTGATCGAGCGGGTGCCCGAGCGGCAGTAGGCCAGCACCGGGCCGTCGGCGGCGTCGACGGCCTGGCGCATGGCCTCGACCTCGGCGGGGCCCGGCGCGCCGCGCACCGGGATGTGGACGTAGGTCAGGCCCGCGGCCTCGGCGGCGGCGGCGATCTCGGCGGCGGACGGCTGGCTCGGGTCTTCGCCGTCGGGCCGGTTGCAGAAGATGGCGGCGAAGCCCTGACGCTTGGCCTCGGCGACGTCGGCGACGCTGATCTGCGGCGCGACGGAGAGGTCGTCGGTGACGCGTCGAAAGTCGGTCATGGCGTGGGCCTCAAGGGGAGCAGGGAGCTTCGTTGACATCATCGGGGTCCGGTGGAAGTTTCGCAATGCGCGGCCCCGAAAAGGCCCTTAGATCCGGGGCTCCTGGAAGGCCATGTTGAGCTTCATCGGCCGGCGCCTGCTGGTGGCGATCCCGACACTCTTCCTGGTGGTGACGCTGGCCTTCTTCATGATGCGCGCGGCGCCCGGCAGCCCCTTCGACCTGGACCGCAAGCTGTCGCCCGAGATCGAGGCCAATGTGCTGGCCAAATACGGCATGAACCGGCCGCTGGGCGCGCAGTACCTGAGCTACCTGGCGGGCGTGGCGCACGGCGACCTGGGACCGTCGCTGAAGTACAAGGACAAGTCGGTCGTCGAGATCCTGAAGGGGAACTACCGGGTCTCCCTGGAGCTGGGCGGGGCGGCGATCGTGCTGGCGGCGCTGATCGGCGTGAGCCTGGGCGTGCTGGCGGCGCTGCGGCAGAACGGGCCGGTGGACCATGGTGTGATGACCGTGGCGATCGCCGGGGTCTGCATCCCGACCTTCGTCACCGCGCCGCTGCTGGTGCTGGCCTTCGCCTCGAAGCTGGGCTGGCTGCCCGGCGCGGGCTGGAACGACGGGGCGCTGGTCAACATGGTGCTGCCGGTGACCGTGCTGGCCCTGCCGCAGATCGCTATCATCTCGCGGCTGACCCGGGCAGGGATGGTCGAGGTGCTGCATTCCAACTATGTGCGCACGGCGCGGGCCAAGGGGCTGTCGGAAGGCCGCATCGTCGCCCGCCACGCCCTGCGCGCCGCGATCCTGCCGCTGGTCAGCTACCTGGGCCCGGCGGCGGCGGGCCTGATCACCGGCTCGCTGGTGGTGGAGAAGATCTTCAACCTGCCGGGGCTGGGGAAGTTCTTCGTGGTGAGCGCGTTGCAGCGCGACTATACCGTCGTCATGGGCATGGTGATCTTCTACGCCGCCCTGATCCTCACCCTGAACCTGGTCGCCGACCTGCTCTATGCGGTGCTGGATCCCCGCGTGCGGCTCGCATGAGGGCGCCAGCGGGCATGGGCGCCGAGGCGATGGCTGCGCTCCCGCGCACCGTGAAGGGCCGCAGCCTGTGGGACGATGCGCGGCGCCGGCTGCTCCGCAACCGCGGCGCGGTGACGGGCATGGCGGTGCTGGCCGTGCTGGTCGCGGCCGCCGTCGTCGGACCCGCGCTGACGCCCTATGGCTACGACCAGGTCAACAAGGCCGACGTCTGGTTTCCGCCGCTGCGGCACGGTCATCTGTTCGGGACCGACGCGCTCGGCCGCGACCTCTTGGCGCGGCTGTTGATGGGCCTGCGGGTCTCGCTGGCCATCGGCCTGGTGGCGACCTTCGTGTCGCTGGTGATCGGGGTCGCCTGGGGGGCGGTGGCGGGCTATGTCGGCGGGCGGCTGGACGAGGTTATGATGCGGCTGGTGGACGTGCTCTATTCCCTGCCGTTCATCTTCTTCGTGATCCTGCTGATGGTCACCTTCGGCTCCAACTTCATCCTGATCTTCGTGGCGATCGGGGCGGTGGAGTGGCTGACCATGAGCCGGATCGTGCGCGGCCAGACGCTGACGCTGAAGCACAAGGAATTCATCGAGGCGGCGCGCGCTGCGGGCCTGGGGCAGGGCGCGATCATCGCCCGGCACATCGTGCCCAACCTGCTGGGGCCGGTGGTGGTCTATGTGACCCTGACCATCCCCGCGGTGATCCTGGCCGAGAGCTTCCTGAGCTTCCTGGGCCTGGGCGTGCAGCCGCCGATGGCCTCGCTCGGCACGCTGATCGCCGGCGGGGCGCAGGACATGGAGCTCGCGCCCTGGCTGCTGATCTTCCCGTCGGTGGTGATGGTCGTGACCCTGATGAGTTTCAACTTCATCGGCGACGGACTGCGCGACGCCATCGACCCGAAGGACCGGTAGCTTCGGCTCCCGTTCATTCCGGGCAAGGGAAGTTGCCTACTCCTCGCGGTGGACCTTCACGGCGCGCTGGTTGCCGACCTCCATCATGTAGCTGCCCATGGCGCCCTTGTGGATCTTCACGGGCTGGCCGGGCTTGGGGTCGATCGGGATCTCGGTGAGGTCGACCTGGATCCAGGTGGCGCCGTCCTCGAGCTTGATCTCCCACTTGCCGCTGAGGGTCTTGCGGGCCGAGGCGATCTTGCCCTCTGCGGAGGCGATCTCGTCCGGCTTCTCGCCGCGCTCGAAGAGCGAGATCGAAGGCAGGCTGAAGCCGAAGGCCTGGCGGCGGACCTTGCGGGCCTGTTCGCGGTTGACCACCACGATGTCGCCCTTGGCCTCGGCCTGATCGAGGACGGACGCCGCCTGGTCGTAGCAGGCGAGGCGGGCGGCGCTGTCGCTAAGCTTGCGGCAGTCGATGAGCTGCTGGAGTTCCTTGGCGCGCTCGGGCGAGACCGGCGCGGGCGCGGCCAACAGCTGCGGCGCGGACAAGGCCGCGATGAGTAAGCCGGCCGCCGCCAGCCGCGTCCGAGCCCCGAGCACCGTCATCGTCGATTCCCCACGTTACAGCCGCCCATTGAAGACCGCCGCCGAGGCGCGCGCAATCGGTCGATTTGCGCGGTCAGATCGAACGACCCGCCCAAACATGAGCGAGGCTGCGGCGGCCTCGCGCCCCATCTGTGACCAGAATGCGACAGGTCGGCTCTCGAAACATTGCCGAATGCTAATGTTCGTTGACCCTGCATCGGATACGCCAGTAACTCCGGCGTAACCGGGCGCGACTGCGAGTCGGGGAACGAATTTGTTTGGGGGCAGGCCGGCCTTTCGGGGCGGCCGCTGGAGGATGTAGATCTTGAAAATCCAAAACACCCGGGAGCGCCTGTTGGCCTCCTCGATGATCTGCGGCGCGGCCTTCCTGGGCCTGTCCGCCACCCAGGCCTTCGCCGCGGCCGACGCCGCCACCGGCGAGGTCTCCGAAATCATCGTCACCGGCACCCGCATCCCGTCGCCGAACCTGACCTCCATCGCCCCCGTGACCACGGTCGGCAACGCCGACATCAAGGCGCAGGGCGTCACCCGCATCGAGGACATCACCAACAGCCTGCCGCAGGTGTTCGCCGGCCAGGGCTCCTCGATCACCAACGGCGCCAACGGTACGGCGACGGTCGACCTGCGCGGCCTGGGCTCGTCACGCACCCTGGTGCTGATCGACGGCCGCCGCGCGCAGCCGACCCCCGCCGACCTGAACTTCATCCCCTCGGCCCTGGTGGAGCGGGTGGACGTGCTGACCGGCGGCGCCTCGGCCACCTACGGCGCCGACGCCGTGTCCGGCGTCGTCAACTTCATCATGCTGAAGAATTTCGAGGGCGTGCGCGTCGACGCGCAGTACTCGGGCTACCAGCACGACAACAACAACGGGG
>JBIOED010000036.1:0-24320 GCA_044445675.1 Caulobacterales bacterium | reverse complement strand
GGCCCCAATGGCGATGGCCCCGGAACCCTCCTCGCCGGCGATATAGGCGGTGGGCCGGCCGTTGTTCTCGAAGATCCGCTCCACCGCGCCGCCGCCGAACAGCACCCCCAGCTATCCGCCGTCGAACGCGCCGGAGCGGGACACGGGCCGCCCGCCAAGGGCGCAGACCTATTCGCGCGACGAGATCGTCAGTTCGGTCTCCGACTTCATGGGCGTGACCGCCGAGGCCGCCGGCGGCGCGGTGGAGCGGATCTTCGAGAACAACGGCCGGCCCACCGCCTATATCGCCGGCGAGGAGGGTTCCGGGGCCATCGCCATTGGGGCCCGCTATGGCCGGGGCCTGCTCTATATGAAGGGCCGCGAGCCGATGGAGGTGTTCTGGCAGGGCCCCTCGATCGGTTGGGATTTCGGCGGCAACGCCAGCCGTGTGTTCACGCTCTGCTACATGCTCGACGATCCGCGCGACATCTTCCAGAGGTTCCCCGGCGTCGAGGGTTCGGCCTACTTCATCGGCGGCCTCGGGGTGAACTACCAGAAGGCCGACGACATCATCCTGGCGCCCATCCGCGCCGGCGTCGGCTTCCGCCTGGGCGCCAACATCGGCTACCTCGCCTACACCCGACACCGCAGCATCATCCCGTTCTAAGTCCCGGCATCCCGCTCCTCCCCTGTTCTCTTCACGACAGGGGATGAGCGACGGCGCTTGACTCCATATATAAGTCCATACTTATGTATTGGCGTGAGCACGCAGACCCCCGACCTCTTCCGCACCCTCGCCGACCCGACGCGCCGGGCGGTGTTCGAGCGGCTGGCCGGGGAGGGCGAACTGTCGGTCGGCGACCTCACCGCCGGCGCCGGGGTTTCGCAGCCGGCGGTGTCGCAGCACCTGGCGGTGCTGCGCCAGGCCGGCCTGGTCACCGAACGGCGCGAGGGCCGGTTTGTCCGCTACGCCGCGAACCCGCAGGGCCTGACTCCCCTGATCGACTGGATGGCGCTCTACGCGGCCTTCTGGCGCGAGCGGTTCGACCGCCTGGAAGACCTGCTGACCCGGATGGACCAATAGACGCCAAGGACCCCCTGTCATGAACGACGTTCCCGCCTCCCGATCCGTCATCGTCGAACGCCTGATGCCGCATCCGCCGGAGAAGATCTGGCGGGCGCTCACCAGCCCGTCGCTGGTTGGCGAATGGCTGATGGACAACGACTTCCAGCCGGTGGTCGGCCACCGGTTCAACTTCCGCGCGACCCCCCAGGGCGGCTGGAACGGCGTCACCGACTGCGAGGTGCTGGAGGTCGAGCAGCCTTCGCGCCTGGTCTACAGCTGGAACGCCTCGGGGGAGCAGGCCGCGGACGGCATCAAGAGCATCGTCACCTGGACGCTGACACCCGCCGACGGCGGCACCCAGGTGCGCATGGAGCAGGCCGGCTTCCGGCCACAAGACGAACCCTTCTTCCAAGGCGCGGGCTATGGCTGGCAGAAGATGGTGGCCGGCCTGGAGCGGGTTGCGGGAGAGCAATAGCGCTCCACGCGCCACGGGACGCCGCGATCAGCTCCTGAGCTTGGCCCCCACGGCCTTGTCCGCCGCCGTCACGATCCGCGCCGACAGCGCCTCGATCTCGGGGTCGGTCAGGGTCTTGTCGGTCGGCTGCACGGTGACCTCGACGGCGACCGACTTTTGCCCCTGCGGGACGCCCTTTCCCTCGTAGACGTCGAAGACGCGGGCGCCGGCGATCAGGCTTTTGTCGGCTCCCAGGATCGGGCGCACCAGGTCGCCGGCAGGCGTCGCCTGATCCACTAGGAAGGCGAAGTCGCGGGTCAGCGGCATCAGCGCCGAAAGCGACAGCGCCGCCTTCGTCTTGGTGGGCTTTCTCTTGGGCTCCGGGATGGCGTCGAGCGTCAGCTCGAAGGCCAGCATCGGCCCCTCGGCGTCCATGGCCTTCAGGATGCGCGGGTGCAGCTCACCGAATTCGGCGACGACGGTCTTGGGACCGAGCTGCAGCCGCGCCGAGCGCCCGGGGTGCCACCAGGGCGAAGCCTCGCCCTGGACCACCTGCAGAGTGGGCGCGCCCATCTCGCCCAGCAGGGCCAGCAGGTCGGCTTTAAGGGCGAACAGCGGGTCGGCCTGGACGGCGTCCCAGCGCCGCGGCGGATGCGGCGCCACCAGAGTGGCCACGACGGTGCGCTGGTCCTGCGGCTGGTCGCCCAGGAAGGTCGGCCCGACCTCGAAGAGCGCCGCATCGGCGAAGCCCTGGCGGGCGTTGCGGGCGGCCGCCTCGATCAGGTTGGGCAGCACCGACGGCCGCATGCAATCGAGGTCCGAGGCGATGGGGTTCGACAGCCGCAACGTCTCGTCGCCGCCGCCGAACAGCCTGGCCCAGGCGGTGCGCATGAAGCTCCAGGTCACGGCTTCGGCGTAGCCGCGGGCCGCCATGAAGCGCCGGGCGTTGCGGATCCGGGTCTGGCGCACGGTCAGCACGCCGCCGACCGCGCGCGGCATGTCCGGCAGGGGTTCGCTGGGAAGCGAGGCGAAGCCCTCGATGCGGGCCACCTCCTCCACCAGATCGGCCTGACCGTCCACGTCCCGGCGCCAAGTCGGCGGGGTGACCATCTCGCCGCGCGCCGCAAAGCCCAGGTCGCTGAGGATCCGGTCGATCCGCGGCCCGTCCACGCTGAGCCCGGAGAGCTTCCTGACATAGGCGTGGTCGAACTCGACGGCGGCCGGCGGCGCGGGCGCATGGCCCGCCACGCGGATGTCGCAGGCCTCGCCGCCGCAAAGCTCGAGGATCAGCCGCGTGGCCATCTCCAGGCCCGGGACCACGAAGCCGGTGTCCACCCCGCGGGCGAAGCGATACTGGGCGTCGGAGCCGATGCCGAGCGCCCGACCGGCCTGCGCCGTGCGGATCGGATCGAAGTAGGCGCTCTCGACGAACACCTCGGTGGTGGTCTCACTGACTTTGGTCGATTCCCCGCCCATGACGCCGCCCAGGCCGATGGCGCCCGAGCCGTCGGCGATGACGCAGACCTCCGGCGTGATCGCGTAGGTCTTGCCGTCCAGCGCGTCGAGCTTTTCGCCCTCGCGGCCCAGGCGGGCCTCGATGAAGCCGCCGGTGAGCTTGGCCGCGTCATAGACGTGCAGCGGCCGGCAGCGGTCGTAGGACATCAGGTTGGTGATATCGACCAACGCGCTGATCGGGCGTAGGCCGACGGCGATCAGCTTCTGCTGCAGCCAGGCGGGCGAGGGGCCGTTGGTCACGCCGCGGATCAGCCGGCCGGCGAACTGCGGGCAGGCGTCGCCGTCGACGCGGATCTCCAGGCTGGTGGCCCCCTTGCCGGGAACCGGCGGCACGCTCGGGTCCTTCAGCCGGCCGAGGCCCGCGGCGGCCAGGTCGCGGGCGATGCCGACCACGCCCAGCCAGTCGGGCCGGTTGGGCGTCACCTCGAAATCGATGACGGCTTCCAGACCCAGCGCCATGGCGGCCGGCGCGCCGACCGCCAGGCTGTCGTCCAGCTCCATGATGCCGTCGGACTCCTCGGCGACCTCCAGCTCCTTGGCCGAGCAGAGCATGCCGTTGGAGACCACGCCGCGCACCGGCCGCGCCTCCAGGGTGACGCCGGAACCGGGCACATAGGCCCCGATGGGGGCGTAGACGGTGGTCAGGCCGGCCCGCGCGTTCGGCGCGCCGCAGACGATCTCCTTGCGCCCATCGACGGTATCGACCTGGCAGACGCGCAGGCGGTCGGCGTTGGGGTGCTGGTGGGCCTCGACGACCTTGGCCACCGTGAACGCCGCCAGCTTCGCCGCCGGGTTCTCCACATGCTCGACCTCCAGGCCAGCCATGGTCATGGCCTCGACCACCTCGTCGACGGTGGCGGAGGTTTCGAGGTGCTCCTTGAGCCAGGAGAGGGTGAATTTCATGGTTCTCTCCTCAGCTCAGGCCGGTGGCCGGGTTGGGCGCGGCGAAGGCGGAGAAGCCGTAGTGCTCCAGCCAGCGCACGTCGCTGGCGAACATGTCGCGCAGGTCGGGTATGCCGTATTTCAGCATCCCCAGCCGGTCGATGCCGAAACCGAAGGCGAAGCCCTGCCAGGTGTCGGGATCGAGGCCGCAGTTGCGCAGCACCTTGGGGTGCACCATCCCGCAGCCGACGATCTCCAGCCAGTCGTCGCCCTGGCCGATCTTCACGTCGCCGCCGGAGCGGTCGCAGCGCACGTCCATCTCGGCGCTGGGCTCGGTGAACGGGAAGTGGTGCGGGCGGAAGCGCGTCTCTACCAGCGGGGTCTCGAAGAAGCGCGCGATGAAGGTCTCCAGCGTCCACTTCAGGTGGCCCATGTGGATCGCCCGGTCGATCACCAGCCCCTCCATCTGGTGGAACATCGGGGTGTGGGTGGCGTCGCTGTCGGAGCGATAGGTGCGGCCCGGCACGATGACGCGGATCGGCGGCTCCCCATTTGCTGAAGGGGGGCCATTGGCGATCCAGGCCGGCAGCTTCTCGTTGGTCCGCTGCATCGTGCGGATCTGCACTGGGCTCGTGTGGGTGCGCAGCACCTTGCGCTCGCCGTGCGCGTCCTCGGGCAGCCAGAAGGTGTCATGCGTCTCGCGCGCCGGATGCTTAGGCGGGAAGTTCAGCGCGCTGAAGTTGTGGAAGTCGTCCTCAATGTCCGGCCCCTCCGCCAGGCCGAAGCCCAGCTCGGCGAAGATGGCGATCATCTCGTCCAGCACCTGCATGGTTGGATGCACCCGGCCGCGCCGCTCGGGCGGCGGCGGCAGGGTCAGATCGACGCGCTCGGCCGCCAGCCTGGCGTCGAGCTCGCCGGCTTCGAGCTCCGCCATCCTGCGGGCGATGTGCTGGACCATGCGGTCGCGCAGCTGATTGAGAAGCGGGCCGCGTTCTCGGCGTTCCTCATCGCTCATCGCTCCGAGGGTCTTGAGCTGAAGCGTGACGTTGCCCGATTTGCCAAGGATTTCGACGCGAGCGGTTTCGAGGTCAGTGACAGTCGTCGCTGAGCTGATGATCGCTGTGTTGGCGGTTTCGAGTTTGGAGAGATCGGTCATTTGGGGGGTGTCCTACCCTGCGGTCTTCGTGGGGAGAAGAGGGCAGCAAAAAGCCCTCCGGCGGGTTCGGCCGGAGGGCTTTGAAAGCGTCGAGGTCAGACGACCTGCGATCCTAAGCCAGCGCGGCGCGAACCTTGTCTGCGATGGCCTTGAAGGCGGCTGGGTCGGCGCCCGCGATATCCGCGAGGACCTTCCGGTCCATTTCGATCCCGGCCAGATCAAGGCCGTGGATAAATCGGGCGTAGGTCAGGCCCTCTTCCCGGGCCGCGGCGTTGATCCGCTGGATCCACAGCGAGCGGAAGGCCCGCTTGCGGACCTTGCGGTCGCGATAGGAATACTGGCCGGCCTTGTCCACCGCGGCCTTGGCCGTGCGGATGGTGTTCTTGCGGCGGCCGTAGAAGCCCTTGGCTTGCTCCAGGACCTTCTTGTGCCGGGCGTGGGCGGTGACGCCCCGTTTGACGCGTGCCATCTGTCAGCGCTCCTCAGCTCAGGCCGTAGGGGAGGAAGATCTTGATGATCTTCGCGTCCGACGCGCTCATCACCTTCGTCCCGCGGTTCTGACGGATGTACTTGGCGTTGTGGGAGAGCAGGCGGTGGCGCTTGCCGGCCACACCGGCCTTGATCTTTCCAGTCGCAGTGAGTTTGAAGCGCTTCTTTGCGCCCGACTTGGTCTTCAGTTTCGGCATTTCTCTGCGGAGCGTGGGAGCCCCGTCCTCTGGCGTATTGATGAGCCGCCCTGGCATGCCATGGGCCAGGCGGCTCCGAAGGGGCGGGTTATTAGGGGAAACGGGCGCGGAAAGCAAGGTGGGCTAGGATCGCGGGAAGAATACCCGTCTCCATAGGCCGATCCGATAAACGGTCGTCGCGACCGCCAGGGCGCCGAGCCAGATGCAGAAGAACAGCACCACGAACCGCGTGAAGGTAATGTGTGACCAATCGCTGATAATGAACCACATGCCATAGATGCAAACTGCAACCGCCATCAGGCCTGCGACGAAATTGAGGATCGCGATAACGATCCCCAACGGATGGATGCTGATCGTCCCGACCTTCATCATCGGATGCGATCCTGCTGGCGGTGGCATGTCAAGAATTCGCCTCCTCGCGCCTCGTCCCTCGGACGGACCCAGCCATAAATCTCATGGCGGCCAGTCTGCCTCCCATCTACCGTGAGATTTAAGCCCCCGAAGCATCTGACGATGCTCGGCCTCAGGAGGTTGGATGGCTAGATCCGGCGAGCGCAGCCCCGCCGCCTTGCGAGCCGCGGCCTATCGCGAGCGGATGCGCAGCCAAGGCCTCCGCCGCATCGATGTCTGGGTTCCGGATGTCCGGTCTCCAGAGTTCGCGGCGGAGGCGCGTCGGCAATCCGCGCTCACCGCAACGAGCGAATATGCCGCGAACGACCAGGGCTTCATCGATGCGACCTCCGACTTGGGCGACGACTGAACGACGGACAATCTGCAAGACCGTCGAAGGCGTCGCCGGCGGCTGACGACCCGCCGGGACGGTGCTATCGAAATCCGAGTCCCCAACCCCTTCGCCGGAGCACGATCCGTGGAAAAAGCTGAGCTCCTGGCGGAGATCACCGCGGCCAGCGGGCCGATCGAGGCGCATCTGGCCGCGCTCGCGACCGAGCGATCTCTGCCGCGCCTCGCCGTCGCGGCCTGCACAGCCCGCATCGAGGAGGCCGCGCCGGCGCTGCGCGACGTGCTGGTCCGCGCCTCGCTGGGCTTCGAACTCAGCGAAGCCGACGAAACTCTGTTGTTTCGTGGCCTGCACGTCCTGAGCGCGGCCCGCTATGAGGGCGCGTTCCGCGCCTTGCTGCAGTTTCTCGCGCGACCGTCGGCGGAGGTTGATTACATCCTTGGCGATGTGATCACCGAGGGCCTCTCCAAGATCGCGGCCGGAATGTTCGACGGCGATGCAGATGCCCTGTTCGACGCCATCCGTCGGCGCGACACCGACGATTTCGTCCGCGACGCCCTGTTGGGCGCGGCGACCTTCCTGGCCTGGGAAGGGCGGATCGAGGCCGCCCGGATGCGGGCGTTCCTTATCGACTTCTTCGAGGCGCGGCGGGCGCCGGCCGGCGAGCATGTCTGGTACGGATGGCAGGAGAGCGTGGCCATGCTGGGCCTCAACGACCTCACGCCGCTGGTTGCGGTCGCCTTCCGCGAGGAACTTGTCGAGCCGCTGTCGACCACGTTCGACTATTTCGAATCCGACCTCGCCGAGGCGGAGCGCGACCCAGCCGATATCGCGCGCATGAGGCGTGCGAACCTGGGCTATATCGCCGACGCGGTGGAGGAACTGGAACGGTGGCCGGCGCAGCGTGACGACGATGAAAGGCCCCGCCACAACGACCTTGCGCCGCGGACGCCGGTGATCAACGCGCTGCGGTATGTCGGCCGCAACGATCCCTGTCCGTGCGGGAGCGGCCTGAAGGCCAAGAAATGCTGCCTCTGATTGGCGGGCCGCGGGGCTCGACGCCGCCGATCACGCCCGGCTCGGGACCCAATGGCGGACCTGGTTGGCGAACCACAGCGCCGGCAGGATCAGCACGGCGGTCAGCAGGAACGGCGCGCCGGGCGAGACCAGGCTGAACAGCTGGCCGGCATAGATCGGGCCGCCGATGCGGGCGAGGGCGTTGGAGCTCATGTTCAGGCCCAGCATCTCGCCCTGCCGGTCGGGCGGGGCGGACTGCGAGATCAGGGCGGTGAGGTTCGGGAAGCAGATCGACTGGCCCAGGCAGACAAGTGCGAAGCCCACCATCGCCACCGGCCAGACCGGTGAGGCCCACTGGGTCAGCATGCCGACGAACATGAAGCACAGGCCCGCGGTGACCACGCGGCCCTCGCCGTGGCGGCGCACCAGCCGGCCGGTCAGCCAGCCCTGGCAGAAGGCGCCCAGCGCGCCGATGCCCATGAACGCCAGGCCGATCTGCCTTGGACCCCAGCCGAACCGCGCCTCGGTCCACAGGCCATAGGTCGCCTCGATGCCGGCGAAGCCCGAGACCACCACGAAGCTGATGATCAATACGCGGCTGATCACCGGATGGGCGAAGGCCTCGCGTAGCCGCGCCGCCCGCGTGCCCGGCCGCCGCGCATCTGTCCTGGGGCTGGTCTCGCGGACGAAGGCCACGACCGCGACGGCCGCGGCGAGGCCGAACGCGGCGGCCACGAACAGCGGCAGCTGGAAGCCCAGCGCCCCGCGGCTGGGCTGCGCCAGCAGGCCGCCCAGCGCCGGGCCGGTCATGAAGCCCAGGCTGAACGCCGACCCCATGATCCCCATGCGTGCGGCCCGCTGCTCCGGCGGGGTGATGTCGGCCATCGAGCTTTGCAGGGTCGAGATGTTGCCGGAGAAGAAGCCGCTCAAGAACCGCACGGCGAACGCGATCCAGACGTTGGGCGAGAAGGCCAGCGCCACGTACATCACCGCCGCGATGGAGATGGTGGCGATCAGCACCGGCCGCCGGCCAATCCGGTCGGAGAGCCTGCCCCACACCGGCTCGCCGAGGAACTGGCCGAAGGAGAAGGCCGAAAACAGCAGGGTGATCTGCCAGGCCGGCGCGTGGAAGGCCTGGCCGAAGAACGGCAACAGCGGGATCACCAGGCCGAAGCCCGCGATGTTCAGGAAGATGACCGTGAGCAGGACGATCAGCGCGCGGCGCTCGTCTCCGCTCGCGGACCTTGGGTCGGCGCTCATGGCGCGGCGTCTCCGCCGGCGCGCCCCTGGACCATGCGCGGGGGCGCCCGGCGCGCGGCGCTGAGCGCCAGCAGGATGGCCGGCGCGACGATGGCCGCACCCTGCCAGAACGGCGCGTCGATGCTGAGGCCCGCGAAGGTCAGGCCCGCGCACAGCGGCCCGACGAAACGGGCGAAGGCGCCGGAGGCGTTGTTCAGCCCCAGGATCTGGCCCTGGCGGTGCGGATCGGCGGTCCGCGAGATCAGCGCGCCGACGTTGGGCCAGGCCACCGACTGGCCGACGGCCGTGACGCACATCAGGGCGGTGGTCATGACCAGGCCGGTTGAGAACGGTTGCAGGGCCGAGCCCAGGGCGTTTATCCCCATGCCGATAGCCAGCATGCGGCCCTCGCCGAACCGCTCGGACAGCGGGCCGGTGATGAAGAACTGGGTGAGGGCGGCGACCACGCCCACGGCGGCGAAACAGACGCTGATCTGGCGCGGGCCCCAGCCGAACCGGGCCTGGCCCCACAGGCCGAAGGTGGACTCGATCCCGGTAAAGGCGAAGCCCACCAGGAAGGTCAGCAGCATCAGCCGTCCGATCACCGGATGGCGCACCGCCTCGCCCACCGCCGCCCAGCGGCTCGGCCGATGGCTGATGGACTGGTCGCGGATCTTGCTCTCGCGAATGAACAGGATGATGCAGCTCACCGCGAGCGCCGAGAGGCCGGAGGCGATGAACAGCGGGATCCGGAAACCGATCGGCCCCATGTCGGTGTGGGCGAAGGCGCCGCCCACCGCCGGGCCCACGATCATGCCGACGTTCCAGGCCGCGCCCTGCCGCGACAGCATCCGCGCCCGCCGCTCCGGTGGCGTCACGTCGGCGATGTAGCCCTGGATCACGGCGCCATTGCCGCTCATCAGCCCGCCCAGGAAGCGGATGACGAACGCCGTCGCCACATTGGGCGCGAAGGCCAGCGCCAGGTAGCAGAGGCAGTTGCCGCTGATCGTCGAGATCAACAGCGGCTTGCGGCCATATTTGTCGGACAGCCGGCCCCAGAACGGCTCGCCGAAGAACCCGCCCATGGCGTAGGCCGAGAAGATCAGCGCGATCTGCCACGGCGCGGCGTTCATCGACTTGGCGAAGAAGGGCAACAACGGGACGATGATCCCGAAGCCCAGCATATTGATGAAGATGACGGCGATCAGCGACGGCGCAGCCCACTGGGACGGCGTCGACGCCTCCCGCGGCGCTGTGTCGGACATGGGCCGGGTTGGTAGGCGCGAGCCTCGCTCGCGGCAAGGCTTGCGGCGGTCGGTCAGCCCGATGAGCGGTTCAGCGTTGGCGCTGCGCCACAGTCACATGGACGCGTCGTGGGGCTGGATCAGCCGGCTCGGCGCTCAGCGCCAGGCGCGGAAACGCGAAAGCGGCCGCCGTGACGGCGACCGCTCCCAGAAAAGCGCAGCGCTTTCGTCCTGGCTGGACGTCCTAGCGCGGCGCCAGGATCATGATCATCTGGCGGCCTTCCATGCGCGGCTCGTACTCGCACTTGGCGATCGGCTCGAAGTCGGCGCGGACCCGTTGCAGGAGCTTCATGCCGAGCTCGGGGTGGGCCAGCTCCCGACCGCGGAAGCGCAGGGTGACCTTCACCTTGTCGCCCTCCTCGAAGAAGCGGTTCATCGATCGCTGCTTCACTTCATAGTCGTGGATGTCGATGTTGGGGCGCAGCTTGATCTCTTTGATCTCCTGCACCTTTTGCCGCTTGCGCGCCTCGTTCTTCTTCTTCTGCTCCTGGAACTTGAACTTGCCGTAGTCCAGGATCTTGCAGACGGGCGGATCCGCGTTGGGGACGATCTCAACCAGGTCCAGGCCCGCTTCTTCGGCGGCTTCCAAGGCCGAGGAGGTCGGCATGACGCCCTGCTTCTCGCCGTGCTGGTCGATCAGCAGAACTTTGGGAACGCGGATTTCATCATTGATGCGCGGCCCGTCCTTGACGGGGGGCGCCTGCATGGGGCGGCGAATAGGCGAGGCTCCTAAGGTTGTTTCAACGACAACGCCGGGGCGCGTGTCCGCGCTCCGGCTGTTTCCGACAGTATATGATTTAGCGCCTCGGCGCTATCAAGCCGCGGCTCACCCGGCGGGCAGCAAAGCGGCCGCCGCCTGCGCCACTTTCGCCACAGCCAGGTCCGAAAGCCTGGCGGCCTGCAGGACCGCGACCTTCCCGCGCGGCGCCGACAGCGCCGGGTCCGAGGCGCTGGAGAACAGGACCACCGTGGGCGCGCCGGCCGCGGCGGCCAGGTGCAGCGGCCCGGTGTCGTTGCCGATGGCCAGCGCGGCCTTGGCGCCCAGCACCGCGATGGAGGCGAAATCGGTGCGCCCGGTCAGGTCGCGGGCGCGCGGCACCTGGCGCTGGATCGCCTGGGCCAGGGCCGATTCCTGCGGGCCGCCGATGATCACCACGTCGAGGCCGCGCGAATAGAGGATGCGGGCCAGTTCGCCGTAGCGGTCCACCGGCCAGCGCTTCTCCGGCCGGTGCGCCGAGCCGCCGGGCACGAACATCACATAGGGCTTGGCCTTGACCCCGCCTGGCGGCGGCCGCGCGCCCTCGGCGGCGGCGAGCACCCAGGACAGGTCCGGCGCCGGCGCGGTCCCCGCCTCGGTCGGGGCGTCGGGCCAGACGCCCGCGTACATCAGCTGGTCGGCCTGACGCTCCAGGGTGTGCATCTGGTTCCTGAGCGCGTTCCGGTGCGGCAGCGAACAGCCGAAGGCGACCCCAGACCAGGCCGGCGGGTGCGGCCGCAGGATCTGGAAGATGCGGTTCGAGTGGCGGGACGTCTGCAGGTCGTAGACCCGCGTGTAGCCGGCCGCCCGCAGGCGTCGGCGCAGCGCCAGCCACTGTGGGAACCCCTCAGGCCGCCCGTCGGTGAACACCGCGTTGAAATAGGGCGAGGCCCTGGCCAGGCCCTCGAAAGGCGGGGTGGTCAGGAGGCTGATGTGGGCCTTGGGATGGGCCTGGCGGATCTTCTTCATGGCCGCCAGGGCCAGCACGAAGTCGCCCAGCGCGGACAGCTTGACCACCAGGATCTTCTGCGCCTCGCGCCGAGCCATCAGCCGTGCCCTTCCGGCTGGCGACGCGTGTCCAGCACCCGCTCGTAGGCCGCCAGGGTCGCGGCGCACATGGCGTCCACGCGATAGAGCTGGCGGGTGCGGTTCATGCCGGCCTGGCCCATCTCGCCGCGGCGGCCGGGACCCAGGTCGATGGCCCGCGCCATGGCTGTCGCCCAGGCCTCCGGCTCGCCGGGCGCGACCAGCCAGCCGCTGACTCCGTCGGCCACCGTCTCCGTCGTGCCGCCGTGATTGGAGGCGATCACCGTCCGGCCCATGGCCTGCGGCTCGACGGCGGCGCGGCCAAAGGATTCCGGCACCGTGGTGGGCAGGATCGCCACGTCGCCCAGCAGGTAGGCGGCCGGCATGTCGTCGCAGTGGCCGACAATGCGGATCCGGTCGTCCAGCCCAGCGTCGGCGACCGCCCGGGCGAGTTCTTGCCCATAGCCCGTGCGCCCCTGGTCGTCGCCGGCGAAGAGGATCAGGAAATCCTCTCGGCCCTGCGCCTTCATCCGGGCCGCGGCGTCGATGATCGTCAGGTGGCCCTTGATGCGGGTCAGCCGCCCGGCCAGCAGGAAGCGAGTGCGGCGGTCGCCGGGCGCGACGCCCCAGGCCGCGCGCAGGACGTCGATCCGCTCGGGCGTCACCCAGGCCGGATTGAAGCGGTCGAGATCGACGCCGCGCGGGATGGCCACGACCTTGTCCGGGTCGACCGGGTGCTCGGCCAGCACGTGGTTTCGGGTGTAGTCGGAGTTGGCGATCACCAGGTCGCCTCGGGTCATCACCGCATTGTACCAGCGCTTGACGCTGCTCTGGGCCTTGTAGACCCCATGGTAGGTGGCGACGAACGGCGTGCGGGTGGTCCGCGCGGCCCACAGGGCGGCGAAGGCGGGCGCACGGGAGCGGGCGTGGACCAGGCTCACCTTTTCGCTGCGGATCAGGTCCACCAGGCGCGCGGCGTTGCCCAGCATCACCAGCGGATTCTTCGACTGCACCGGCATCTGGGCCAGGCGGGCGCCGTCGGATTCCAGCCGGGCCGTCATCCGCCCGCCGCGGGTGGCGACCAGGGCCTTGCCGCCCGCCGCGATCACCGCGCGCGCCACGTCCAGCGTGGTCTGTTCGGCGCCGCCGGTTTCCAGCTCCGGGACGACTTGCAACAGGGTGAAGTCTGGGGGAAGCGCCACGCCCCTGTGATACCCCGAAACGGGGTGGCGTAAAGGCCGCCCGGCGCTATCTGTCGGCAGATGCAGGAACGCTCCGGAAAACTTGACCGCCCCGACGGCGAACGGCTCGCCTGGCGGCGCATCGCCGGACGCGGCCCGACCGTGGTCTGGCTGGGCGGATTCCGCTCCGACATGACCGGAACCAAGGCCCAGGCCCTGGCCGATTGGGCGGCGGCGGCGGGCCGCGCCTATCTTCGGTTCGACTATCTCGGCCACGGCGCATCCAGCGGCGACTTCCAGGCCAAGGGAACGATCACCCGCTGGCGGGAGGATGCGCTCGCGGCGCTGGACGCGCTGGCCCCTGGGCCGGTGGTCTTGGTCGGCTCCTCCATGGGCGGCTGGATCGCCTGTCTCGCGGCCATGGCGCGGCCCGGCCGCGTGAAGGCCATGGTGCTGGTCGCCCCCGCGCCGGACTTCACCGAGAAGCTGATGGCGCCCGCAATCCCGCCGGAGGGTCGCGCGGCGCTGGCCGCCGACGGCGTCTGGCTGCGGCCCTCCGACTATGGCGATCCCTATCCGATCACCCGAGTCCTGCTGGAGGACGGCGCCCGCTGGTCGATCCTGGGCGCCGAGCCCGTGCCGATCGAGGCCCCTGTGCGCATCCTGCAGGGCGCCGCCGACCGCGACGTGCCCTGGCGCCACGCCCTGGAACTCGCCCAGGCGATCAAGGGCGAGGACGTGGTGTTCTCGCTGATCAGGGACGGCGACCACCGCCTGTCGCGTCGGCAGGACATCGCGCGGCTGATCGCGGCGGTGGCGGAGTTCTGAGCCCCACCCTGCGCGACGCGCGATTAGGGAACTACCCGCCCGCCGCCAGGATCGCCGCCAGTCCTTCGCGATAGGTCGGGTACGCCGGCCGCCACCCCAGCTCGGCCTTGGCGCGGGCGTTGGAAACCCGTTTGCTCTCGGCGTAGAAGCGCTGCGCCGGAGGCGAGAGCCCGGCTTGCGCGAGCGGGATTTCCGGCGGCACGGACACGCCCAGCAACTGGGCGGCGCAGGCGATGACGTCCGCGTTCGCGGCCGGCTCGTCGTCGCAGAGATTGTAGATCCCGCCCGCCCTGGGCCGCGCGATCGAGGCCTCCAGGGCGGCGGCGAGGTCATCCACGTGGATGCGCGAGAACACCTGGCCAGGCGCGGCGATGCGCCTCGCCTCGCCGGTTCGCAGGCGCTCGAAAGCGGAGCGGGCGGGGCCATAGATGCCCGGCAACCGGAAAATTTGCACCGTCAGGCCCATGCCGCGGCCGACGTCCAGCCAGTCGCGCTCGGCGCCCACCCGGCGCGCGCCCTCCGTCGACTGGGCGGCAAGCCGGCTGGCCTCGGTGACCCAGCCGCCGCGCCGGTCGCCATAAACCCCGGTGGTGGAGAGATAGCCGGTCCAGTCCGGAAAGGCTCCGGCCCGCGCCAGCGCCGGGACCAGGGCTCGCAGGCCGGGGCAACCTGCGGCGTCAGGCGGGGCGGTGACCAGCAGGGCCTCGGTCCGGCCCAAGGCCTCGACGAGGCCGCAGGTGTCGGCGAGCGGGTAGGCCGTCACGCCCTCGGCGCCGAGGCGAGGGGCGTCGGCGGCGTCCCGGACGCTGGCCGCGATCTCCCAGCCCCTTGGCGTCAGCCGCCGCGCCAGCGCGCGGGCCGTGTAGCCGTAGCCGAAGACAAACAGCCGCAATCGCTATTCCGCCGCCTGCAAGGCCGCCTCGTCCGGCGCCTCCCGGGTCGCCTGGGCGCGCTCGGCGTTCCAGCAGGAGCCGCAGGGAATTTTCGACAGGTCCGCGCGGTGGGCGTAGCGGCGGGCGATTTCGGCGATCTCCAGCAGGAGCCCGTCCTCCAGGGTCGTGGGATCCAGGCCCAGCGCCCGCAGCCGGCGGTTTTCGACGCAGAGTTCGTTCTCTTCGGCCTCCTGGCGCGGATTTGGCAGGTGGGCGATCTCAGCCCCCGTCAAGCGCGCGACCATCTGGGCCAGGTCGCGCACCCGCCAGCATTCGGTCATCTGGTTCATCACCTTGACCCGCTCGCCGCGCTCCGGCGGATGCAGCACGGCCAGTTCCACGCAGCGCACCGTATCGCGGATGTTGATGAAGGCCCGCGTCTGGCCGCCCGCCCCGTGCACCGTCAGCGGATAGCCCACCGCCGCCTGCATCAGGAAGCGGTTGAGCACCGTGCCGTAGTCTCCGTCGTAGTCGAAGCGGTTGATCAGCCGCGGATCGGCCCGCGTTTCCGCCGTTTGCGCGCCCCAGACGATGCCCTGGTGCAGGTCGGTGATCCGTACGCCGTCGTTGCGGGCATAGAACTGGAAGGCCAGCGCGTCCTGCGTCTTGGTCAGATGGTAGATCGAGCCGGGGTTGGCCGGATAGAGGATCTCGCGCGGCGCCCAGCCCTCGGCGGTCTCCACCTGGACGGTGAGATAGCCCTCGGGGATCGCCACGCCCGCCGTGCCGTAGCCATAGACGCCCATGGTGCCGAGGTGCGCCAGGTGGATGTCGAGGCCGCTCTCTACGATGGCCGCCAGCACGTCATGCGTCGCGCCGACGTTGTTGCGGACCGTGTAGCGCTTGTGCGCGGCCGACTTCATCGAATAGGGCGCGGCCCGCTGCTCGGCGAAATGCACCACCGCCTCGGGGTGGTAGGCCTTGAGCAGAGCGAGCAGCGCTTCGAAATCCTGGCCGATCGTCAGGTCGTGGGCGGCGATGACCTTGCCGGAGACCTCGCGCCAGGCGGCCAGCCGCGTCTCCAGTGGCGCGATGGGGGTGAGCGAGCCTGCGCCCAACTCCTCGTCGATCCGGCGGCGCGAGCCGTTATCGACGATGGCCACGTCGTGGCCGCGGGCCGACAGGTGAAGCGCCGTCGGCCAGCCGCAGAAGCCGTCGCCGCCGAGAATCAGAACGCGCATGCCCCGCTCCCTCCGAACTCCCCCATATTGCTAACGCGCGAAGGCGACGTTTGTTGAATCCCTCGGCGCAAAATCCGGATCGCGGCCAAAGCCGCGCCTTAGAGCAGTGCGCGGATCGCCGCTCGCGCCTCGTCGGCGAGGTCGGGGCGGCGCAGCGCAAAGGCGACATTGGCGCGCAGGAGGCCGATCTTGTCGCCGCAGTCGTAGGTCGTGCCTTCGTACTCCAGGGCGTGGAACGCCTGGCGTTGCATCAGGCCCGCCATGCCGTCGGTCAGCTGGATCTCGCCGCCCGCGCCACGGTCCTGGGTCTCCAGGATGCCGAAGATCTCCGGCTGCAGGATGTAGCGGCCGGAGATGAACAGGTTCGAGGGCTCGGTTCCCGGCGCCGGCTTCTCGACCATGCCGGTCATGCGGTTCAGCCGGCCGCCGCCTGCCTCCCGGTCCAAAGCCACGATGCCGTACTTGTGGGCTTCCCCCTCGGGCGCCGGCTCGACCACCACGATGTTGCCGCCGACCTCGCCGTAGGCGTCCACCGCCTGCGCCAGGGCCGACCGCTCGGCGGCCATCAGCATGTCGGGCAGCATGACCGCGAAGGGCTCGTCGCCGATCACGTCGCGCGCGCACCAGACGGCGTGCCCCAGGCCGAGCGGGGCCATCTGGCGGATGAAGCTCATCTCGCCCGGCTTGGGCAGGTCGCGGCGGACGTCGGCCAGGATCTCGGTCTTGCCCTTGGCCTCCAGCGCCCCCTCGATCTCCGGGTTGGAGTCGAAATAGTCCTCGATCGCGCCTTGGCCGCGGCCGACGATGAACACGAAATGCTCGATGCCGGCGGCGCGGGCTTCCTCCACCACATAGGACAGGATCGGCCGATCGACGACGTTCAAGAGGTTCTTGGGCGTGGTCTTGGCGCCCGGGAGCACGCGGGTCCCCATGCCGGCCACCGGCAGCACCGCCTTGCGCACACGCCTGGTCATTCACGCCTCTCCCTGCCGTTCCCGGCCCAGCTCAGCCGCCTGGCGTCCTGAAACGCCCCTCTGGGCGAGGCGATCCGCCTGCTCAGCAGGCCGGACTAGACAAGGTAGGGCTTGAAATCCACAGCGACTGCGACGAAAAAGCCCTTCGGACGCACGATCACGATTTCGGGAATTCACGAAGCCGTGTAAGAGTCGCCCATTGTCGGGGGATCGTCCTCCATAGTCCTCCAGGGGAGCAATTCCATGAAACTGCGTATCATCACCTCGGTCGTCGTCGCCGCCGGTCTGGCCATGAGCCTGGCCGCTTGCCAAAAGAAGGCCGACGAGTCGGCCACGACCACCACCACGGCGACCGACTCGACCGCTCCCGCGGCGACCCCGCCGGCGGACACGTCGTCCACCACGACCACGACCCCTGCCGACGGTTCAGCGCCTGCGGCGACCACGACGACCACCACGACCCCGCCGGCGGCCACCCCGCCCTCGACCGGTTCGATGTCGTCGACCACGACCACGACCAAGAAGTAAGTTCCGAACCCTCTGGGTTAGGACTACAGGCGCGGCCGCCCCTCACGGGGCGGCCGTTTGCTTTTGGGCTATTCGACCGTCACCGACTTCGCGAGGTTGCGCGGCTGGTCGACGTCGGCGCCCTTCTGCACCGCCACATAGTAGGCGAGGAGCTGGATCGGCGCGGCCATCACCAGGGGCGCGATCAAGGGATCGCTCCGCGGCGCCGTCACCACTACCCGGGCACCTGCCGGCGCATGGCGTTGGCCCTCCGGATCGGTGATGAACACCACTTGGCCGCCGCGGGCCATGACCTCGCTCATGTTCGAGGCCGATTTCTCGAAATAGCTGTCGAAGGGGGCCAGGATGACGATCGGGGTGTTCTCGTCGACCAGGGCGATGGGGCCATGCTTCAGCTCGCCGGCGGCGTAGCCCTCGGCGTGGATATAGCTGATCTCCTTCAGCTTCAGCGCGCCTTCCAGGGCGAGCGGATACATCGGGCCGCGGCCCAGGTAGAGCACGTCGCGGGCCTTGGAGATCTCGATCGCCACGGCGCGGACGGCCTCCTCCAGATTGATGGATTCGGCGATCAGCCTGGGCGCCTCCAGCAGCACCCGGACCAGGCGCTCCTCCTCGGCTGCGTCGATCCTGCCCCGCGCGCGGGCGGCGGCCACCGCCAGCGCCGTCAGCACGCTGATCTGGGCGGTGAAGGCCTTGGTGGAGGCGACGCCGATCTCCGGCCCGCAATGGATCGGCCAGACCACGTCGACCTCGCGCGCCATGGTCGATTCCTGGGCGTTCACCACCGCGGCGCTCTGCATGCCCTTGGCTTGGCAATACCGCAGCGCCGCCAGGGTATCGGCGGTTTCGCCGGACTGTGACATGGCGATCACCAGCGATCCCGCGCTGAGCGCCGGCTGGCGGTAGCGGAACTCCGAGGCGATCTCCACGTCCACCGGCAGGTCGGCGAGCTGTTCGATCAGGTACTTGCCGAGCAGGCCCGCGATGTAGGAGGTGCCGCAGGCGACGATCTGGATGCGGTCGAGCCTGGCGAAATCGACGCCGCCGGGCATCGCCGTGCGGTCGGTCAGGGGGTCCACGTAGGCCGCGATCGTCCGTTGCACGCCCTCGGGCTGGTCGTGGATTTCCTTTTCCATGAAGTGCCGGTAGTTGCCCTTTTCCACCAGCGCGGCGGAGGCCGCGACGGTGCGAACCTCGCGCTGCACAGGCTCGCCGCGCACGTCGAAGATCCGCGCCGTTGCGTGGTCGATGGCGACGTAGTCGCCCTCGTCGAGATAGGCGATCCGGTTGGTAAAGGGCCCCACGGCCAGGGCGTCGGAGCCGAGGAACATCTCGCCCTCGCCGTAGCCGACCACCAGGGGGCTGCCCTTGCGGGCGCCCATGATCAGCTCGTCCTCGCCCGCCACCAGCACGCCGATGGCGTAGGCGCCGCTGAGCTGGTCCAGGGCCGCCTTCAGCGCCTCGACCGGCGGCTTGCCGCTCTCCAGTTCGAAATCGATCAGCGCGGCGATGACCTCGGTATCGGTCTCGCTCTCGAAGGTCCGGCCCTTGGCCTTCAGCATGTCGCGCAGCTCGGCGTAGTTCTCGATGATGCCGTTGTGCACCAGGGTCACGCGGCCCGCGGTCTGTGGATGGGCGTTGCGGGTGGTCGGGCCGCCATGCGTCGCCCAGCGGGTGTGGCCTATGCCGACCGTGGCGTTCAGCGGATCGGCCGCCAGCACCTCCTCCAGCGCCCTGATCTTGCCAGCGGCCCGGCGGCGCTGCACGCGCCCGTCGACGACGCCCGCAACCCCGGCGGAATCATAGCCGCGGTATTCCAGCCGCTTGAGGCTGTCGATCAGGCGTTCCTGTACGGAGCTTCGTCCAACGATGCCGATGATGCCGCACATGGGGTATGGCGTCCTTTTGTGATAGTGCGTCGCTAAGGTCGAGCGTGCGAAGAGTGCGGCTTTACCATTCGCCAAACGCACGTCGACTAAATCTGGGTTTCGGATCGTTTCGTGAGCACTGGTGTGGCCGATTTTGAGTTCCCACATCGCTCGCGGCCCGCGCCGTCGGGAACGTCAAATCCGAAAGCCACGCGAAAATACGGACTTGCCAGCGTCCGCATCGATCCCGAAGTTCGCTCGAGGTCGGTCCAAGCGCTGGCGGCCCTCGGGATCGGGACACTAGCATGACCAAGCGCGCCTATTTCGGCACCGACGGCATTCGCGGGGAGGCCAACCGCTTCCCGATGACCGCGGAGGTGGCCCTGCGCGTCGGCATGGCTGCGGGCAAGCTGTTCATGTCCAAGGACGACCGCCGCCACCTGGTGGTGATCGGCAAGGACACGCGGCTCTCGGGCTACATGATCGAGCCGGCGCTGGTGGCGGGCTTCACCAGCGTGGGCATGGACGTGCGCCTGTTCGGCCCGCTGCCGACGCCGGGCGTGGCGATGATGACCCGCTCGCTGCGCGCCGACCTGGGCGTGATGATCTCGGCCTCGCACAACGCCTTTTCCGACAACGGCATCAAGCTGTTCGGCCCGGACGGCTACAAGCTCTCCGATGAGCGCGAGCTGGAGATCGAGGCGCTGATGGACCAGGGCCTGCAGGAGAACCTGGCCCAGCCCATGGCGCTCGGCCGTGTGCAGCGGATCGACGACTGCCAGGCCCGCTACGTCGAGATCGCCAAGGCGACCTTCCCGCGGCGGCTCAACCTGACCGGCATGCGCATCGTCATCGATTGCGCCAATGGCGCGGCCTACAAGGTGGCCCCCGAGGCGCTCTACGAACTGGGCGCCGAGGTGATCCCGGTGGGCGTCGTCCCCAACGGCTTCAACATCAATGAAGAGTGCGGCTCCACCGCCCCGGCCGGCATGCAGAAGCTGGTCAAGGAGTACCGCGCCGACATCGGCATCGCACTCGACGGCGACGCCGACCGGCTGGTGATCTGTGACGAGAAGGGCCAGGTCGTCGACGGCGATCAGATCATGGCGCTGATCGCCGGCCACTGGGCGCAACGCGGCCGGCTCTCGGGCGGCGGCGTCGTGGCGACGGTGATGTCGAACCTCGGCCTCGAGCGCTTCTTGCAGGCGCGCGACCTGAAGCTGGAACGCACCGCCGTCGGCGACCGCGCGGTGATGGCGCGTATGCGGGAAGGCGGCTTCAACCTGGGCGGCGAACAGTCCGGCCATATCATCCTGTCGGATTTCTCGACCACGGGCGACGGCCTGCTGGCCGCCCTGCAGGTGCTGGCGGTGCTGAAAGAAGGCGACAAGCCGATGAGCGCGCTGGCCCGCCAGTTCGAGCCTGTGCCGCAGAAGCTGGAAAACGTCCGTTTCGGGGGCGGCAAGCCCTTGGAGGACGCCGATGTCCAGGGCGCGATCGCCACCGCCGAGCAGCGCCTGAACGGGGCGGGCCGCCTGCTGGTCCGCGCGTCGGGCACCGAGCCCCTGATCCGCATCATGGCTGAGGGCGACGACGAGAAACTGGTCAACCAGGTGGTCAAGGAGATCGCCGGCGCAGTGAAGAAGGCGGCCGCTCAGGCGACCTCGGCAGCCTAGCCGCGCCTCACGGCAACCCTACCCAAATCCTAAACATTGTGACAATCTCGTAATCTCCGAGCCGCTCGACCGGTCCGGAGCAAAAAAGTGTTGGGAGAAACCATGGCTCGTCACCTTAGCTACGGTGCGGCGCGGCCGACGGCGAAGGGCGTAAGTTCGCTCGCCTGCCTGGCCTTCGTCGCCCTGCTCGGGATCGCTTTCTGGGCCGGCGCTGTGTGGATCGGCCAAGCCGTCCTGCGGCTCACCGGCTTCGGGTTCTAGGCCCGAGCCGCCGGGCCGAGAAGCTCGGCGAACGCCTAGACGGCCGCGCGGCCCACGCTGGAATAGGCGAAGCCGCGGGCGCGCATGTCGTCGGGCTTGTAGATGTTGCGCAGGTCGACCATCACCGGGGCGTTCATCAACAGCTTGATGCGGTCGAGGTCGAGCGCCCGGAACTGATCCCACTCGGTGATGATCACCAGCACGTCGGCCCCGGTGGCCACGTCGTAGGGGTCGTCCTTGAAATCCACGTCGCGAAGCAGCTCGCGCGCCTCGTGCAGGCCCTCCGGGTCGAAAGCCTGCACCCGCGCGCCCCTGTCCTGCAGCGCCGGGATGATGGCCAGCGAGGGCGCGTCGCGCATGTCGTCAGTGTTCGGCTTGAACGTCAGGCCCAGGATGCCGACGGTTTTGCCCTTGAGGTCGCCGTCCACGGCGCGGATCACCTTTCGCGCCATCGCCCGCTTGCGGTCGTCGTTGGCCTTGACGGTGGCCTCGACGAGCTCGACGGGCGCGCCGGCGTCGCGGGCCGTGCGGACCAGCGCCAAGGTGTCCTTCGGGAAGCAGGAGCCGCCGTAGCCGGGGCCGGCGTTCAGGAACTTGCCGCCGATCCGGCCGTCCAGGCCGATGCCGCGCGCCACCTGCTGCACGTCGGCCCCCACGGCCTCGCAAAGGTCGGCCATCTCGTTGATGTAGGTGATCTTCAGCGCCAGGAACGCGTTGGCCGCGTACTTGATCAGCTCGCTGGTCCGCCGGTTGGTGAACAGGATCGGCGTCTCGTTCAGGTAGAGCGGCCGGTAAAGCTCGCGCATCACCGCCTGGGCGCGCGGTTCCTGGGTGCCGACGACCACGCGGTCGGGGCGTTTGAAGTCCTCGATCGCTGCGCCTTCGCGCAGGAATTCTGGATTGGAGACGATGGCCACGTCGGCGCTGGGCCGGACGCGCTTGAAGATCGCCTCGATCTCGTCGCCCGTCCCCACCGGAACCGTCGACTTGGTGACGATCACGGTGAAGCCGTCCACCAGGCCCGCGATCTCCTCGGCGGCGGCATAGACATAGGAGAGGTCCGCATAGCCATCGCCGCGCCGCGAGGGGGTGCCCACGCCGATGAAAACCGCGTCGGCCTCGCGCACCGCCTGCGTCGCGTCGGTGGAGAAGAACAGGCGCCCCGCCTTGACGTTCTGGGCGACCAGCAGGTCGAGGCCCGGCTCATAGATCGGGATGCCGCCGGCCTGCAGGCGCTCGATCTTCGCGGCATCCTTGTCGATGCAGGTCACGGTGTGCCCGAAGTCGGCGAAACAGGCGCCGCTGACCAGGCCCACATAGCCGGTCCCGATCATCGCTACGTGCATGGAAGTCCCTCAAGACGATTGCCGGCCGCGCATTCAGCATGCGCCGCCCGTACGGACTAGGCGCTTAACGCCACAGTGTTCAGATTTCCTGAGCGGCGCGCCTTCGATGTTCGGTTGTCCTCGATCGACAAACTGGCGCGCCGCCCATTCCGATCCGCAAGGACGATGTCGTTCGCAAGCGTGCAGGCTTGCGAGCCTCAGACGCGGCTCCATCCCGATGTAGCGGGCGGCGGTTCGCAAGGAGGCGCGGAACGCCACGTCGGACGAACGCGCCAGGAAGGTCGATCGGAGCCGGCGCTCGCCTGAACGCGGTCAGATCTCCTGATTGTAGGCGCCCACCTCGGGCCGCTTGGCCAGGCGCGGCTTCACCTCCTCGCGGAACAGGCGGCGCATGTCGTCCTCGCTCTGGGTGCTCTCCACTACCACCACGATCTCGGGCTTGTTGGAGGAGGCGCGGACCAGCACCCAGGAGCCGTCCTCAAGCGCCACACGCACGCCGTTGACCGTGATCAGCTCGGCGATCTTGCGACCCAGGATCGTCCCGCCAGCGTCGCGCAACGCGGTGTATTCGGCGACCACATCGTCCACCAGGCCGTACTTCACTTCGTCGGCGACGTGCGGGCTCATGGTCAGCGAAGTGTAGGCGACGGGCAGGGCTTTCTTGAGGTCGGAGAGCTTCCGGGCCGGGTTGCGGTCGAGCATCGACAGGATCGCCGCGGCCGCCACGATGCCGTCGTCATAGCCGCGGCCGATCGGCGGATTGAAGAAGAAATGCCCCGACTTCTCGAAGCCGGCCAGCGCGCCGAGTTCGGCGGTCTTGCGCTTGATGTAGGAGTGGCCGGTCTTCCAGTAGACGGTCTTGGCGCCGTTGGTCTTCAGCAGTTCGTCGGTGGCGAACAGGCCGGTAGACTTCACGTCCACCACGAAGGTCGCGTCGCGGTGAAGCCCCGACAGATCCCGCGCGAGCATCAGGCCGATCTTGTCGGCAAAGATCTCCTCGCCCTCGTCGTCCACTACGCCGCAGCGGTCGCCGTCGCCGTCGAAGCCCAGGGCCAGGTCGGCGCCGTATTGGCGCACGGCCTCGGCCATGGCGTGCAGCATGACGCTGTCTTCCGGGTTGGGGTTGTATTTCGGGAAGGTCCAGTCGAGCTTGCAGTCCATTTCGACCACCACCGCCACGCCCATGCGGCGCAGCGCCTCGGGGGCGAAGGCGCCGGCGGTGCCGTTGCCGCAGGCGCAGACCACCTTCAGGGGGCGCGTGATGCTGGCGCGGCTGGCCGCATCGGCGATGTAGCGCTCCGCCACTCCGTCCACATGCGCGAGGCTGCCGCCCGGCCGCTGCTGCCAGGTCCCGGAGAGCACGATTTCCTTCAGGCGGCCCATCTCGTCGGGGCCGAAGGTCAGCGGCCGTTGCGCGCCCATCTTCACCCCGGTCCAACCGTTCTCGTTGTGGCTGGCGGTGACCATGGCCACGCACGGCGCATCGAGGTCGAACTGGGCGAAATAGGCCATCGGCGAGGTGGCGAGGCCAATGTCGATCACCTCGCAGCCGGCGGCCACCAGGCCGATGGTCAGCGCCTGCTTGATGGACAGCGAATAGGATCGGTAGTCGTGGCCGACCACGATGCGCTTTTGGCCCAGCTCATGGATGTAGGTCCCGAGGCCCAACCCCAGCGCCTGCACGCCCAGCAGGTTGATCTCCGGCCCGAACAGCCAGCGCGCGTC
>JBIOED010000035.1:0-24510 GCA_044445675.1 Caulobacterales bacterium | reverse complement strand
TCGGCGGTGCTCGACAACGGCATCCGCGCCTTCAGCCGCTCGGACCAGCCCTCGTTCCTGGGCGCCTCGAGCCGGGGATCGGCGTCCGGCGTCAGCGCCAGGCCGAGCATGGCCTTGCCGCCCTTGACCGGCTTGACCGAGGCGAACTGGAATTCGCGGCTGAAGGCGGTGAACGCCTTGCGCTGGCCGATGACCACGTCGGGCAGGGCGGTGGCCGCGGCCCGGACGGCCTCCAGGATCGCCGCGGACTGCGGATCGCTCCACAGCGCCGCCTTCAGCTTGTCGGGCTCGTCCCAGCCCATCTCAGTCGGGAAGGCGACCGAGAGCACATGCGCCGCGCGGTTCACCCCCAGGCCGTGGTGCGTCTTGAGCCACTCGGCGCGGGCGCGGGGCCGGGTCTCCGGGCAGGTCCTGGCGATGGCCACCCATTCCTCCAGCGTCTTGCCGGTGTCGCGCTGCAGGCTGGCCTGCACGGAGGCGAACCACTTCTGCTGGCGAGGCGATAGGCCGGGCGACGGGGCCTTCGACTTGGGGTCGGCGACGGTCATCGTTCCACCCTCCGGTGCGATTTGCTACGAGACCTGAGCGATCAGGAGCAGGCCATGAGCTTGGACGGGACCTACGACGACGGCAACATCTTCGCCAAGATCCTGCGCGGCGAAATGCCGGCCGCCCGGGTGTTCGAGGACGACCACCTCCTGGCCTTCATGGACGTCTTCCCGCAGGCCAAGGGGCACACCCTGGTGATCCCCAAGCACTCGACGGCGCGCAACCTGATGGACGAGGACCCGGCGGTCCTCGCCAACCTGATCCTGGGCGTCCAGCGGGTGACCCGCGCGGTGCGCGCCGCGCTGAACCCGGACGGCATTGTGGTGACGCAGTTCAACGGCGCCGTGGCCGGCCAGACGGTCTATCACCTGCACTTCCACATCATCCCGCGCTGGGAGGGTGTGGCGCTCGGCCGTCACGCGGGCGGCGGCATGGCCGACCCGGCGGAGCTGAAGGCCCTGGCCGAGCAGATCGCGGCGAAGATCGCGTGACGCAGCCGCAGGCGCCCTGGTTCGAAGGCGACGGCCTGGAGGACCATCTCGTCCGCGCCCGGCTCGATCCGGACACCGAAGCCTTTGTCCGCGCCCTGGCGCGCGACGGCTTTGCGGTGGCCGACCTGGGCGATGAGGCCCGCGCTCTGTGCGACCGGGCGGTCGCCGACACGGAGGCCTATTTCGCCGCCGGCGCGGTTCGCGTGCAGGACGCCTGGCGCCGCTCGAAGGCCGTGCGCCGGCTGGCGACCTGGCCGCGGATGCGGACGCTGTTGGCGAGCGCCTACGGCCGGGACCCGATCCCGTTCCAGACCCTGAATTTCCACCGGGGCAGCGAGCAGGCGCTGCATGCCGACACCATCCATTTCCACAGCGTGCCGGAGCGCTTCATGTGCGGCGTGTGGATCGCCCTGGAAGATGTGGCGCCGGGCTCCGGCCCGCTGGTCTATCACCCGGGCTCCCACCGCCTGCCGGTGATGACCATGCGCGAGGCGGGGGTCAATCACGCGCGCCCGGGTCCGCAGGACTATGACCGGTGTTTCGTGCCGCGCTTCGCCGAGCGCATTTCCGCGAGCGGCCTTCCCGAGACGCGCGCCGTGCTCAAGAAGGGCTGGGCGCTGGTCTGGGCGGCGAACCTGGCGCACGGCGGCTCGGCGATCGAGACGCCCGGGTCCACGCGGCGTTCGCTGGTGGTGCACAATTTCTTCGACGACTGCGTCTACTACACGCCCATGACGTCGGACGTGGAAGGCGGCCGGCTGGACGTTCGCTTGCCGCCCAATGTCCGCTCCGGCGGCTGGCTCTGGCCGCGGCGCGACGGGCGGCGGGTCTGGCCGAGGGCGAAGACACTGGCCGCCGCAGTCCTGCGCGATCTGCTCCGCCGTCCCCACGTGGGATAGGCGCAAACGAAAAGCCCCGGGCGGGAACCCGGGGCTTTCCTCGACGTCTGGGCCGCGACGCCTACTCGACGGTGACGGGCGCTTGCGCGGCGTCCTTGTCGGGCGCCTCGATGACCGGCGCGCCCGGCTCGCGGTTGTCGCCCTCGATCTCGAAGGCCATCTTGCCGTCCTTGAGCACCACCTTGACGTGGCCGCCCTTGACCAGCTTGCCGAACAGGATCTCGTCGGCGAGCGGCTTCTTGATGTTCTCCTGGATGACCCGGCCGAGCGGGCGGGCGCCGTAGAGTTCGTCGAAGCCGTTCTTGGCCAGCCAGTCAGCCGCCTCGTCGGACGTCTCGATGGTGACGTGGCGATCGGCGAGCTGGGCTTCCAGTTGCATGATGAACTTCTGGACGACCTGCTTGATGATCTCCGGGGTCAGCGACTTGAAGGCCACCACCGCGTCGAGGCGGTTGCGGAATTCCGGCGTGAACACCCGCTTGATGGCCTCTTCCGCCTCGTCGTCCTGCTTGCCGCGGCCAAAGCCGATGGAGTTGCGCTGGGCGTCGGAAGCGCCGGCGTTGGTGGTCATGATCAGGACCACGTTGCGGAAGTCGATCTTCTTGCCGTTGCTATCGGTGAGCGCCCCGTGGTCCATGACCTGCAACAGGATGTTGTAGACGTCCGGATGGGCCTTCTCGATCTCGTCGAGCAGCACGACGGCGTGCGGGTGCTGGTCGACCGCGTCGGTCAGGAGGCCGCCCTGGTCGAAGCCCACATAGCCGGGAGGCGCGCCGATCAGCCGGCTCACCGTATGGCGCTCCATATATTCGCTCATATCGAACCGCAGGAGTTCGATGCCGAGCGTGGAGGCCAGCTGGCGGGCGGTCTCGGTCTTGCCGGTGCCGGTGGGGCCTGAGAACAGGTAGCAGCCGATCGGCTTGTTGGCGTCGCGCAGGCCCGCCCTGGCCATCTTCATGGCTGACGAGAGCTGGTCGATGGCGTCGTCCTGGCCGTAGACCGCCCGCTTCAGGTCGGTCTCCAGCTGCTTCAGCGCCTCGGTGTCGGTCTTGGACACCGATTTGGGCGGAATGCGCGCGATCTTCGCCACCACCGACTCGACTTCCTTCAGGCCGATGATCTTCTTCCGCTTGCCTTCGGGCAGCAGCATCTGGCTGGCGCCGGCCTCGTCGATGATGTCGATCGCCTTGTCCGGCAGCTTGCGGTCGTTGATGTACTTGGCCGACAGCTCCACCGCCGCCTTGATGGCGTCGTTGGTGTAGCGGAGCTTGTGGAACTCCTCGTAGTAGATCTTCAGGCCCTTGAGGATCTTGATCGTGTCGTCGATCGTGGGCTCGTTGATGTCGATCTTCTGGAACCGGCGCACCAGGGCGCGGTCCTTCTCGAAGTGCTGGCGGAACTCCTTGTAGGTCGTCGAGCCCATGCACCGCAGGGTGCCTGAGGCCAGCGCCGGCTTCAGGAGGTTGGAGGCGTCCATCGCCCCGCCGCTGGTGGCGCCCGCGCCGATCACCGTGTGGATCTCGTCGATGAACAGCACCGCGTCGGGATGGTTTTCCAGTTCCTTGACCACCTGCTTCACGCGCTCTTCGAAGTCGCCGCGATAGCGGGTGCCGGCCAGCAGGCTGCCCATGTCCAGCGAGAAGATGGTCGAGCCGGCGAGCACCTCGGGGACCTGGTGGTTGACGATCTTGCGGGCCAGGCCTTCGGCGATGGCGGTCTTGCCGACCCCGGGGTCGCCCACCAGCAGCGGGTTGTTCTTGGTCCGGCGGCAGAGGATCTGGATGCAGCGCTCCACCTCGGCGGAGCGGCCGATCAGCGGGTCGACCTTGCCTTGCTTGGCCTTCTCGTTGAGGTTCACGCAGTAGGCTTCGAGCGCCTCGCCGCCGGTCTTGACGGTGGGCTTGTCCTCATCGTCCGCCGCGCCCTTGACGGGCTTGGCCTCGGTCGCGCCGGCCTTCTTGGCGATGCCGTGGGCGATGTAGTTGACCGCATCGTAGCGGGTCATGTCCTGCTCCTGCAGGAAGTAGGCGGCGTGGCTCTCGCGTTCCGAGAAGATCGCCACCAGCACATTGGCGCCGGTGACTTCCTCGCGGCCGGAGGACTGCACGTGGATTACCGCGCGCTGGATCACGCGCTGGAAGCCTGCGGTCGGCTTCGCATCCTCGCCGTCGTCGACCACCAGCGAACGCAGCTCGGTGTCGACGTAGTTGGTGAGGGTGGTGCGAAGGGCGCCCAGGTCCACGTCGCAGGCGCGCATCACGCCGGCGGCTTCCTCGTCATCGACGAGGGACAGGAGCAGATGCTCCAGGGTGGCGTACTCGTGCTTACGCTGGTTGGCGTAGGCCACGGCACGGTGAAGAGATTCCTCTAAGGGGCGCGAAAATGAAGGCAAAGGCCTCTAATCCTTCTCCATGGTGCACTGCAGCGGGTGTTGATGCCGCCGCGCCGTATCAACGACCTGGGCCACTTTTGTTTCCGCCACCTCGTAGGTGAATACCCCACAGACCCCCACGCCGTGTTGATGGACATGGAGCATTATGCGAGTCGCATCTTCGCGCGACTTATTGAAGAATTGCTCAAGAACATAGACGACGAATTCCATTGGCGTGTAGTCGTCGTTCAAGATCAGCACCCGGTACATCGAGGGCTTTTGTGTCTTTGGCTTTGTCTGAGTGACCACCGCCGACCGGATGCCGGTGTCCTGGTCTCCCATCTTACGTTCGGCCATTTAGTCGATCTCCTGTCGGCGCTGCCGCTTCGCCGCCACTCAATTAGATATGCAAACCCGATCCATTTGGAAGGGTCGAATCGTCACGGGCGCGGGCGAAACGGTCGCCGCGTCTGCATTGCCGGGCGATTGTGTCCGGTTTGCAGGCCTCAGCCCGGCTTCGGCGGCGTCCTTGCCCGAAAAATACGACCGGAGGTCACCGCGCCGGCTCCGAACCGGGCGCGGATGGCGTCGAGGGTTTTCTCGCCGGCCAGCGCGCGGCGCTCGTCGCCCGCGAAGAAGTCGTCCTCCACCGCGCCGGCCTCGACCAGCTCGGCCAGGCCGACGCCGATCAGCCGATAGGGGCGGCCCGTCGCCTCTTTGGCCAGCAGTTCGCGGCCCACCGCGAACAGGGTCCTGGCGGTCTGGGTGGGCACCGGGATGGTCCGACGGCGCGTGTGGATCTTGAAGTCGGGGGTGCGCAGCTTCAGGGTGACGACCCGGCCCGCCAGGCCGTCGGCGCGGGCGTGGCGAGCGACCTTCTCGGCGAGTTCGGCCAGCACGTCCTCCAGGTCGCAGAGCGCGCTGAGGTCCTCGTTGAAGGTGGTCTCGGCGCTGATCCCCTTGCGCTCCTCCCTGGGGTTCACCGCGCGGTGGTCCTCGCCATGCGCCAGGCGCGAGAGCCTGAGGCCGTGCGATCCGAACCGCCCGGCCAGATCCTTGGCGTCGGCGCGGGCGAGGTCGCCGACGGTGCGGAAACCGGCCTTCTCCAGGCTCGCCACCATGGCCGGTCCCACGCCAGGCAGGATGCCCACCGGCCGCGGCGCCAGGAAGGCCTGCGCCTCGGCCCCGCCGATCACCGAAAAACCGCGCGGCTTGTCGAGGTCCGAGGCGATCTTGGCCAGGAACTTGTTGGCCGACAGCCCGATGGAGACCGTCAGCCCGGTCTGCGCCTCGATGCGCGCCTGCAGCTTCGCCAGCGTGACCGCCGGCGGCGCCTTGTGCAGCCGCTCGGTGCCGGAAAGGTCCATCCACGCCTCGTCCAACGAGAGGTTCTGGATCAGCGGCGTCAGCTCGCCGGCCAGCCCCAGGATGCGCCGGCTCTCGGCGCGGTACTTCGAGAAGTCCGGCTTGATGACAACCGCTTGCGGGCACAGCTTCAGCGCCTTGAACATCGGCATGGCCGAGCGCACGCCCGTGATGCGGGCGATGTAGCAGCAGGTGGTGACCACGCCGCGTTTTCCCCCGCCGACGATGACCGGCGCGTCCCGCAACTCCGGCCGGTCGCGCTTTTCCACGGAGGCGTAGAAGGCGTCGCAGTCCATATGCGCGATGGCGAGGCCGGCGAGCTCCGGGTGCGCGACGATCCGCGGCGAGGCGCAGCCCGGGCAGCGGCGCACGGCCTGCTCGCCCTGCCAGAAGCAGTCGCGGCAGAACGCCTTCACGGCGCAGGCTCCGGCGGCCAGAGCCAGGCCGCGCCGCGCACGCCGGACGAGTCGCCGTGCGCGGCGCGGCGCACCGGGGTCGTGAAGACGTCGGAGAAGGCGTAGCCGCCGATGGCCGCGGGCAGGCGGTCGTACAGCGCCTCCGCGTTGGACATCCCGCCGCCCAGCACGATGACATCCGGATCCAGGATGTCGGCTACCACCGCCAGGCCGCGCGCCAGCCGGTCGACGTAGGCGTCCAGCGCGGCGGCGGCGGCCGGGTCGCCGGCCAGCGCGGCCTCGACGATCGCCTCGGCGGTCTCGCCGGTCCCATGCGCCCGGGCGAACCCAGGGCCGGAGATCCACTGCTCCAGGCAGTTGCGCCGGCCGCAGAAGCAAGGCGGACCGGGCAGTTCGTCCGGCTGCGGCCAGGGCAGGGGCGTGTGGCCCCATTCGCCGGCGATGCCGTTGCGGCCGGCCAGCCCCCGGCCGCCGACACTTACCCCGGCGCCGCAGCCGGTGCCGACGATCACCCCGAAGACCACATCGCCGTCCGCGCCCGCGCCGTCCGTCGCCTCGGAGAGGGCGAAGCAGTTGGCGTCGTTGGCGAGCCGGACCGGCCGTTCGAGGATTCGCTCCAGGTCCGCCTGCAAGGGCTTACCGTTCAGGTGCGTGGTGTTGGCGTTGCGGATCAGGCCGGTCGCGGGCGAGGGCGAGCCCGGGATGCCGACCCCGATGCTGGCCCCCCTGACGCCCGCTTCCCGCTCGGCGCCCGCCACCATCTCGCGCACCGTTTCAAGGCTGGCCCGGTAGTCGCCGGGCGAAGGCGCGCGCACCCGCGCCCGAAAGCGGCCCTGCGCATCCAGCGCCGCCGCCTCGATCTTGGTCCCCCCGAAGTCCACGCCGATCCGGATCATGCTCGAGGTATACTGGATTTGTTCCCGGCGGCGCAGGCCCCTCGCAACCCGTGGACAGCGCTGCGCCAGACGCTAGGTTGCGAGCCATGAAATCTTCGCAGACCTTGCTGGCGCTCGCCGCCGCTTTCGCCGTGGCCGCCTCGGCCGCCACCGCCCAAAGCCCCGCCGCCCAATCCCTCGTGAATGACCATCCCGCCGGTCTCGACCTGGCCGGCATGGACCGCAATGTGAAACCGGGCGACGACTTCTTCGCCTACGGCAACGGCGGCTGGACGGCCAAGACCGAAATTCCGCCGGACCGCTCCCAGTGGGGCACGGGTGGCGAGCTGGTCGAGCTGACCACCCGCCGGGTGCAGGACCTCATAAAGACCGCCGCCGCCGCGCCCGCCGGAACCGAGGCGCGCAAGATCGGCGACTACTATTCCAGCTATCTCGACGAGGCGAAGATCGACTCGCTCGGCCTCAAGCCGCTGCAGCCGACGCTCGCCCGCATCGCCGCCATCAAGGACAAGAAGGCGCTGGCCGGCGAGTTCGGCCGCGAGCTGCGCGCCGACGTCGATGCGCTGAACTCCACCAATTTCCAGACCGACCACCTGTTCGGCCTTTGGGTGGAGCAGGACCTGAACGATCCCCATCGCTACGCCCCCTACCTGCTGCAGGGCGGCCTCGGCATGCCCGACCGCGACTACTACCTGTCGGCCAACCCGCACATGGTCGCCGACCGCGCGGCCTATAGGGCGCACATCGCCAAGGTCCTGGCCCTGGCCCACGTCGCCGACCCGCAGGGCAAGGCCCAGCAGATCTACGATCTGGAGATCAAGATCGCCCAGGCCCACGCGCCGCGCGCCGAATCCGAGGACGTGCTGAAGGCCAACAATCCCTGGGCGCGGGCCGACTTCGCCAGGAAGGCGCCCGGCCTCGACTGGACCACCTTCTTCACCGTCGCCGGCCTCGCAAAGCGACCGCAGTTCATCGTCTGGCATCCGCGGGCGACGGCGGGCGAGTCGGCCCTGGTGGCGAGCGAGCCGCTGGCGACCTGGAAGGCCTACCTCGCCTTCCACCAGATCGACGACTACTCCAACGTGCTGCCCAAGCCCTTCGCCGACGAACGGTTCGCCTTCTACAGCCACACGCTGGCCGGCACCCCGCAGCAGCTGGCGCGCTGGAAGCGGGCGGTCAACGCCACCAACGGCGCGCTGGGCGAGGCGGTGGGCAAGCTCTACGTCGCGAAATATTTCCCGCCGCAGTCCAAAGCCCAGGTCGAGGCCATGGTCGGCAAGCTGATCGACGCCTTCCGGGTGCGCATCGACAAGCTCGACTGGATGGCGCCGGCCACCAAGGCCGAGGCCAAGCGCAAGCTGTCCACCCTGAAGGTGGGCGTCGGCTATCCGGACCACTGGATCGACTATTCGGCGCTGAAGGTCACGCCCGGCGACGCGCTCGGCAACGCCCAGCGCGCCGAGCTGTTCGAATACCGCCGCAACCTCGCCAAGTTCGGCCATCCGGTGGACCGCGGCGAATGGGCGATGACGCCGCAGACCGTCAACGCGGTGAACCTGCCGGTGCGCAACGCGCTCAACTTCCCGGCGGCTATCCTGCAGGCGCCCGACTTCAACCCGGTCAACCCGATCGCCATGAACCTGGGCGCGACCGGCGCCACCATCGGCCACGAGATCAGCCACAGCTTCGACGACCAGGGCGCCATGTTCGACGCCGACGGCCGGTTGCGGAACTGGTGGACGCCGTCGGACCTGGCGCACTTCCGCGCCTCGGGCCACGCGCTGGCGTTGCAATATGACGCCTACCACCCGTTCCCGGACATCGCCCTGAAGGGCGAGCAGATGCTCAGCGAGAACATCGCCGACATCGCCGGCCTGAACGCGGCCTACGACGCCTATCGCCTGGCCAACGGCGGCAAGGAGGGGCCAAGCCAGCAGGGCTTCACCGGCGATCAGCAGTTCTTCATCGCCTTCTCGCAGAGCTGGCGGACCAAGACCCGCGAGGCCCTGGCCCGGCAGCGTGCGGTCACCGACGGCCACGCGCCCGCCGAGTTCCGCGCCGACACGGTGCGCAACATGGACGCCTGGTATTCCGCCTTCGACGTGAAGCCCGGCGACAAGCTCTACCTCGCGCCCGCAGAGCGCGTGCGGATCTGGTGACCGCCTAAGCGGGCACGCCGGCCTTCGCGAGGTTGGCCTTGGGAATCGCGGCGCGGAAGGGGCTGGTCTTCGCCTTGTCGCGAGCCAGTTCCGCCCAGGCGGCGGCGAAGGCGGGCGGCGTGCGCGGTTGGTTGGGCGTGACCGAGAAGCGGACGGGCCGGGCCAGCAGCGCCGCGGAGAGCTGCGCCCAGAGCGCCAGATCCTGCGCCGGAGCCTCGCCCCCGGCGTCCAGCGCCGCGACGCGCCGCCCGGCCCCGGCGATGCGGGGCGTGGCGCTCAATACCTCGACGCTCGCGCCCGGCGGCAGGTCCTTCAGCGCCGCCAGCAGCCCGGCCAGGGCGATGGCGTCGGGCGAGGCCGTCCGCTCTCCGCCGGCCGCGCCGCTGAGCGCGCGGCCCTCGGCCCGGACGAAGGCCCAGCCGCCGGAGCGGTAAGCGGTGCTATGAGAGATTTCGACCCAGATACGGATGTTGTCGGACATGGCCGTGCCCTATCACTCCGGCTCACGCGCGCGATAGGGCCAAGGCCCGCGCATCTTCGAGCATGGATGTTGCGTTAGGCTCGGGTGCGGTAGTGATGGGTCTCGTTTACGGAGTCGGCTTACCATGATCCCCGCTGAAAAGGCGTCTGCTTCCGCGCCGAGCGCCCCGGCGCCGGTGAGTTCCGCCCTCGACCTGATCGGCAACACGCCGGTGCTGGAGTTGACCGGCATGTTCGACACCGGCCCCTGCCGGCTGTTCATCAAGCTGGAGAGCGCCAATCCCGGCGGCTCGATCAAGGACCGTATCGCCCGCACCATGATCGAGGCGGCCGAGGCCGATGGCCGGCTGAAGCCCGGCGGGGTGATCATCGAGGCGACGGCCGGCAACACCGGCCTTGGCCTCGCTCAGGTCGGCATCCTCAAGGGCTACAAGCTGGTGCTGGTGGTGCCCGACAAGATGGCGCGGGAGAAGATCCAGCACCTGCGCGGCCTCGGCGTCGACGTGCGGATCACCCGCAGCGATGTCGGCAAGGGCCATCCGGACTACTACCAGGACATCGCCCAGCGCCTGGCCGACGACATGCCCGGCGCGGTCTACATGAACCAGTTCTCCAACCCCGCGAACCCGCTGGCGCACGAGACGTCCACCGGCCCGGAGCTGTTCGAGCAACTGGACGGCGACCTGGACGCGGTGGTGGTGGGCGTGGGCTCCGGCGGCACCCTGACCGGGCTCGGCCGCTACTTCGCCAGGGTCAGCCCCAAGACCGAGATGGTGCTGGCCGACCCCACCGGCTCGATCCTCGAGCCGCTGATCAACCGCAACGAGAAGGTCACGCCGGGCTCCTGGATCGTCGAAGGCATCGGCGAGGACTTCGTGCCGGACAACTGCGACATGGCGCTGATCAAGAAGGGCAACGCCTTTTCCGTCACCGACCGCGAGAGCGTCGAGGCCGCGCGGGACCTGCTGTCGCGGGCCGGCGTGCTGGGCGGCTCGTCGTCCGGGACCCTGCTGGCCGCGGCGCTGCGCTACTGCCAGGCGCAGACCAAGCCCAAGCGCGTCGCGACCTTCGTGTGCGACAGCGGCAACAAGTATCTCTCCAAGGTCTTCAACGACCACTGGCTCTCCGACCAGGGCCTGACCGACAAGCCGATCACCGGCTCCCTGCGCGACCTCGTCGCCCGCAACGCCCAGATGGGCGGGGCCGAGACGGTGGGCCCAGACGACACCCTCGACACGGCCTACAAGCGCATGCGCACCGCCGACGTCAGCCAACTTCCGGTGCTGGACGACGGGCGGCTGATCGGCCTGCTGGACGAGAGCGACCTCCTGGCCGCGGTCGAAGGCGGGCAGAAGCGGTTCGGCGACCGGGTGGCCACCGCCATGGTCGCCAAGCTCAACACCCTGCAGGCCGACGAGCCGTTGGACGCGCTGATCACCATCTTCGAACGGGACGAGGTGGCCATCGTGCTCGACGGCCGGGAGTTCCTGGGCCTGATCACCCGCGTCGACCTCATCAATCATCTGCGCCGCACCTAAGACGCCTCACCACCCGGAGATCCCATGACGGACGGTTCCAATCGCCTCGCGTTCGACACGCGGGCGATCCACGCAGGCCAGCATCCCGACCCCAGCACGGGCGCGGTGATGGTGCCGATCTACGCCACCTCGACCTACGCCCAGGAAAGCCCCGGCGTGCACAAGGGCTTCGAATATTCCCGCAGCCAGAACCCGACGCGCTTTGCCTTCGAGCGCGCCGTGGCCGACTTGGAAAGCGGCGTGCGCGGCTATGCCTTCTCCAGCGGCCTGGCGGCCATCGCCACGATCCTCGACCTGCTCGACGCCGGCGCCCACGTGATCGCCTCGTCCGACCTCTACGGCGGCAGCTTCCGGCTGTTCGACAAGGTGCGCCGCCGTTCGGCGGGCCTGACGTTCAGCTTCGTGGACCTCTCCGACGTCGCCGCCGTCGAGGCGGCGATCACGCCGCAGACCGGGCTGATCTGGGTGGAGACCCCGACCAACCCGATGCTGCGCCTGGCCGACCTCGACGCCCTGGCCGCGCTCGCCAAGGCGCGCGGCGTCCTGATCGCCGCCGACAACACCTTCGCCAGCCCCTGGTGCCAGCGCCCGCTGGAGCACGGCCTCGACCTCGTCATGCACTCGACCACCAAGTACCTGAACGGCCACTCCGATGTGGTCGGGGGCATCGTCGTGGCCGGCGCCGAGGGCGAGGTGGCCGACCAGATGGCCTTTCTGCACAACGCGGTGGGCTCGATCGCCGGCCCCTTCGACAGCTTCCTGGCGCTGCGCGGCGTCAAGACCCTGGCGCTGCGCATGGAACGCCACTGTTCCAACGCCATGGCCATCGCCACCCGGCTGGAGCGCCATCCGGCGGTGAAGCAGGTGATCTATCCCGGCCTCGCCAGCCATCCGCACCACGAATTGGCCAAGCGCCAGATGCACGGCTTCGGCGGCATGATGAGCGTCGTGCTCGACCGCGACCTGCAGGGGACGCTGCGCATGCTGGAGCGCACCGAGCTCTTCACCCTCGCCGAGAGCCTGGGCGGCGTGGAAAGCCTCATCGAGCACCCGGCGATCATGACCCACGCCTCGATCCCGCCGCACGTCCGTGAGGAACTGGGCATCTCGGATTCCTTCATCCGCCTGTCGGTGGGGGTCGAGAACGTCGACGACCTGATCGCCGACCTGGAGCAAGCGCTCAGCTGATCGCCGCCGCGATGGCCTCGCCGAGTTCCGCCCAGTCGTCGATCCGCGGATGGCGTTCGGAGCGGGGCGCGAGCGGGCGGAGCCTGAGGTCGGCGACGTGCTGGAAGGTCGCCGTCGCCGGCGAATGGTCGGCCACTGAATCGAGGTTCGACAGCAGGTCGTCGACGAAGGCGCTCTTGCCTGACGTCTGCGCCGCCAGCCCGGCGGTGATCGGGCCCTTGGGGCCGCTCGACAGAATCAGGGCGCGCGGCAGGCCGTGGCGCCTCAGCCATTCGCCGCGCAGCCTCTCGGCCTCGGCCGGCGCGTTGGAGAGGATCAGGATCTCCGCCCTGGGTTTCAGCCGCCGCAGGGCGTCCGCCGCCCCCGGCGCCGGCTCGATCTCGCCGCAGCCGGTGCGGAAGAACGCATTGAACAGCTCGCGCCCCTCGGCGAGGTCCAGGTGTTCCGCCGCGCCCGGGCGGTAGATGTTCTGGAACAGCGCGAATCGCTCGAACCGCAGCTCATAGCCCCGCTCGGCGATGAACGCCCCGAAGCTCATCATGAACAGCCCCAGCACCTCGTCCACGTCGACGATCACCAGCGGCCGGTCGCGGGCAAGCCCCAGGCTTTCAAGGGTCGGCGCGGTCGGCGGGGCGGCGGGTGCGGCCATGGCGTCTCGTTCGGCTAACGAAGTTTAAGGATATCCATGGGATGAACAAACCAGGGTGGGGAAGTCCGCTGTTCCGCGGGGCCCACGGGAGCAGAGCCAGGTCCTAAATGGCCAAGAAGGTCCTCATCGTCGAGGATAACGAGCTGAACATGAAGCTCTTTCATGATCTTCTCGATGCCCAGGGCTACGAGACGCTGCAGACCCGCGAGGGCCTGCAGGCGCTGGCGCTGGCGCGCGAGCACCGGCCCGACCTGATCCTCATGGACATCCAGCTTCCGGAGATCTCCGGCCTGGAGGTCACCAAGTGGCTGAAGGAAGACGCCGACCTGGCCGCCATCCCGGTCGTCGCCGTCACCGCCTTCGCCATGAAGGGCGACGAGGAACGCATCCGCGAGGGTGGCTGCGAGGCCTACATCTCCAAGCCGATCTCGGTGGTCCACTTCCTAGAAACCATCCGCCGCCTGATGGGCTGAGGCCATGTCCGCGCGTATCCTTGTGGTCGACGATATCGAGGCCAACGTCCGCCTGCTGCAGGCCAAGCTCGAAGCCGAATACTACGAGGTGCTGAGCGCGCCGGACGGGCCGACCGCGCTCGCCATCGCCGCGTCCGAACAGCCCGACATCGTGCTGCTGGACGTGATGATGCCGGGCATGGACGGCTTCGCCGTCTGCCGCCGCCTGAAGGACGACGCCGAGACCCGCCATATCCCGGTGGTGCTGCTGACCGCGCTCGACGGCCGCGCCGACCGCGTCGCGGGACTGGAGGCCGGCGCCGACGATTTCCTGACCAAACCCATCGACGACGTCATGCTGTTCGCCCGCGTGCGCAGCCTGACCCGCCTGAAATCGGTCATCGACGAACTGCGCGAACGCGAAGCGTCCGGCCGCCGCAAGGGGGTGATCGCCGGCGTCGCCTCGCGCCTGGGCGCCACGGGTGGCCGCATCCTGATCGTCGATGACCACGAGCGCCAGGCCCAGCGGGTCTGCGCGGAGCTGGCCATCGAACATCGCCCGGTGGTGGAGGCGACGCCGGAAAACGCCCTGCTGGCCGCCCGCGGGCCGGTGGACCTGATCATCGTCAACGCCGCGGCCAAGAGCTTCGACGGCCTGCGCTTCGCCGCCCAGGTCCGCTCGGAGGAAGCCACCCGCACCCTGCCGATCCTGGCCATCGTCGACTTCGACGAGCGGCCGCGCCTGGTGAAGGCCCTGGAGATCGGCGTCAACGACGTCCTGCCGCGCCCCATCGATCCGCAGGAGCTGGCCGCGCGGGTGAAGACCCAGATCCGCCGCAAGCGCTACACCGACTACCTGCGCGACAATCTCGACCAGTCGCTGGAGCTGGCGGTGACCGACCAGCTCACCGGCCTGCACAACCGCCGCTACATGGAAAGCCAGCTCGAGGCGCTGGTGCGCCGCGCGGTGGTCGGCGGCTCGGATCCGGTGGCCCTGCTGGTCATCGACATCGACCACTTCAAGAAGATCAACGACACCTTCGGCCACGGGGTCGGCGACGAGGTGTTGCGCGAGTTCGCCGTGCGGCTGGCCTCCAACGTGCGCGCCATCGACCTGCCGGTGCGCTTCGGCGGCGAGGAGTTCGTGGTGGTGATGCCGGAGACCGAACTCGCCCACGCCCACCGCATCGCCGAGCGCATCCGCCTGCACGTGGCCGGCTCGCCGTTCCGCGTACTGGACGGTGAGGAACTGCTCACCGTCACCATTTCCATCGGCGTCGCCGCCAGCCTCGCCGAGGACACTCCCGCCAGGCTCGTCAAGCGGGCCGACGAGGCCATGTACGAGGCCAAAACCCACGGGCGTAACCGCGTGATCGCCAGGGCGGCCTAGTTTCAGCCATAGACGAACTGGGTCAGCATCATCCGAGGCGTCGCCAGCACGTTCGGCGTAGGCGCGTGCAGCATCAGGGGATGCATCAGGATCACGTCGCCTGGCTCGCCTGTCATTTCGCCGACGCGCACCTGCACGCCATCGAGTTCGCCGCCGTCCTCCATGAAACGTCGAACGCGGTCGCCTTCGTCGCGGCGCGAGGTGAGGGCGGCGAACCAGGGTGAGCGCGCCTCCAGCCGCTGCCGCGCCTGGGCCGAGGGCAGGGCGGCGCCGATCTCCTTGAACAGCGCCTCGAACAGCCGGTGGGACCCCATCACATAGCCGGTGCCGCCGCCGCCCGGCCGCGACGGCGCCAGGAAGGCGAAAAGCCGCGCCAGCCGGAGGTTGCCGGCCCTCGCGCCGAGATCGATATGCCAATGCTCCCGCGGGACATCCCAGGCCTTCTCGCCGGTGTGGAAGCTGACCAGCGGCAAGCCCCAGTGCTCGGGCTCCTCCCACTGGCCCAGGAGGACGTCCAAGACGCCTCGCACGGCCGGGCTCGCCATGGCGTCGAACGCGCCGGTTCGCGACGAGAGCTTGGAGGGTCGGGCGGTTCGCTGTGGACGGGCGGCCAGCCTGCGCCTCAGCTCAGCCGCCATCGTCTCGATGTCTTGGATGGGAATCGCGCCCGGCAGCCGCACGACGCCGTCGCGGGCGTAGGCTTCGGCGCGGTCGGCGGTGAAAAGGTCGCGGGGGTCCCTCATGGGAGGCTCCTGAAAAGGAAACGCCCTGCGGGGAGCCCTTGGACGGCCAAAGCCATCCAAACACTCGCCGCAGGGCGGTACCCCGCGAACACCCGCAAGGCGCGGGTTGTTGAGGCCGCAAGCCTCGCGCCAAGCACAAAGCACGTCAAGCCCAACGCAAAACGCCCGGCGAGAGCCGGGCGTTTCATGAGCTCAATCAGAAACTTGTGCCGGCTACTTGATCTTGCCTTCCTTGAACTCGACGTGCTTGCGCACGACGGGATCGTACTTCTTCATGACCAGCTTGTCGGTCTTGGTGCGGGCGTTCTTCTTGGTGACGTAGAAGAAGCCGGTGTCCGCCGAGGAGTTCAGGCGGATCTTGATGGAGGCGGGCTTCGCCATGGCGGGTCCCTTAAAGCGAGAGAATGGGGGCGGGGCCGATCGGACGAGCCGGCGGCTAAGTGTTCGGAGAGCGGCGGAAAATACGAATCCGCAGGCCAAAGTCAATGATCTCCTGGAGATCGCCCTTACAGGTGCTCCGGCCGCATCGCACCCTGGCGGAAACGCATGAAGGGCTTGGGCCGCGCCGCGTCGTCCATCCGCAGCACCGCCTCCTTCAGCATCATCCGGGTGACCGCGGGCAAGGGCAGGGACTGCGCCTCGTCGAAATCCACCCAGGCGATCTCCTCGAGTTCCCCGCAGTCCGGTTGGCGGTCGAGGCTCATCAGGCGCTCGGCGTCGGCCAGCAGGAACCAGGTGTCGAATCGCTTGCCGACGCTGGGCGGCGTGATGGCGCGGGCGACCACGTCCAGAGCCGCGAGGTCGGCCAAGGCGCCCTGGGCCACGAAATCCCGCCAGGGCCCCACAGCAGGGCGTACGGGGCTGGGAAGGGCCAGCAGAAGCCCGGTCTCCTCCCAGGTCTCGCGGATCGCCGCCATGGCCAGCGCCCGCCCACGCCCGGCCGGCAGGTAACGGTCGAAGAGGGCGTCCACCTCCGGCGCCATGTCGGTGGCGGACGGCGCGCGATAGTCGGTGCGGTCGATCCGGCCGCCTGGAAACACCCAGCGGTCGGGCATGAAGCTGTGGCCGCCATGGCGCCGGCCCATCAGCACCCGGGGCTTCGGCCCATCTCGCCGGATGATCATCACCGTGGCGGCGTTCTTCGGCCGCACGGCGCGGGCGCCGGGGACCCGTGGCGGACCTTCGGGTTTACGGAACTGGCTTTCGGTTTCGAGCATCAAACAACTGTATGACTGGCCGTGGGCCTGAGGGAAGGGCGGCTTTGCAGAAGCTCGCGGCTCGCGGCACTATGTCCCGGCGGGAGCGGCGGGATGGATCAGGACCACGATCATCTGGAGAAGCGCCGGCTGGACCGGATGCTGTTCTTCACCGACGCGGTGTTCGCGATCGTGATGACCCTGCTGGTGCTGGAATTGAGGCCGCCTGGCGGAGCGGATCCGGCGGCGCGGGCGGCCGCGATCCAGGCGCTGGCCGGGCCGCTGTTCGCCTTCGTGCTCAGTTTCAGCATTATCGGCATCTTCTGGGTGGCGCACCTGGCGACGACCCAGCGGCTGCTGCGGTTCGACTGGCTGACCACCATCGTCAACCTGGTCTTCCTGCTGCCGATCTGCCTGGTGCCGTTCGTTTCGGCCTGGGTCGGCGGGGCGCTGATGGGGTCGGACGGCTGGGTGGCCTACGATCTGGTGATGATCGCCTGCTCGGCCGGCAACGCCACGCTGGTGTTCGTGCAGACCCGCGGCGGCGGCCGGCTGATGGCGGGCGGCGTGACCCCCCGCGAGCGGCTCTATCGGTTGGGACGCGCGACAAGCCCGGGGCTGTCGTTCACCGTCGGCCTGGTCGGGGCGCTGGCGGGCTACGTGCGCTATTCGCAATTTGCCTGGGTGCTGATCCCGGTGTTCCTGACCGTCTGCCGGTTGTTCCTGAAGCCCAGGGCCGCGCCGCTCGCGCCGCCGGCCTAACGCCCGCTTTCGCTGAAGCGCGATTCGCTGAATCCAGTTCCCCGGGAACTTCCCTCACGGCGTCATCCTCGGGCTCGTCCCGAGGACCCATGCACACCGCCCCTGCCGGAAAGTTCCGAAGCGGCGCGGCTTCGGCTGCTTGCTGATCCTCGGAGATCATGGGTTCTCGGGCCAAGCCCGAGGATGACGGCCGTTGGGGGATTTGGAGCGGCCTGGGCGCCTGCCTTTGCTGAATCCAGGTTTCTGGCCCCGCGTTCCTGCGTCGGCCAATTGTGATTCCGGGTGCTGGCTGAGCCCTAACGCCGAGGCCCGCCCTTCTTGCCGGTGCGGATGTTCTTCGGCCGGCCCTGCGGCCCGCGCTGGGGGCCGCGGAAGCCGGCGCCGCCGGCGGGCCGCCGGTCGTTGCGCGCCCGCATCCCGAGCCGCGGCCGCGGCGCGGCGGGGTCGGCCGCCGCCGGCTCGCTCAGCATCTCGAACAGCAGACCGCCGGTGATCGGCGTGGCTTCCGCGAGCTTGACCCGCACCCGCATGCCCAGCGGCCAGCGCGCGCCGGTCCGCTCGCCCACCAGCGCATGGCTCCTGTCGTCGTGGACGAAGTATTCGCCGCCCAGCTTGGAGACCGGACACAGGCCGTCCGCGCCGGTTTCGTCCAGCCGCACGAACAGGCCAAAGCGGGTGACGCCGGTGATCCGCCCCTCGAACTCGGCGCCCACCCGGTCTGACAGGAAGGCGGCCACATAGCGGTCGGTGGCGTCGCGCTCGGCGGCCATGGCGCGGCGCTCGGCGAAGGTGATGCTCTCGGCGGTGTCCTTCATCTTGGCGATATCGCGGTCGCCGAGACCGTCGGCGCCCCCATTTCCAGTTGTCAGGCCAAGGGCGGTGATCAGCCCGCGGTGGACGATCAGGTCGGCGTAGCGGCGGATCGGTGAGGTGAAGTGGGCGTACTTGGCCAGGTTCAGGCCGAAGTGGCCGATGTTCTCGGTGGAATAGATCGCCTGCATCTGGGTCCGCAGCACCACCTCGTTGACGATCTCGGCGTTGGGCGTCTCGCGGGTCTCGTCCAGCAGCTTGTTGAAGCGGGAGGTCGCGGGCGCCTCGCCCTTCGACCAGGCGATGTCCAGCGTCTGCAGGAAATCGACCAGCGCCTGGACCTTCTCCTGGCTCGGGGTGTCGTGGATCCGGTAGATCAGCGGCGTGCGCTTGGCTTCTAGCGTTTCCGCCGCGGACACGTTGGCCTGGATCATCATCTCCTCGATCAGCTTGTGGGCTTCGAGGGCGGCGCGGGGCGTGATCGAGGCGACCTCGCCCTCGGCGCTGATGACGATGCGCCGCTCGGCGCTCTCGATGGCCAGCGGCGAGCGGGCGTTGCGGCCCGTCTTCAGCACGGCATGGGCGGCGTAGAGCGGGGCGATGATGCTTTTGACGAGGGGTCCGGTCTTGTCGTCCGGGGCGCCGTCGGCGGCGGCCTGGGCCTGTTCGTAGGACAGCTTGGCCGCCGAGCGCATCAGGCCGCGCATGAACTTATGGCTACGCTTCCTGCCGTCCGAGCCGAACACCATGCGCACGGCCATGCAGGCGCGGTTCTCGCCCTCGCGCAAGGAGCAGAGGCCATTGGACAGCACCTCCGGCAGCATCGGCTCCACCCGGTCCGGGAAATAGACGCTGTTGGCCTTCTCGCGCGCCGTCTCGTCCAGCGCCGAGTTCGGGCGCACGTAGGCCGCGACGTCGGCGATGGCCACCCAGACGATCCAGCCGCCGGGGTTCTTCGGGTCGGCGTCGGGCTCGGCATAGACGGCGTCGTCGTGGTCGCGCGCGTCGGCCGGGTCGATGGTGATGAAGGGGACGTGGCGCAGGTCCTGGCGGCCGGCCAGGGTCGGCGGCCGGGCAGCCTCGGCTTCGGCCTCCGCGGCAGGGGAGAAGCCGGTCGGGATGCCGTGGGCGTAGATGGCGATCAGCGAGGCGGCGCGCGGCTCGTCCTCGCGGCCGATCACCTCCAGCAGCTTGCCGCGCTTGGGGCCGAAGCGGGTTTCGGCGGCCGTCGCCTGGGCCAGCACCAGGTCGCCGTCGCGCAGGTCCTGGGCCTGCGGATCGGTGAGCAGCAGGCTGTCCTTGGAGCGGCGGTCCACCGGCTCCACGCGCACCTCGCGGCGAGCCTTGCGGATCACGCCCAGGATGCGTTGCGCACCGGCGCCCAGCGACTTGATCAGACGGGCTTCGGTCGAGCCGTTCTCCAGCTTCACGAAGCGGACCAGCAGGCGGTCGCCCATGCCGGGCGCCGGGCCGGTGTCGCCCTTGCGGCCGGCGGCCAGCACCACGAGGGGCGCATCGTCCCCCTTGGTGAGTTTGACGAAGAGTTCGCCGTCGGTGTCGCGTTCGACCACGTCGACGACGCCGACCTCGGGCAGGGCGCCGGCCTCGGCGAAGCCGCGCCGGCCTCGGCGGCCGAGCGCGCCCTCGGCCTCCAGGGTCTGCAGCAATTGCCGCAGGGCGCGGCGCTCGTCGCCCTTCAGGCCGAAGGCCTGGGCGATGGCGGCCTTGTCGGTCTCGCCGGAGTCGCGGATGTATTTCAGCAGGGTGTCGCGGTCGGGCAGTCCCTTCGGGAATCGGGTGGATTTCGGTTGTCTAGGTTTCGGCATAAGGGGGTGCTTAGCACCTTTCTTGAGTGGTCTTGAACCTTGGGTGAGCGGGCGCGCGAAGCCCGGCGTCAGCGTTCGAATTTGAGGCTGGCCGCGTCGTCGCGGCCTGTCGGGCCAGCGATGCGCCAGGCTCATATAGGGCTTGGCGGTTGAGATTGCACCCGCAACCGGCGGCGCCGCCGCGAAGCGACAGTGTGACCGCCAAGACCACCAAGAACGCCAAGAAGCACAGGACGCGGGCAGAACTCCGGGTCTCTTGGCGTTCTTGGCGGTTGAAAACTCTGCCGCTGACGCGGCTAGGCCTCGGTGAGGAACGCCGCCATGGCCGGCGCGGCGGTGCGGTCCTGGATGATGAAGAGGTGGCCGCCTTCGAAGACTTGCAGCGTGGCGCCCGGGATGCGCGCGGCCATCCTTTCCTGCGTGGCCGGTAGCGCGATGCCGTCGTAGCGGCCGGCGGCGACCAGGGTCGGGCAGGCGATCTGCGGCAGGCGGTCCCAGGTGTCGTGCGCGGCGCGGGCTTCGAGCTGGCGGTGCGCGCCCATGGCGTGGCCGGGCTCGTCGGCATAGGGGTCCGCCGCGCCCATGGCGACGAACAGCGCGTACTGGTCCGGGTGCGCCGCGGCCCAGGCCTCGTCGCGGCGGGTGTCGCCGATCGGGATCAGGTAGCGGGCGCGGGCCTCGCCCGTCAGGTGCTCGATCTCGTGGAACGGGAAGGATGCGCCGCCGGCCCCGCCGGGCGAGGTGCAGGCCAGCGCCAGCCGCTTGACCCGCCCCGGATGCCGGATCGCCAGCTCCTGGGCCACCATGCCGCCGAACGAGACCCCGATCACCAGGGCCTCGTCCCAGTCCTGGCCGGCCATCAAGGCTGCGGCGTCGTCGGCGTAGTCGGCCATGGCATAGGGAACGTCGGGCTTTTCCGACTGGCCGAGCCCGCGCTGGTCGTAGGCCAGCAGGTCGAAGCGCTTCGCCAGCGGCCCGTCGAAGACGTTGGGCTTGTTGCGCAGGTCGCCGCCCGTGCCGGAGATGAACAGCAGCGGCGGCCCGGCGCCGGCGCGCTCGAAATAGAGGTCCAGGCCGTTGACGGTCGCGATGGGCATTCAATCCATTCCCCAACACCCCTCATCCCCCGCGAAAGCTGGGACCAGGGCTTGGTTAGATTCCAGCCTAACCGGAGAGCGCGGCCGTCCGGAAGCGTCGCAACAACAAATCCTCTGGCTCGCACTGCCGTGCTGGCGCCGGGCGTAGGGGTCAGCCTTTCGAACCGGCAACGAGAGTCCGGTATCGGGTGAATAGAGAAAGGGCGCTTGCGACCCCATTGCGGACATTCAATGGGCGCTTTGGAAGCCATCTCGTGGGGATGATCAGGGGCTTCGTATGTCGCGGCGCCGCTTGTGTGCGGAGACGCCGTTTACGGATGGCGCGTTGACAGATTAGGCCTACGCTCACGCGCGCCGTGCAACTGGGGGGGCCATGGCTGAGTTTGCTGAAGACGCGGCGGGCGAGTTCGCTGGCGTTCCCGGCGCCACCTCGGCCGGTCACGACGCGGCTATGGAACTGGCGGTCGCGCGCCGGCGCGGCAAGGCGAAACCCAAGTCCGACGATCCCGAACTCGATAGCTTCCTGCGGGGGCAGGCGCGGCTCGCGGAGCTGCAGGCCGAGCACCTGCACGAGCAGCGCGGCCTGATCCTCTCGCGCCTGCGCTGGGGCCGGTTCGGCGACCGCATGCGGGCGCTCCTGCAGGTGATGACCGCCCTGGCCGGCGCGGCCGTGGTGGCCTTGGTCGGGGCGATGGCCTGGGAGGCGCACGAGGCCCACGGCCTGGCGATCGAGGCCTTCTCGGTGCCCCCGGACCTGGCGCGGACCGGGCTGACTGGCCAGGTCGCCGCCAGCCGCTTCCTCGACAAGCTGCAGGTGCTGCAGACGGCCACGGCCCAGTCGGACCGCCCGAGCCAGTCCTACAGCAGCGACTGGGGCGCGGACTTCAAGGTCGAGATCCCGCAGACCGGCCTGACCTTCTCCGAGTTCGAGAAACTGCTGCGCGAGCGGCTGGGCCACGTCAGCCACGTCACCGGCGAGGTCGTGACCACGCCGACCGGCATCGCGCTCACTGCCCGGATGGGCGACGCGCCGCCGAAGACGTTCACCGGTCCAGTCTCCGCCTTCGACGACCTGGCGCGGCAGGCGGCCGAAGCGGTTTATCGCGACAGCCAGCCCTATCGTTACGCCGAGTACCTCGACAGCGCGGGCCGCTGGGACGAGGCCTTCAAGGTGATCTCGGATCTGGCCACAAACGGCCCGCGCGGCGAACGCGGCTGGGCCTACGCCAAGTGGGCGGTCATGGACATCACCGACCACGGCGATCCTGCCGCGGCGCTCCGCCACGCCGCCCTCGGCCGCACCCCCGGGAGCGGCGCGGACATCAACGATCGGATCGCCTTCGTGAACACCGCGGTCTGGACGGGCCACGAGGAGGCGGACCTGGCCTACTCCAGAAGCCTGGCGATGGACGCCCAGAAGCGCCTGCCCGACACCAGCGAGATCTTCTATACTTCGAACCGGCTGTTGGCCCACGCCTGGCTGAGTTTTCTGGAGGCGGACTACAGGGGTTCGAGCGGGTGGTGGAGGCAGACCAACTCCGAGACCGACTTCGGGGGCGGGGCGCTGGGTCCTCTGATGGCCGCCACCGCCGACGCGCTGGGGCATGACCTGCCAGCGGCGCGCAGGGCCATCGCCCTGGCGACCGAAACCTCCGAATCCGAGCTGGTCTGGAACATCGCGATGGGCGCCTTTCCCGCCCTGCCACGCTACTGGATGTTCGCCGAGCAGGGCCAATGGGACAAGGCGCTGGCCGACGCGCGGGCGTTCGACGCCGTGCTGGAGGCGGAGAAGGCCAAGCGGCCGGTTTACGGCCTGATGCAGCAGGTGCTGAGCTGGCCGCTGGAGGCGCTGGCGCTGGCGCGCGCCGGCGATGTCACTGGCGCCCAGGCGTTGATCGCTAGGACGCCGCTGGACTGCTACCCCTGCCTGCGCATCCGCGGCCAGGTCGCCGCCCAGGCGCGCGACTGGCCGGCCGCCGAGCGGTGGTTCGCCGAGGCCGTGCGCCAGGCGCCCTCGCCGCCGCTGGCCTATGCCGAGTGGGGCCGCATGCGGCTGGAAAAGGGCGACCCCGACGGTGCGATCGCCGTGCTCCGGATCGGCGCGGCCAAGGCGCCCCGATTCGCCGATCCGCCGCAGATCTGGGGCGAGGCGCTGATGGCCAAGGGCGACGTCGCCGGCGCGTCCAAGAAGTTCGCCGAGGCCGCCAAGCTGGCGCCGACCTGGGGCCGAAACCACTTGAAGGCAGGCGAGGCTCTAACCCGTCTCGACCGTGCCGAGGCGGCGCGAAAGGAACTCCGAACGGCCTCCGGCCTGGACCTGACACCGGCGGAACGGGCGGAGCTTGCCGCGGCGCAGCTCCCTTGAATGTACTCATCCGAACCCGTAGCTGATCTTCGGCCGATCCGTGTTACGAAAACTCCAGTGCGTGGGATCCGCTGGGGGGCGGCATGGAAATCCACAAATCGAAGCCGTGGCGCGGCTGGCGCGAGTTGCTGAAGGAGATCGGCACCATCGTGATCGGAGTGCTGATCGCCATCGCCGCCGAGCAGGCGGTGGAGGCGTTGCACCATCGGGATGTGGTGGCGCGGGGAGAGGATGCACTCCGCGATAACTTTGCCCGCTTCGTCGAGTACAAGACCGAGATCGATCAAGAAGCTCCGTGCCTAGCCGCGCGCGCCGCCGAGCTCCGGGTCGTACTCGATGCCGCCGGAGAGACCCGCAGGTTGGGCCGCGTCGGGACGATCCCCCAGCCGTATCCGCTGCCCTGGCAGATCGACACCTGGGAGGCCATGGTGGCTTCAGGGGCTGCGCCCTACCTGCCGCAAGCCAAGACCGTGCTGTACTCCCGCATCGCGATGTCGGCCGTCGATCTCTACGACGTGGCCACGACCGAGTGGGCGGAATGGGGCGCCCTGCGCAGCCTCTCGGGTCCTCGCCGCGCTTTTAGCGAAGCCGAAGAAGCAAAAGCCAGGGATACCCTCGCCCGCGCGGTCGAGCAGGCCGGACGGGTGCAGTTCATCGCCGAGCACACCGTCGAACGGATCAGGGGCACGCATCTGCTCGATCAGAAGGCCTTCGACGCCGCTGTCTGGCGCGGTCGTCACCCGTCTCACCCGGTCACCATGTGTGACGCCATCATTGCGGACGAGCGCTGAACTCCAGAAGGTCGGCGTGCGACCGAGGCTGTGTAAACCCGCACAGCGGCCCCACTCCTGAGAGTCTTCTATCCACC
>JBIOED010000034.1:0-24877 GCA_044445675.1 Caulobacterales bacterium | reverse complement strand
GGCCGCGTAGGCGGCCGGGGTGGGGCGGTCGCGTTCACGGGCTGACACGGCGCTGCGGCCCACACGTCCCCACCCGTCTCGCCTTCGCCTCGCCGCCCTCCCCCAAATGGGAGGAAACGAAAAACGCCCCGGAGATCGCTCTCCGGGGCGTCTTGGTTTCAGCCTGCGGTCGGGATCAGTGGATCACGCCGTGGGCCAGGACCGCCAGCAGCAGCAAGGCCACGATGTTGGTGATCTTGATCATCGGGTTCACCGCGGGCCCCGCCGTGTCCTTGTAGGGGTCGCCGACCGTGTCGCCGGTCACGGCGGCCTTGTGGGCTTCGGAGCCTTTGCCGCCGTAGTGGCCCTCTTCGATCAGCTTCTTGGCGTTGTCCCAGGCTCCGCCGCCCGAGGTCATCGAGATGGCCACGAAGAGGCCGGTGACGATGACGCCCATCAGCATGGCGCCCAGGCAGGCGAAGGCGTCGACCTTGCCGGCGATCGCCCTGATGACGAAGAACAGCAGGATCGGGCTGACCACCGGCAGCAGGGACGGCACGATCATCTCGCGGATCGCCGCGGAGGTCAGGATGGAGACGGCGCGGCCGTACTCCGGCTTCACCTCGCCGGTCATGATCCCGGGGTTCTCGCGGAACTGGCGACGGACCTCCTCGACGACCGCTTCGGCCGCCCGACCCACGGCGGTCATCGAAAGGCCGCCGAACAGGAACGGCAGCAGGCCGCCGAACAGCAGGCCCACCACCACGTAGGGGTTGGAGAGGTCGAAGGCCACCGGGCCCAACTGGTCGAAGAAGCTGCCGGGGGCGGCGTTGGCTGCAAAGAACTTCAGGTCTTCGGTGTAGGCCGCGAACAGCACCAGGGCGCCGAGGCCGGCCGAGCCGATCGCATAGCCCTTGGTCACCGCCTTGGTGGTGTTGCCCACCGCGTCGAGCGCGTCGGTGGTGACGCGCACTTCCGGCGGCAGGCCGGCCATCTCGGCGATGCCCCCGGCGTTGTCGGTGACCGGGCCGAAGGCGTCTAGGGCGACGATGAAGCCGGCCAGCGACAGCATCGAGGTCGTGGCGATGGCGATGCCGAACAGGCCCGCCAGGTTGTAGGTCACGAGGATGCCGATGATGATCGTCAGCGCCGGCAGCGCCGTCGATTCCAGCGACATCGCCAGGCCCTGGATGACGTTGGTGCCGTGGCCGGAGACGCTGGCCTTGGCCACCGACTTCACCGGCCGGAATCCGGTGCCGGTGTAATATTCGGTGATCACCACGATGGCGGCGGTGACCAGCAGGCCGGTGATGCCGCACCAGAACAGGCTCATCGAGTCGAACGACTTGTCGCCGACCGTCAGCGGCCCGGTGACCAGGGTCTTCATGACCCACCAGATCGCGCCCACCGACAGCACGCCGGTGACGATCAGGCCCTGGTAGAGGGCCCCCATGATGTTGTTGTTCTTGCCCAGCCGCACGGCGAAGGTGCCGATGATCGAGGTGACGATGCAGACGCCGCAGATGGCCAGCGGCAGCAGCATCATCTTGCTGACCACGTCGGTCCCGGCGCTGGCGAAAAAGATCGCCGCCAGGACCATGGTGGCGACAGTGGTCACCGCATAGGTCTCGAACAGGTCGGCGGCCATGCCGGCGCAGTCGCCGACGTTGTCGCCCACGTTGTCGGCGATGGTCGCGGCGTTGCGCGGATCATCCTCCGGGATGCCGGCCTCGACCTTGCCCACCATGTCGCCGCCGACGTCGGCGCCCTTGGTGAAGATGCCGCCGCCGAGCCTGGCGAAGATCGAGATCAGCGAGGCGCCGAAGCCCAGCGCGACCATGGAATCGATCACCTCGCGGCTGGTGTTCTCATGGCCGAGCGGCCCGGTCAGCACCGTGAAGTAACCGGCGACGCCGATCAGGGCGAAGCCCGCCACCAGCATGCCGGTGATGGCGCCGGAACGGAACGCCAGCGACAGCCCCCTGGCGAGGCCTTCCGACGCGGCCTGGGCCGTCCGGACGTTGGCGCGCACCGAGACCAGCATGCCGACGAAGCCGGCCGCGCCGGACAGGATCGCGCCGATCGCAAAGCCGAGGGCCGCCAGCGGGCCGATCAGGAAGAAGACGGCGATCAGGATGACCACCCCGACCGCGGCGATCGCGGTGTACTGCTTGTTCAGATAGGCCTGCGCACCCTCTTGGATGGCGGCGGCGATCTCCTGCATCCGCGCGTTCCCGGGCGAGGCCCGGAGCAGCGACGCGGTCTGCAGGGCGCCGTAGAGCACGGCCAGCAGCCCCGCCCCGATCACCAGCATCAAAATAGAACTCATATCGTGCGCACCCCTTTACGATCGCGCGGAGGGGGATCGACCGCCGTCCCTCGGAAAGGCACGGCCCCGGCTCGTTCCCAACCCCAATTTCCCCATGCGTCAGGGACGCGCTCTCATAGCGCCCCCGACAAGAGGCCGGAAAGTGCCAAAGTTGGACGGTGCGCGCAACCTGCGCGGCGGGATGGCCGGTCAGGGGCGGTCCGGCGTGGCCCGGCGCGGCGGCATGACGCGCTTCTGCGGGGTCTGGGAGGTGATCACCACCGAGCTGACCACGCCCGGTCCAGTGATCGCAGCCGCATCGCGGGTCATCGCCGTCTCAAGCTTGGCCTCGTCGACCTTTTGCCAATCGCCGGGGACGACGAACGGAGTGCGGTGCGCGTCGCGGACCAGGGCATCGCGGAAGAACGGCTCCTTCTCCCGGAACTTGATGACGTCGGCGCCGGCTTGCAGGTTGATGCGGACGTAGACGAACACGTAGTTCACCAGCTGACCGTCGACCACGATCGGCATGGCGACCGGTTGCAGGTCGACGTACTGGCCGACTTCCTTGGGCTTCCTGTCGTCCGCGGCCTGCGCGCCGGTCGCGAGGATCAACAGGGGCGCGGCGAGACTGAGCAGGCGCTTGAACATTCACCAAGCCTAGCTGCGGACGGGTTGCCGGAAGGTTGAAGCGAGAGCGCTAGTTCGGCCGGCGCTTCGGCTTGCCTTTGAACTTCCCGGCCGGCGGCGGTCTCGGGTTTTCGGGCCGTGCGGCCCCCCGTGCGTTCGAGGCCGCTGGACCCGGGCCGGAACGCGGGCCGCGCGGCCGGTCGGCGGCCGGCGGCGCCGCGGCGGGCTCGATGCGGATGTCGCCTTCGGCCGCGCCTTTCACCGCCTGGCGGAAGCGCGCCTCGGTTTCGGCGACGATCTCGAACTTGGTCTCGCGGTCGAAGATGCGGATCTGGCCGATATCCTTCTTGGTCACATGGCCCAGTCGGCAGATCAGCGGGATCAGCCATTTCGGGTCAGCGTTGTTCTGGCGCCCGATCGGCATGCGGAACCACTCTGCGCCGACGCCGCCGGGACTATGCGACGGACCAGGTCCTTCACGTAGCGGATCATAGGCGGTCCCGCCGCGCGGCTTGGCCGAGGGGATCGACTGGCCGGTCTCGCGCACGTCGTCGAACAGATCCTCCGGTTCCGGCAGCCGCTGGCGGTGCAGGCGTATCAGGGCCGCAGCGACAACCTCCGGCGACCGGCCCGCCAGGATGCGCCCGGCCAGCGTCAAGTCCTCCTCCGAGACAGGCTCGGTGAGAATCGGGTCATCCAGAAGCCGTTGCTGGTCCTTGGCGCGGATTTCATCGGCCAGCGGGGGACCGGACCAGCCCGCCTCGATGCTGGCCGAGTCCAGCAGCCGTTCGGTGAAACGCCGCTTGTTGTAGGGCACGACCAGGACCGAGACGCCCTTCTTGCCCGCCCGGCCCGTCCGGCCGCTTCGGTGCAGCAGCCCCGCCTTGTTCACCGGCAGGTCGGCGTGGATCACCAGGCCCAGGTCCGGCAGGTCGAGCCCGCGCGCGGCCACGTCGGTGGCGACGCAGGCGCGCGCATGGCCGTCCCGCAAGGCCTGCAGAGCGTCGGAGCGCTCCTTCTGGGTCATCTCTCCTGAGAGCGCCACGGCGGAGAAACCCCGCTCGCGCAGCGCGCTATGGAGGTGACGCACGCGCTCTCGGGTGTTGCAGAACACCAGCGCGCCAGGGCTTTCGAAATAGCGCAGCAGATTGACCACCGCGTGCTCGATCTCGTTGGGCGCCACGCGGATCGCCCGGTACTCGATGTCGCCGTGCGCCTCGTCACGCCGCAAGGTGTCGATGCGCGCGGCGTCGCGCTGATAGCGGCGCGCCAGAGTGGCGATATCCTTGGCGATGGTCGCCGAGAACAGCAGCGTCCGGCGCTCGGCGGGCGTGGAGTCCAGGATTTCCTCAAGGTCCTCGCGGAACCCCAGGTCGAGCATCTCGTCGGCCTCGTCCAGCACCACGACCTTCAGGGCGGAGAGGTCCAATGCGCCACGTTCGATATGGTCGCGCAGCCGGCCGGGCGTTCCGACCACCACGTGGGTCCCGGCTTGCAGGGCTCGCCGCTCGGCCCGCGGGTCCATGCCACCGACGCAGGTGGCGACCCGGGCGCCGGCGTGGGCGAACAGCCATTCGAGTTCCCGGCTGACCTGCAGGGCGAGTTCGCGGGTCGGCGCAACGACCAGGGCCAGCGGCGCTTCGGCGCGCCCGAAATGCGCGGCTTCGCCCAGCAGGCCGCGCGCCAGGGCGAGGCCGAACGCCACGGTCTTCCCCGAGCCCGTCTGCGCCGAGACAAGCAGGTCGCGATCGTCAGGTTCGCGCAGCACGGCGGCCTGCACCGGCGTGGGCTCGAGGTAGCCGTGCTGTTCAAGGGCGCGATCAAGTGCGGGGTGGGTGGCGGGAAACGGCATTCAAGGTCCTTGGGCCGCTGGCGAAACGCAGCGGACGCGCCAAAAGCCGTAGCACGTCCGACAACGCAAGCCCTACGTCAGCTCTGCGGCGCGGTGGCCTCCGTCAAGGCGACCGCCTCCGTGCGGATTCGCACCCACAGCAGCGCGGCGTTGAGCAGGGAAAAGGCTAGGGCGTAGGCTGTCAGCCCGAACACCAGGGGCAGCACGGCGATTTCCGCCACCACCACCGCATAGTTCGGGTGGGGGAAGAAGCGATAGGGCCCTTTGCGCACCAGGGTCTCGCCGGGCACCACGATGATCCGCGTTGTCCAGCGAGGGCCGATCGAGAGCAGGACCCAGACCCGCAGCGCCTCCAGCACCAGATAGACCGCCGCCCAGGCGAGGTTGGCCGGACGATCCCAGGCCAGCAGCCACAGGCCCGCCAGCCAGGCGGCATGGAGGCCGACCATCAGCGGATAGTGCTGGGCGCCACGCTCGATCCCGCCGGCCGCCAGCAGCAGCCGGGTGTTGCGTCGCGCGACAGCCAACTCGCCCAGCCGCTGGGCGGTCACCAGCGCCAGGATGACGATGGAGAGGATCATGCCGCGGCCAGGGTCACCGTACTGGTGGTGAAACCCGGCCCCATGGCGGTGAGCACCGAACGGCGGGGCAGTCCGCCGCGCCGGGCGCGGTCCAGGACGAACAGGACGGTTGGCGAGGACATGTTGCCGTGGTCGGCCAGCACTTCGCGCTCGATGTCCAGAGTCCCCTGCCCCATCCCGAAGGCGCCCTCGATGGCCTCGATCACCTTCATGCCGCCCGGATGGCAGAGGAAGCGGTCGACGTCGTCGACGACCAGGCCCTGGCTGGCCAGCATTTGCTCCATCGCCGGCTTGATCTCGCGGCGGACGAACGGCGGGAGGGCGCGGGCCAGCACCACCCCCAGGCCGGAGGCTTCCACCTGCCAGCCCATGATGTCGAGGGTGTCCGGCCATGTGTGTTCGGCGCAGCCCGTCACGGCGGCGAAACCGTCGGCGGCGGCGGAAAGGACGCAGGCGGCGGCGCCGTCTCCGAAGATCGCCGTGGAGATGATGTCGGTCTTGGACGGCTGGTCCAGCCGAAAGGCCATGCTGCAGAGTTCGACGCAGACGAGCAGGACCTTACCGCGGGGGTCTGCCATGGCCAGGCGTGCGGAGAGCGCCAGCCCGCTCGCGCCGCCGGCGCAGCCGAGGCCGAAGACCGGCACCCGCACCGTATCCGGGCGAAAGCCCATCCGCTCCATGGCCCGGGCTTCCAGGCTCGGCGTGGCGATGCCCGTGGTGGAGACCGTCACAACGGTGTCGATGTCGGCGCCCGTCAGGCCGGCCTCGTCCAGCGCCCCCTGGGCGGCGCGGCAGAAGAGGTCGAGGGCCCCCTCCAGGAACGCCTCGCCGCGTTCGGGCCAGCCGCGCGGCGACAGGTACCACTCCAGGGGCATGGCGAACCGGCGCGTGCGGACGCCGGCGTTGCTGTAGACAGGCGCCATCCGCTCGAATTGCGGGAAACGCGGAGCGAAGATGCCCCGCGCAGCTTCCACCGCGTCGTCCTGGGTAAGCTCGTGAGGCGCCATCGCCGTAGCCAGGGACAGAAGTTGGACGGGTGCGGTCATGCGGATTCCGGCTGGAGCTGTCCCGCTGAGGCGAACCCCTTGGGCGGCCCATGGTTCCGCCTATAGGTGTCGCCAGCCGCCTTGGGCCACCTGCACCCTGCGCCCATCGACGCACACCTGGATTTCCGTCCCGGAGACGATCGCGCCGCAGGCGGTGAAGCCGGCGGGGATCTCGCCCGACATCGCGCAGACCACCTCATAGTCGTCGCCGCCGCAGGCCAGGCGGATCAGCGCGGCGGCGCGGTCCGGCTGACTATCCAGCCAGGCGCGCGCAGGCGGCGACAGCGGCGCCGAGTCGAGGTCAAGGATCATGCCCAGCCCGCTGGCCTGGGCGACGTGAGTCGCATCGGCGATCAGGCCGTCCGAGACGTCCGCCGCGGCGTGCGCGCGGACGGCGAGCGTGGCGCGCAGGTCGAGCCGTGGCGTCGGCAGCCGGTAGCGGCGGGCGAGCCACCCGTCGGCATCCTCGATCTCGCCTCGTACCGCCGCGAGGCCGAGCGTCGCATCGCCGACCGTCCCGCTGACCGCCACCAGATCGCCGGCCATGGCGCCCGCCCGCCGGACCATGCGGCCTTGCGGAACCCAGCCCAGCGCCGTCAGGCTGGCCGTGAAGGGACCTGGCGTCGAGACTGTGTCCCCGCCCAGCAGCGCCACGCCGAAGGCCTTCAGGTCGTCGCCAAGGCCCCGGGCGAACACCTGCCGCTCCGCCGGTCCGAACGCTCCGGGCCACGCCACCGCCAGGAAGCAGCCGAACGGCTCGGCAGCTTTCGCCGCGAGGTCCGAGAGGTTCACCCGCACCAGCTTGCGCGCGACCATGTCCGGCGCCTCGCCCATGGGAAAATGTACCCCTTCGACGATGGCGTCCTTGGTGACCACAAGGTCGAAGCCCGGCCGCTGCGGCACCACCGCGGCGTCATCCAGCAGATCGAACGCCCCCGGCGCGCCGGCGGTCAGCGGGCGGAACAGCCGCGCGATCTCCGAGAATTCGTCTGAGGCCTCCGGCCTAGCGTCGGGCATCCTGGGCCACCGCATCCAGCGCGCCGTTCACGAACCCAGGCTCGGGGCCTTCAAAGAAGGATTTGGCGAGCTCGACATATTCGTCGATCACCACCTCGGTGGGAACGTCCGCCCGGTGGGTCAGCTCATAGGCGCCGGCCCGCAGGATGGCGCGGGCGGTGGCGTCCAGGCGGTCCAGCCGCCAGCCGGAGGCGAGCTTCTTGGCCACCGCGGCGTCCACGGCCTTCTGGTGCTCGACCACGCCACGCACAAGGTCTGCGAAGAAGGCCTCGTCGGCGCTGGCCAGGGGCGCGTCGCCGCCCTCCGCGTCCCGGTCGAAGCGATGTTCGGCAAACTCGCGGATCACCGCCTCGGCGCCGACGCTGGAGACTTCCATCTGGTAGAGCGCCTGGACGGCGGCCAGCCGCGCGACCGAACGGGCTTGCCGGGGCGTTCCCGCCTTCGACACCGCCGTCATCGCTTGCCGGCCAGAAGCTGCTGACGAAGCGAGACCATGGTCAGGACCGCACGCGCCGCGCCGCCGCCCTTGTCGCCTTCGCTGGCCCGCGCCCGCGCCCAGGCCTGCTCCTCATCCTCGACGGTGAGGATGCCATTGCCGATGCACAGCCGCTTGCCGATGGAGAGGTCCATCAAACCCCGCGCCGATTCGCCCGCCACGATCTCGAAGTGGTAGGTCTCGCCGCGGATTACCGTTCCCAGCGCCACATAGCCGTCGTAGGGCGCCGCGGCCGCCGGCCGGTGACCGCCCTCTTCCGCCAGTGCGATGGCCGCCGGGATTTCCAGCGCGCCCGGCACCGTCACCACGTCGTAGGCCGCGCCATAGGCTTCCAGGGCGTCGGCCGCCCCCTTCAGCAACTCGTCCGCCAAGTCGGAATAGAAGCGCGCCTCGACGATCAGGATGCGGGTCTGGTCTTCGCTCATCTGGGGCCCTTCAGCTTCTGGACGAAGGCTTTAGGCCGTTTCGCGCCAGCGGGCGAGATAGCGCGCCAGCATGTCGATCTCCAGGTTTACCCGCGACCCCGTTTTCAGCTCGCCCAATGTGGTCACGTCCCAGGTGTGCGGGATCAGGTTCACGCCGAACAGATCGGCTTCGACCTCGTTCACCGTCAGCGACACGCCTTCGATGGTGATCGAGCCCTTCGGGGCGATGAAGCGGTGCAGCGGCTTCGGAACCCGGATGCGCACCCGGTGCGATCCGCCGTCGCTGTCCACCGTCAGCACCTCGCCGACGCCGTCCACGTGACCGGACACGATGTGGCCGCCGAGTTCGTCGCCAACCCTGGCCGCCCGCTCCAGGTTGATCCGTCGACCTTCAGTCCAGTCGGCCAGGGTGGTCAGAGCCAGTGTCTCGCTGGAGACCTCCACCGCGAACCAGACATCGCCCTTCTCCACCACGGTCAGGCAACAGCCGGCGTGGCTGATCGAGGCGCCGATGTCCACGGTCGCCAGGTCGAAAGCGGTCTCGATCTCGAAGCGGCGGTCGCGGTTGGTCTCGCGCACGCAGCGCACGCGGCCCACGTCGGTGACGATCCCGGTGAACATTCAGGCCCTTTCGTAGCGTTCCCAAAGGTCGTCGCCGACCTCCCGGACCTCGGTGCGCCTGAAGTGGGGCGCGCGCGCAAGCGCCGCAATGGCAAGCGCGCCCACCGCCGGCCGTCCCTCCCCGCCGATCAGCAGGGGCGCGCGGAACCACTCGATGGCGTCCACCAGCCCGCAGCGCAGGAAACTCGCCGCCACCTGGCCGCCGCCCTCGACGAAGAGCCGCACAAGGCCCTCGCGGCCCAGCGCCTGGACGACGGTCTTCAGCTCCGGCCTGTCCTGGCCTACCGCACGGACCTGCAGCACACGGACGCCCGCCTCGATCAGCGCCGGATCGGGCGCCGTGGTCGCCACGACGTAGGTCGGTATGTCCCGGGCGCCCGTCACCAGCTTGCAGTCGGCCGAAAGGCGCTGGCGGCTGTCCAGCACCACCCGCGCCGGCTGGCGGCCGTCGTAGCCCGGCAGGCGCACGGTAAGCTCCGGATCGTCGGCGAGCGCGGTTTCGATACCCACCAGCACCGCGTCGTGTTCGGCGCGCAGGCGGTGAACCACGGCCCGGGCGGCCTCTCCGGTGATCCAGCGGCTTTCGCCGCCCGCCGTGGCGATGCGTCCGTCCAGCGACGTCGCGAGCTTCAGAGTGACCGCCACCTACGCGTTCTCGTCCTCCGCCGCCTCGGCCAGGCCTTCCGCCCCGAGGAACTTGGCGAAGTCCTGGGTCTCGCGGAAGTCGCGGTAGACCGAGGCGTAGCGGACGTAGGCCACGTCATCGAGCGCCTTGAGCTGGGTCATCACCAACTCGCCCACCGCCGACGAGGGCAGCTCGGTCTCGCCCATGCTCTCCAGTTGGCGGACGATCGAGGAGATCATCCGCTCCACGCGTTCCGGGTCGATCGGGCGCTTGCGGATGGCGACGGCGATCGAGCGCGCCAGCTTGTCCCGCTCGAACGGGGTGCGCCGTCCCGACCGCTTGAGGATGGTGAGTTCGCGCAGCTGCACGCGTTCGAAAGTGGTGAAGCGGCCGCCGCAGTCCGGACACAGGCGGCGACGGCGGATCGCCGCGCCATCTTCCGACGGACGGCTGTCCTTCACCTGGCTCTCGAGGTGACCGCAGAACGGACAACGCATGATCTGGCCCCCTTCGGCCTATCGACCCCTATCCGTTGTAGATAGGGAAGCGCGCCGTCAAGGCCAGGACTTCCGAACGCACCTTGGCTTCGACCGCCGAATTGTCGCCGCCGACCGCCACCCCATCCAGCACCTCGCCGATCCAGGCTCCCACCTGACGGAACTCCGCGGGGCCGAAGCCGCGGGTGGTGCCCGCCGGCGATCCCACCCGCAGGCCGGAGCTCAGCATCGGCGGCAGAGGGTCGAAGGGGATGCCGTTCTTGTTGGTGGTGATCCCAGCGCGCTCCAGCGCGATCTCGGCGTCGGCGCCGTTCACCCCCTTCGGCGTCAGGTCCACGAGCATCAGGTGGCTGTCGGTGCCGTTGGAGACGATCTTGAAACCGGCGGCCTGCAGGCTGTCGGCCAGCGCCCGGGCGTTGTCGACCACACGCCGGGCATAGACTTTGAACTCCGGCTTCAGCGCCTCGCCGAACGCCACCGCCTTGGCGGCGATCACATGCATCAGCGGCCCGCCCTGCAGGCCCGGGAAGACGGCCGAGTCGATCTTCTTCGCCCATTTCTTGGAATTGGTCATCACCATGCCGCCGCGCGGGCCGCGCAGGGTCTTGTGGGTGGTGGTGGTGACGATGTGGGCGTGCGGGAACGGGTTCGGATAGGCCCCGCCGGCCACCAGGCCGGCATAGTGGGCGATATCGACCATCAGCACGGCCTCCACCTCGTCGGCGATGGCGCGGAACTGCTCGAAATCGATGGCCCGCGAATAGGCCGAGCCGCCGGCGATGATCACCTTGGGCTTCTCGGCGCGGGCGACCTCCCAAGCCTGATCGTAGTCGATCAGGTGATCTTGCTGGCGCACGCCATAGGCCACGGGGCGGAACCACTTGCCGGACTGGTTGACGCTCTTGCCGTGGGTCAGGTGGCCGCCTGCCGCCAGGTCCATCCCCATGAACGTGTCGCCCGGGGCCATGGTGGCCATGAACACCGCCTGGTTAGCCTGACTGCCGGAGTGCGGCTGGACGTTGGCGAACTCGCACCCGAAGAGCCGCTTGGCCCGCTCGATGGCCAGCGTCTCGGCCTCGTCGACGACCTCGCACCCGCCGTAGTAGCGCTTGCCCGGATAGCCCTCGGCGTACTTGTTGGTGAGCACTGAGCCCTGCGCCTCGAGAACCGCGCGCGAGACGATGTTCTCCGACGCGATCAGTTCGACCTGGTCCTGCTGACGCTTCAATTCGGCGTCCAGGATGCGGGCGAGGTCCGGATCGCCGCTTTCGACGCCATCGCCGAAAAATCCGCCGATGATCGAAGGGGCCGGCGAGGATTGGGCTTGCATGCGGAGCGTCAAGGGCGGCGCCTTTCGGGCTGGAGAATCTTGTTCGAGCGGAGAGCGCTCTTTACGCCCAAACCGCGGCGTCCTCCACCGCCAGCCGCCAGGGAACATTCCCGAAGCCGCGGCGTTGAACTTCCACCCTGTCGTGCGGGTTCCAACGCCGATGGGAGTGGCGTTGTCAGATTGGGGGACTTCATGAGTGGTGCGGCGGACCCGATGGGGCCTACGACCGACGAGCTTTTGCAGCTCAGCACCGGGGTGGTCGCCGCGTTCGTGAGCCGGAATTCCGTTCCGGCCGACGCCCTGCCCGATCTGATCCGGACCGTGCACCAGGCGCTGGAAGGCCTCTCCCGCGACCCCGCCCCGGTTTCCGATGAGCGGCCGAAGCCGGCGGTCTCGATCGGTCGAAGCGTACAGCACGACTACATCGTCTGCCTTGAGGACGGCAAAAAACTGAAAATGCTGAAGCGATACCTGCGTTCGCGTTACAACATGAGCCCAGACGAGTATCGTCAACGCTGGGGCCTCGCCCCCGACTATCCGATGGTGGCGCCAGCCTATGCTGCGCGGCGCTCCGACTTCGCCAAGCAGATCGGGCTTGGCCGTGGCGTACGGAGAGGAAAGTAGCCATGCTGAGCTCGAGGAGTGGCCTGCGCCCATTCAGCGCTTCGGGCTATGAAATCTTCGACGAGGACTTCGGCGAGACCGGCGAGGTTGTGATCTGGTCGCGTTCGCCGCTGGCGCCGCGTCTGGGCGACCGGTTCAACATCCAGACCCGCGGCGCGCTGCACGAGTTGGCGGTGGGCGAGATTCGCACATTCACTGGCGGCTGGACGGCCACCTGTCGGGCCGACGACGCGTAGCGGCGTCTGTCCGCACCACGGCTCCACCCCCCGCGACCGAGGCGAGAGGGATCGCGAGATTACGCTGCGACGCCGCCCACGCGCTGGATGTTGCAGCGGACCCAGAGCTTTTCCAGCGCCGCGACCAGGTGATCCATCATCTCGTCGGTGTGGGCCGGCGACGGGGTGAAGCGCAGGCGCTCCGTGCCGCGCGGCACAGTCGGATAGTTGATCGGCTGGACGTAGACGCCGTGGTCCTCAAGCAGGATGTCGCTCACCAGCTTGCAGTGGACGGCGTCGCCCACCAGCACCGGCACGATGTGGCAGACGCTGGGCATGACCGGCAGACCAGCCTTGATCATCCGCGCCTTCAGGGCGGCGGCGCGCTCCTGGTGCGCGACGCGGACCTCGTCATGCGCCTTGAGGTAACGGATCGAGGCCACGGCGCCCGCGGCGAGGGCTGGCGGGATCGAGGTGGTGAAGATGAAGCCGTCGGCGTAGCTGCGGATCGCGTCGGCGATCACCGCGTCGCAGGCGATATAGCCGCCCATCACCCCGAATGCCTTGCCTAGCGTGCCTTCGATGATGTCGATCTCGCCCATCACCCCGTCGCGCTCCGCCACGCCGGCCCCGCGCGGACCGTACATGCCGACCGCGTGGACCTCGTCGAGATAGGTCATGGCGCCGTATTTCTTGGCGAGCGCCAACGTCGCCGGCAGGTCGGCGATATCGCCGTCCATGGAATAGACGCTCTCGAAGGCGACCAGCTTGGGCGCCGCCGGATCGGCGGCCGCCAGCAGCTCTTCCAGATGCGCCAGGTCGTTGTGGCGGAAAATGTGCCGCGCACCCTTGCCGGCGCGGATACCGCTGATCATCGAATTGTGGTTCAGCGCATCGGAGAAGACGATCAGCCCGGGCAGGATTTTGTAGAGCGTCGAAAGGGACGCCTCGTTGGAGACATAGCCGGAGGTGAACAGCAGCGCCGCTTCCTTGTGGTGCAGATCGGCGAGCTCGCGCTCCAGCTCCACGTGATAGTGCGTCGTGCCCGAGATGTTGCGGGTGCCGCCTGAGCCGGCGCCGGCCTCGTCGATCGCCTGCTTCATGGCCTCGGTGACCACCGGGTTCTGCCCCTGGCCGAGATAGTCGTTGGAGCACCAGACCACCACGTCGGCTTCCGAACCGTCGGCGCGCGTCCAGGTGGCGCGCGGAAACGCGCCGCGATGCCGTTTCAGGTCGGCGAACACGCGGTAGCGCCCTTCCGAACGAATATTCTGCAGGGCGTCTTCGAACGCGGCTCGGTAATCCATCGACGTCTTTTCCCGGATCCCGCGTTCGATGACTCGCGCGGACCACCGGTTCCCTCTGATACGGCCTCGGTTTTGGCGCCGATGCCCGGCGTTGTCCATAAGCCGGGACGCCACGTTCCATGACCTTTGGTCACAAGCCCACGAAAATTCGTGAACGGCGGTTACTTAGATCGGAGAATTTCCGCGGAACAGCTCAAGGATCGCCGAGAAGTCCTTGCCGCCGCCGCCCAGCCTGTCGAACAGGGCATAGAGCCCCTCGGCCTGCGCGCCGAGCGGGGTCGCCGCCCCGGCCTTGGCTGCGGCCTCCTGGGCCAGTTTCAGGTCCTTGAGCATCATGGCGGTGGCGAAGCCCCCCTCGTAACTTCGGTTGGACGGCGCGGAGGGCACCGGGCCGGGCCAAGGGCAATAGCTGGTCAGGCTCCAGCACTGGCCCGACGACTTCGAAGCGATCTCGAAGAACCGCTCCGGGTCGAGGCCGAGCTTCTCGGCCAGGGCAAAGGCCTCGCAGACCGCGATCATCGAGGCGCCCAGCACCATGTTGTTACAGATCTTGGCCGCCTGGCCCGCCCCATGGTCGCCGGCGCGGATGGTCGCCCGCGCCATCGGCCCGATCAGCCCTTCGACCGCGGCGAAGTCGGCCTCCGCGCAGCCGACCATGAAGGCCAGGGTTCCGGCCTCCGCGCCCGCCTGACCGCCGGAGACCGGGGCGTCGGCGAAGCGGAAACCGGCCTCGGTCACCTGGGCGGCGACCGCCCGCGCGCTCTCCACGTCGATGGTCGAGCAGTCGATCAGCAGGGCGCTGGGCGCGGCGTTCGGAATGATCTCGTTCGCATAGACGGCGCGCACATGCTGGCCGGCCGGTAGCATGGTGATGACCGCCTCGGCGCCCTTCACCGCGGCCGCTGCCGAGCCTGCCGCCTGGCAGCCGGCCGCCACCGCCTTTTGCAGGGCGGCGGCGGACAGGTCGAAGGCCAGAACTTCATGGCCCGCCTTGGCTTGGTTGGCGGCCATCCCGCCCCCCATGTTGCCAAGGCCGATGAAGGCGATGCGGGTCATGAAAATCCTCGTTGTAACGGACGCTTACTTCGGCTTGCGGAACTTGTAGATGAACTGGTCGGTATGGCCCCGCAGGGACGGGTCGAAGACCGGCTTGGTGTGGTCGTCGGCCGCGTTGGCGAGCACCTTGCTCTCACCGTCGAACTTGAAACCCGCCGCCTCGACTTCCCTCTTCACCACCGCCGGATCGATGCGATGTAGCGTGTTGGTCACCATGGCGCCGGGCGCGGCCGCGTGGTCGAGCACGACGAACACGCCACCTGGCTTCAGCGAATTGTAGACCGCCTTGTCAAAGGCCAGCATGTCGATGTTGGGGACGTTCTTCACGTCATGATAGTTCTGCGCCGTCCAGACCACGTCGGCCTTGGTGGGGATCGAAAGCCCTCCGGCCAGCGGGACGTGGATCGACTTCACGTTGGAATAGTCGGGATCCGCAGCGATGGTGTCCTGGGCCGGCGTCGGCGCGGGCTTGGCGGGGTCCTTGGAGACGCGCGGCGGGCCGCCCACCGCATAGACCGTGCCCTTCGGCCCCACAGCCTTGGAGAAGATGCGGGTGAAATACCCGCCGCCGGGGATCAGGTCGACCACGGTCTGGCCGGGTTTCACGCCGGCGAATTCCAGCATCTGCGCGGGCTTGCGGTCCGCGTCGCGCTTGGTGTCCGCTTCGGGACGCGCCTTGTCGGCGACAGCGGCAGTGATGGCGGCGGACGGCGCCGCATGGGCCGCGGCGCCCGCGGTGAACGCCGCGGCGAGCGCCGTCGCGAGCATCAGCTTGGATTTCATCGTGTGCATCCTCCCAACGGCCGCGCTTCAGCGCCGCCTTGGCGTCAAGGTAGAGGCGACCACTCCTCAGGGGAAGGCAGGGGCGCGAAAATGCCGTCCAGCATCGCCTCGGTGACGCCTTCCAGTGTCGGCGGATTCCACCTGGGCGCGTTGTCCTTGTCGACGATCACCGCGCGGACGCCCTCCAGGAAGTCGTGCCGCTGCACCACCCGTGCGCCGATCCGGTATTCCATGGTCATGTTGTCGGCAAATCGCGTCATCGCGCCGCCTCGCCGCAGCTGGCGGAAGGCGACCTTCAGGGTCTGCGGCGACTTTGTGGCCAGGACGGCGAGTTGCTCGCGCGCCCAGCCGCTGTCGGCCGCGCGCAGGTCCGCCACGATCGCCTCGACACTGTCGCCGGCGAAGAGCCGGGCGATCTCGTCCTGCTGCGCGGCGAGGGCCGGGCGGCCAGCATCGCCTTCGAACTCCGTCAGCAGGGTCTCGACGGCCGCCGGATCGGCGACGATGCGGGCCTTCAGCTCCGGAACGCGCGCGCTCTCCACATAGTCGGTGGCGATGCACGTGAGTTCGCAGTCGGCGGCCTTGATCCGCGCCCCGGTGAGCGCCAGCCACAGCCCCACATGGTCGCTCATCCGCGACAGGTACCAGCCGCCGCCGACGTCCGGGAACAGGCCGATGCCGGTCTCGGGCATGGCGAAAGTTGTCCGCTCCGTCGCCACGCGAAACCGGCAGGGCCGCGACAGGCCGACGCCGCCACCCATGGTGATCCCGTCCATGACCGCGACAAGCGGCTTCCTATAGTCGTGCAGCAGCGCGTTCAGCCGGTACTCGGTGAAGAAGAACTCGCGGGCCAGGCGGCCGTCCCCGGCCCCGCTCTCGGCCAGCATGCGGATGTCGCCGCCGGCGCAGAACCCGCGCTCGCCCGCATGATCGATCAGCACCAGCTCGACGGCCGGATCGTCCCGCCAGGCCACCAGCGCTTCGATCATCGACCGGCACATGTTGGTGGTCAGCGCGTGCAGCGCCTGCGGCCGGTTCAGGGTGATCCGGCCCACTGCGCCCTCGACGCGGGCGATGACTTCAGGCTCGCCGCTCATTGCCGGAACAACTCCCTGGCCGTGATCACCCGCATGATCTCGTTGGTGCCTTCAAGGATCTGGTGGACGCGCAGGTCACGCACGATCCGCTCCAGCGGGAAGTCCTGCAGGTAGCCATAGCCGCCATGCAGCTGCAGGGCCTGGTTGGCGACCTCGAAGCCCGTGTCGGTGGCCAGCCGCTTGGCCATGGCGCAATATTTGGTGGCCTGCGGGTCGCGGTTGTCGAGCGCGTTGGCCGCGCGTCGCACCATAAGCCGGGCGGCCTCCAGCTCCGTGGCCATGTCGGCCAGCCGCCATTGCAGGCCCTGGAAATCCTTCAGCGCATTGCCGAACTGTTTGCGGGTCTCCAGGTGCGCCTTGGCGGTGTCCAGCGCCAGGCCCGCGCCGCCGAGCGAGCATGAGGCGATATTGATCCGCCCGCCGTCGAGACCGGCCATGGCGAAACGGAAGCCTTCGCCTTCCTGGCCGATCCGGTTGGCGTCGGGCACGCGGCAGTCGTCGAAATTCACTTGCGCCGTGGGCTGTGACTTCCAGCCCATCTTCTTCTCCTGGGCTCCGAACGACAGGCCGGGGGTGTCCTTCTCCACAACCACGGCGGAGACCCCCTTCGGCCCCGGCCCGCCGGTGCGAACCATCACGACGTAGATGTCGGACGTTCCGGCGCCCGAGATGAACGCCTTGGACCCATTCAGGACGTAGTGGTCGCCGTCCTTGCGGGCCGTGGTCTGGAGCGCCGCCGCGTCGGAGCCCGACCCCGGCTCGGTCAGGCAGTAGGAGGCGATCAGCTCCATGGTGGTCAGCCTGGGCAGGTAGCGGCGGCGCAGGTCGTCGGAGGCGAACCGGTCGATCATCCAGGAGGCCATGTTATGGATCGAGATGAAGGCCGCGGTGGAAACATCGCCGTAGGACAGCCGCTCGAAGACGATCGAGGCGTCCAGCCGGGAGAGCGCCGAGCCGCCCACATCCTCCTGCACATAGAGGCCCGCGAAACCCAACTGCGCGGCCTTCTTCAGCACGTCGACCGGAAAGTGGCTCTCGGCGTCCCAGCGGGCGGAATGCGGCGCGAGTTCGGCGGCGGCGAAGGCGCGCGCAGCGTCTTCGATGGCCCGCTGATCTTCGGTGAGGGTGAAATCCATAGGCGAGGTGACTCGCCCCGCGCGCGGGCGCCTGTCAAATGTTTCGAGGCTTGCACGCTGCAACACGAAGGTTCACACGCCCGCAAATGACCAAAGCCCCCCTCGCCGCCTATCCCGCCCTGCGCCTGCGGCGCCTGCGCCAGGCCGACTGGGTTCGCCGGCTGGTGCGCGAGACCGTGCTGACGCCGTCGGACCTGATCTGGTCGATGGTGGTGCACGAAGGCGATGGCCAGGTCCCAGTGGCTTCCATGCCCGGCGTCCACCGCCTGTCGACGAAGGAAGCCGCCGCCGCCGCCCGGCAGGCCAAGGCGCTCGGCATCCCGGCCATCGCCGTCTTCCCGCACATCGACGGGAGCAAGAAGGACGCCCACGGCTCCCTGGCCCACGACGCCGACGGCCTGATCGCGCGGACGGTGAAGGCCATGAAGGACGCCGCCCCGGAAGTCGGGATCATGTGCGACGTGGCGCTCGACCCCTTCACCGACCATGGCCACGACGGATTGGTGGAGAACGGCCGCATCCTCAACGACGCCACCATTGAACGCCTGGTCGCCCAGGGCCTGATGCAGGCCCGGGCCGGCTGCGACATCCTCGCGCCTTCGGACATGATGGACGGCCGGTGCGGCGCGTTGCGGCAGGCGCTCGAGGCCGAGGGCCTGCAGGACGTGATGATCATGTCCTATGCGGCCAAGTACGCCTCGGCCTTCTATGGCCCCTACCGCGAGGCTATCGGCTCCGGGAAGCTGGGGACCGGATCGGTGGCGAACCCGGCCGACAAGAAGACCTACCAGATGGACAGCGCCAACCACGCCGAGGCGCTGCGTGAGGTCGCGCTCGATATCGCCGAGGGCGCCGACATGGTCATGGTCAAGCCGGGCATGCCCTACCTCGACATCGTCCGCCAGGTGGTCGACGCCTTCGCCATGCCCACCTTCGCGTTCCAGGTCTCGGGCGAATACGCGATGCTGATGGCCGCCGCCCAGAACGGCTGGCTGGATGAAGAGCGCGCCATCCTCGAAAGCCTCGGCGCCTTCAAGCGCGCCGGGGCGGCGGGCGTGATCACCTATTTCGCGCCGAGGGCGGCGAAGCTGCTCGGGGCCTAGTGTCCCGATTCCGAAGTTCGCAAGCACTTGCGGCAGGCTCTGGCGAAGTTCGGAATTGAGGAGGACACTAGCAAGTCCATGTTTCTAGTGTGCTTCTTGGATCTGAAGTTCGCTCGGCGCGTGGCCCGTGGAGCAGGCGAACTTCAGATCCAGCACACTAGAGAGCCACCCCTTCAGGATCGCGTTCACCGCTTCCGGCGCCTCCTGCTGCACCCAGTGCGAGACGCCCGGCAGGCGCTCGATCGTCAGGTCGCCGACGTAGGCTTCGGTCCCGTCCAGCAGCTCGATCCCGAGCGCGGCGTCTTCTTCGCCCCAGACGATCAGGGTCGGCGTCTCGATCGTCGGCCACGGCCCGCGGAGCTTGCCGCCCAGGCGGAAGGCGGCGCGATACCAGTTGACCATGCCGGTAATCGCCCCGGGCCGCTGGGCGTCGGCCGCATAGCGGTCGAGGACGTCCGGCGTGAAGGTGGACTTGTCGATGGCCATGGCGTGGAAGGCGTTGCGGATGGCCCGCGCATCCTTGGCGGTCAGGGCGCGCTCGGGAACCACGGGAAGCTGGAAGAACGCCATGTACCAGGACTTCCCCAGCTGGGCCCAGGAGCGGCGCAGATGCGCCGCCATCACCGCCGGATGCGGCACGTTCATGATCACCAGGCGCTCCAGCGGCCGGATCCGGTTGGCGGCGAAGGTCCAGGCGAGGCCCGCACCCCAGTCGTGGCCGATCAGGGTGACGCACGTGGCCCCGCTGGCGTCGATCAGGGCGGCGACATCCTCGATCAGCCGGTCGATGACATAGGCGGACACCGCCCTGGGCTTGGGCTCCGTCTCGCCATAGCCGCGCAGGTCCGGCGCCCAGGCGCGGTAGCCCATCTGCGCCAATAGCGGCAGCTGGTAGCGCCAGGAAAACCGGCTCTCCGGAAAGCCGTGCAGGCACAGGGCGAGGTGGCCGCCCTCGCCCGCCTCGTCCACCGCGAAATCGAAGCCGTTGGCGGCGACCCGGCGGGTGACGATGGTCATAGCCAATCGACGACGAAGTAGCTGCTCTCGCCGTCATGACCCGGGAGCTGGATCGCGCCGGCGTCCCGCATGCCGATCTTCTTGAGCACCGCGATGGAGCCCAGGTTCTTCGGCGTGGTGATCGCCACGATGGTCGACAGGCCCACGACCTCGCGGCCATAGGCCAGCGTCGCCGCCGCCGACTCCGACGCGAGCCCCAGGCCCCAGAACCGCTCCAGGAAGGCATAGCCGACGTCCGGATCGTCCAGCCCCTCGCGCTTGACAAGCCCGCAAAGGCCCGCGGGCTCGCCGGTCGCCTTCAGGTCGGCCCGCCACAGGCCGAAGCCGTTGGCGGCGTAACCCGCGCGGGTCCGCTCGATGTAGCCCCGTGCGCCGTCCAGGTCGCTGACGCCGCGGTCACCGATATTCTCCCGAAAGCCGCGGCTGGTCAGCAGCTCCAGGATGAACGGGCCGTCATCGGCGGTCAGTTCGTTGAGCGCGAGACGTTCGGTTTCAAGGATCAAAACGGCTTCTCCAGCCGCGCCACCAGGCTGGAGGTGTCCCAGCGTGCGCCGCCCATCTTCTGGATGTCGGCGTAGAAGCCGTCGACCATGGCGGTCGCGTCCAGCGCCGCGCCGTTGGCGCCCGCTTCGTCCAGCACCAGCCCCAGGTCCTTGCGCATCCAGTCCACCGCGAAGCCAAAGTCGAACTTGCCCTCGCTCATGGTCTTCCAGCGGTTGTCCATCTGCCAGGACTGGGCCGCGCCCTTGGAGATCGCCTCGTAGACCGCCTGGGGGTCGAGGCCTGCCCGCTTGGCGAAGTGCAGGCCTTCGGCAAGCCCCTGGACCACACCGGCGATGCAGATCTGGTTGACCATCTTGGTGAGCTGGCCCGAGCCCGGGCCGCCCATCAGGCGGATCGCCTTGGCGTAGGCGGCGATCACCGGCTCGATGCGGGCGAATGCGTCCGGCGCCCCGCCGCACATGATGGTCAGTTGGCCGTTCTCGGCGCCTGCCTGGCCGCCGGACACCGGCGCGTCCACGAAGGCGCGACCGTCGCTGGCGGCCAGCGCCGCCATCTCGCGGGCCACCACCGCGGAAGTCGTGGTGTGGTCGACCACGACGCCGCCCGGCGCCATGGCTGGCAGGGCCTGTCTGACCACCTCGCGCACGTCGTCGTCGTTTCCGACGCAGAGCACGAAGACCTCCGCCCCGGCCGCGGCGTCGGGGACGGTCGCGCCGGCCCGGCCGCCGTGCGCGGCCACCCAGCGGGCCGCCTTGTCCGAACTGCGGTTGAACACCGCCATCTCATGACCGGCCTTGGCCAGATGGCCGGCCATCGGGAAGCCCATCACGCCCAGTCCGGCGAACGCCACCTTCATTCGAGAAGCTCCTTAACCCTGCATGCAACGGCATCTTAACGGGAGCCTGCGCACCCTGCGCCCCTCGTAACAGGCTAGACCGGGGCGGACCATGTCGGTGAGCGGCGAACGGCCGATCATCATCAAGCGCATCAAGAGGAGCGCCGGCGGGGGTCACCACGGCGGCGCCTGGAAGGTCGCCTATGCCGACTTCGTGACGGCGATGATGGCCTTCTTCCTCCTGATGTGGCTGATCAACACCACGTCGCCGGAACAGAAGCGCGGCATCGCCGACTATTTCGCGCCGGCCAGCGTCTCGGAGACCACCTCCGGCGCCGGCGGCATCCTGGCGGGCACGGCGCTGGGCAACGACGGCGCCAAGCAGAACGGCTCGCAGTCGATCGTGCAGGACGCGAGCCCCGACTCCAAGCACCCCGACGACGGCAAGTCGAGGGACGGCGGCAAGGCGTCCAGCGACCAGCAGGCGATGGACCAGACGAAGCTCGACCAGGCCCGGCGCGAGGCCGCGGCGTTCGCCTCCGCCGCCCAGTCATTGCGCCAAGCCTTGCAGGACATGCCGGAGCTCGCCGAACTCTCCAAGAACATCATCATCGACCAGACCCCCGAGGGCCTGCGCATCCAGCTGGTGGACCAGGAAGGCCGGTCGATGTTCAACGAGGGCACCGCGACGCCCAACGACCGGGCCAAGCTGCTGTTGCGGGCCATCGCCAAGATCATCAACCGGTTGCCCAACCGGATCAGCATCTACGGCCACACCAGCGCCAACACCGGCCAAGGCGGCAAGTCCGACGGCGACTGGCCGCTCTCGGCGAACCGCGCCGACGCCTCGCGCAAGATCCTGCAGGGCGCCGGCGTCGATGCGGACCGCGTCTACCAGGTCTCCGGCAAGGCGACCTCGGAGCCGCTTTATCCTGACGATCCGACGCTGCCCGGCAACCGCCGCATCGCTATCGTGTTGTTGCGCGAGGCGCCCGTGCTACCGCCGGACCGCGGCCCATAGTCCGAGGCGTCGACAGCCCTTGCGCCGGGGCGCGGCATGACGCCTAATCGACGCCGAGGCGCATCGGCATGAAGGCGACTGCAAGTCCGTGACGCAGCATTTTCCGTCCCGACAGCTCAGGTTCTTCCTGACCGCCCCGTCGCCGTGCCCCTATCTTCCCGAACGCCATGAGCGGAAGGTGTTCGCCCACCTGCCGCTGTCCGACGGGGCGAGCGTCAACGACAGCCTGACCCAGGTCGGCTTCCGCCGCTCGCAGAACATCGCTTACCGCCCGGCCTGCGAGGCCTGTACGGCCTGCATCTCCGCCCGGATTCCCGCCGCGGACTACATCTTCTCGCGCTCCGAGCGCAAGGCGATCGCCCGCAACGAGGACCTGGAGCGCCGTCTTGTCGAGGCCGAAGCCACAATGGAGCAGTTCGACCTGCTCCGCCGCTACCTGACCACCCGCCACGCCGACGGCGGCATGGCCGAGATGACTTGGCCTGACTATGTGGCCATGGTCGAAGACACCGCGGTCCGCACGCACGTCATCGAGTACCGCAGCCGCGCCGCGCCCGGCGTCGAGGGCGACCTGGTGGCCTGCGCCCTGGTGGATGTGATGAGCGATGGGCTTTCCCTGGTCTACAGCTTCTACGACCCGAACCAGAGCCGCCGCAGCCTGGGCTCCTTCGTGATCCTGGATCACGTGGTCCAGGCCTGCCTGACCGGCCTGCCGTACGTCTACCTGGGCTATTGGGTGCGCGGCTCCGAGAAGATGGACTACAAGGTCCGCTTCTCGCCGATCGAACTGCTCAAGCCCGAAGGCTGGACGCTGGTGGTCGGCGGCGCGGCCAAGGCGGCCAACGACACGCTCTGAGCCAACGAGGATAGCGGGCGCATGGCCAGGCAACTTCGGCTGAGCCTTCGCAGGGCCGCCGCCCATACCCGCGCCGATTTCATTCGCGGGCCTTCCAACGCAGAGGCGCTCGCGGTGCTGGACGCCTGGCCGCGCTGGCCTGGCGGGACGCTGGTGCTGGTCGGCCCCGAGGGCGTCGGCAAAACACACTTGGCCCGCGCCTGGGCGGCCGGCGCCAAGGCGGCGATCCTCGATCGCGACGCCCCGGATGTGGCCGCCGCCGCGGGGCGCTCCGTGTTGCTGGAGGACGTTGACCGCGGGATCGACGCAGAGGCGCTGTTCCACCTGATCAACCTGGCCGCGCATGAAGGCGCAAGCCTGCTCCTGACCGCCCGCAAGCCGCCGGCGGCCTGGCCCGCCGACCTGCCGGACCTGCGCTCGCGGCTGAACGCCTTGATGGTCGCCGAGATCGCGGCGCCCGACGACCAGGTGCTGGGCGGCGTGCTTGAGAAATTCTTCCGCGAGCGGAACATTCGCCCGCACGACGACGTCTATCCTTACCTGCTGCGGCGCATGGAAAGATCGATCCCCGGCGCGCAAGAGATCGTGCGCCGCCTGGATGAGACCGAAGACGGGCTGATGCGGCCGATTTCAAGGGTCCTCGCGCGCGAGATCCTGGAGGGCAATATCGAAAATCTTGACCTTTTCGAGGGATGACTTGAAGCCGTCACACCGGCGGCTCAAAATCCTGTCGCCCTTGCCTGTTCCGGAGACGCCTTGATGAGCTACGCCGCGCCCGTCGCCGCCAACGCTGCGAACGAGGCCGCGCGCGCGCCGCTCGCCTGGGACGGGGATCTGGCCGCGTCTCCGGCCAGATTCTTCAACCGCGAGCTGTCCTGGCTGGCCTTCAACCGCCGGGTGCTCGCCGAGAGCAAGAACCCGCGCCACCCCCTGCTCGAACGCCTGCGTTTCCTGGCGATCAGCGCCAATAACCTCGACGAGTTCTACATGGTCCGCGTCGCGGGCTTGCGCGCTCAGGTGCGCGAAGGCGTGCGGGTGACCAGCGAGGATGGCCTGACGCCGGCCGAGCAGCTTGAGCGGGTCAACGCCGAAACCGCCGACCTGATGGGCGACCAGCAGACGCGCTGGCGCGAACTCTGGACGGAACTGGCGGCGGAAGGCCTGAATGTGGTCGCCGCAGCCGACGTCACCAACGCCGAACTCGACGCCCTGGAAGAGCCCTTCGCCTCCCAACTGTTCCCGGTGCTCACCCCCTTGGCCATCGACCCGGCCCACCCGTTCCCGTTCATCCCCAACCTGGCCTTCTCGCTGGTGCTGAAGCTGCGGCGCCTGGCGGACGGGCGGATGTTTTACGCCCTGGTGCCGGTGCCGGCCCAGGTGGCGCGTTTCTGGCCGCTGCCGGCCCCGACCAAGGGACGCCACAGGTCGGAGCGCCGCGTCGTCTCGCTGGAAGGCCTCGTCGGCCTGTTCCTCGATCACCTGTTCCCGGGCTGCGAGATCCAGGCGCAGGGCGTCTTCCGGGTGATCCGCGATTCCGACGTGGAGTTCGAGGAAGAGGCCGAGGACCTGTTCCGCGAGTTCGAGGCGGCGCTGAAGCAGCGGCGCATGGGCTCGGTGGTGCGCGTCGAGATCGACGCGACCATGCCCGAGGAGCTGCAGACCTTCATCTGTTCCAACCTGCACGCCGAATCGCAGGATATCGTCCTGGTCGACGGCCTGCTGGGCCTGGACGAGCTCAACCAGCTGATCCCGGCCGACCGTTCGGACCTGAAGTTCAAGCCGTTCGAGCCGCGCTTTCCGGAGCGCATCCGCGACCACGGCGGCGACTGCTTCGCCGCGATTCGCGAGAAGGACATCCTGGTCCATCACCCCTTCGAGAGCTTCGACGTGGTGGTGCAGTTCCTCAGGCAGGCCGC
>JBIOED010000033.1:0-25002 GCA_044445675.1 Caulobacterales bacterium | reverse complement strand
GCTCCAGCCGCTCGGTCCAGAGGCTCGCTTCGACGAACCCTCGCGCGCGCGCCGCGGCTTTCAGGTCGACGACCGGGCCGCACGGGCTTAGCTGTTCGGCAAGCATCATCGATCAATCCTTGCCCGCCCCGGCGGCCGGCGTCACCCCTGGGACTTGGCCCCAGCGGAATGACCCGGTCCCGGTTCGCCGACCTGCAGGGACCCGGGGCGTTAAAGCTTGCGTTCATGCGCGCCCTGCGAGCCTGGCGCCGCTAGTGTGCTGGATCTGAAGTTCGCCCACGGCAGCCGCAGGCGCTGGCGAACTTCGGAATCGGGACACCTAGATTTTCGAAGGAGTTGGCGATGAAGACCTTCCTGCCCGCCGCGGCGCTCGCCTTGCTGCTCGCGGGCGTCGCGACGTCCCCCGCTCTGGCCCAGGCGGCGGCTCCGGCCGCCGACGCGGTGTTTCGCGCGACCACCCTCAATCTCGCGGCCGACGGCGAAATCAACGCGGCCCCTGACATGGCGTCGATCAACCTGGGCGTCACCTCCATTGCAAGGTCCGCCGCCGAAGCGCTTGCGGACAACTCGACGCGCATGAACCAGGTGGTCGCGGCGCTGACGAAATCGGGCATCGCGGCGAAGGACATCCGGACCTCTGGGCTGAACGTCAGCGCGCAGTACGCCTATGAGCAGAACCAGCCGCCGCGGCTCACCGGTTACCAGGCATCCAACCAGGTGGCGGTGACCGTGCACGATCTCAGCCGGCTGGGGCGCGCCGTCGATGCCGCGGTCGCCGCCGGCGGCAACCAGGTCAACGGCATCGCCTTTGGCCTCAACGATCCGGCCGCAGCCGAGGACGCCGCCCGGGAAAGGGCGGTGCGCGCCCTTCAGGCCAAGGCCGAACTCTATGCGAAGGCCACCGGCTATCGGGTCCTACGGCTGGTGTCGCTAAGCGAAGGCGCTGATTTCGCGGCCCAGCCGCCAAGGCCGATGTTCAGTGTCGCCGCTCGCAGCGCCGTGGCCGACCAGACCGTCATCTCGCCCGGCGAGCTGAAGGTGAGGGTCGATGTGACCGGCGTCTACGAGCTCGCCCGCTGAACGCGACATCCACTGGGATGAGCCCCCGGGAGGCGGCTGTCCCCAATCGCTAGGCCGGCCGGGGCAGCACCAGGGCGACGCGCAGGCCCGGCCCCAGCGCGCCGACCTTGCCGGGACCTTCGGCGAGTTCGAGGCGCCCTCCGTGAGCCTCCGCCACGGCGGCGACCAGCGACAGGCCGAGGCCGGCCCCCGGCTGGTTGCGGCTGTTCTCCAGGCGCACGAAGCGCTGCACCACGCGCTCGCGGTCGCCCTCCGGGACGCCGGGGCCAGTATCGGTCACCGAGAATTCGATCTCGCCGGACGACCTGCGGCGCACGCGCAGCATGATCGCCCCGCCGGCCGGGGTGTATTTCACCGCATTGTCGAGGATGTTGGCCAGGGCCTGGGCGATGAACTCGCGGTTGCCGCGCGCCTGCAAGCCCTTGGCGAGCTCCGCGGCGAAGTCGACGCCCTTGTCCTCGCAGAGCGGCTCGTAGAGTTCGGAGATGTTGGCCGCCAGGTCTGAGGGGTCGAACAGCACCGGGTCCGGCGCCGCGCCGGCGGCCTGCAGCCGGGCGATGGCCAGCACCGCGCCAAAGGTCTTCAGCACCCCGTCGGTGTCTTCCAGAGCCTGGGCCAGCGCCTGGGTCGGATCGCCCTTGCCCGCCTCGACGTCCAGGTACGCCACCTCCAGCCGCGCGCGCAGGCGGGTCAGCGGCGAGCGCAGGTCGTGGGCGATGGCGTCGCCGGCGTGGCGGTGGCCGGCCATGGAGCGCTCCAGCCGGTCGAGCATCTCGTTGACGCCCGAGGCCAGCTCGTCGAACTCGTCGCGCGTGCCGCGCACCGGCGCGCGGGCCCCTAGGTCGCCGTTGCGCACCGCGTCGACCACCTCCGTCAGGCCCGCCATGGACCGGGTGACATTGCGGCTCACCAGCACGCCCACCGCCAAGCCCAGCACGATGACCAACGCGCCGGCGCCCTGCATGGCGCGGGTGATCTTGTTCACATAGGCCTCATCGGCGCCGACGTCCGAGCCGACGAACAGGATCGGGCCGCCGCGCAGCCGCTGCTGCAGGCCGCGCGCCGGATGCTTGACGGTGCGGCCCTGCACCTGGTCGGTCACCGAGAAGCTGGTCCAGGTGGCGGGGCCGGTGAAGTCGTCCACCGGGCTCTCGGCGATGGAGCCGGAGATCCGCTTCTGGTCTTTGTTCATCAGGACGTAGAGGAACGGCCGCTCGCTCGCCGCCCGCTCGATCACCGACTGGTTGACCGCGTCCACCCCGGCGCGGTCGTAGGTGGCGACCAGCGAGTGCATCTCGCGGGTGATGTCCTGGTCGGTTCGGCGCGTCGCCTCGCCCGCCGTCGCCACATAGACATAGGCCAGGAAGGCGCTGGCGGCGCTGAGGAACAGCGCCAGGATCAGCAGCGTCAGCCGAAACGGCGTGGTCCGGAAGATGCGCGGCAGGCGCATCAGCGCGAAGTCTCGTTCCCTTCTCCCCTTGCGGGAGAAGGTGGCAGCCGCAGGCTGACGGATGTGGGGTCGATCGGAGCCCGACGGTGGCCGGCGGCTTCGATGACCAGCCGGCCTTGCGTGCTGTAGAGGTTGGCGCGCCCCCTCATCCGACCCGCTGGGCGGGCCACCTTCTCCCGCAAGTGGAGAAGGCTCGCGGAAGCGCTACGCATCCAACCGGTAGCCGGCCCCGCGCACGGTCTGCAGCATCGGCCGGTCGAAGCCCTTGTCGATCTTCGAGCGCAGGCGCGAGATGTGCACGTCGATGACGTTGGTCTGCGGGTCGAAGTGATATTCCCAGACCTTTTCCAGCAACATGGTGCGGGTCACCGACTGGCCGGCGTGCCGCATCATGAACTCCAGCAGCTGGAACTCGCGCGGCTGCAGGTCGATCTCCTTGCCCTGGCGGTGCACGGTGCGACCGATCAGGTCCATCTCCAGCTCGCCGACCCGCAGCAGCGTCTGCACCGAGCCGGTCTCGCGGCGCCGGGCCAACGCCTCGACCCGGGCGATCAACTCGGCGAAGGCATAGGGCTTGACCAGATAGTCGTCGCCGCCGGCCTGCAATCCCGCGACCCGGTCGCCCACCTCGCCGAGCGCCGAGAGGAACAGCACCGGCGTCTGGTCGCCTTCGCGCCGCAGGGTCTCGATCAGCTGCACGCCGTTCATCTTCGGCATCATGCGGTCGACGATCATCACGTCGAACTCGCCGTCGCGGGCGGCGGTCAGGCCCTCCTCGCCGTCCGCCGCGCGCGTGCAGGCGTTGCCCGCCTCGGAGAGGCCGCGCTCCATCGCATCGGCCGCCTCGAGGTCGTCTTCGACGATCAGGATTCGCATTGTCGGTCGCCCCCGCGAAAGCCTCTGGCCTAGCCCGTAATCTTCAGCGCCAGGAACGTCGTGCGGCCCTGCCGGAAGATACCCAGCAGCACGCCGGTGTGACGCGCCTTCTTGGCGCTGTCGACCGCGGCGGCGACGTCGGCGACGCTGGTCACCGGCCGTCCGCCCGCCTGCACGATCACGTCGCCGCGGCGCAGGCCCTTCTGGCCGGCGTCGGAACTCTGTTCGATGTTCTCGACCACCACCCCATGCAGCTCGGCCGGAGCATTCAGCCGGCGGCGGGTCGGCTCGTCGAGCGGGCTCAGCGCCATGCCGAGCACCGTCGGATGTGGCGCCGAGGGGACTGCCGGCGTGGCTCGGTCGCCGCCGCCCAGCGTGTTGTCGTTGGCCGCCAGATCCTTTTCCGAGGGCCGCACGCCGGAGCGCACGTCGACGGTGCGATGCTTGCCGTCGCGGATCACATCGAGCCGCAGGACGTCGCCGGGCTTGCCCTTGGCGACTTCGCGGGTGAGCTCCGTGGAGGTCTTCACGGTCACGCCGTTGACCGCCACCACCACGTCGCCCTGCATCAGGCCGGCCCGCGACGAGGGGCCGCCAGGCACCAGGTCGGAGACCATCGCCCCCTTTTGCGCGCCCAGCCCTTGGGCCTCGGCCATGTCGGGCGTCAGGTTCTGGATCGTCGCGCCGATATAGCCGCGCTGGATCTTGCCGCCGGAAATCAGTTGCTTGGTGACGTTGTCGGCCACCTCGGCGGGGATCGCGAAGCCGATGCCGACCGAACCGCCCGACGGCGAGAAGATCGCCGTGTTGACGCCGATCACCCGGCCATAGATGTCGAAGGTCGGGCCGCCCGAGTTGCCGCGGTTGATGGGGGCGTCGATCTGGATGTAGTCGACCCATTGGTCGCCGATGTCGCGGCCATAGGCGGAGACGATCCCGGCCGTGGCCGTGCCGCCCAGGCCGAACGGGTTGCCGACCGCGATCACCCAGTCGCCGACCCGCGGCTTGCCGGCGTTCTCGAAGTTCACGAACGGGAAGTTCGTCCGGCCGCCCTTGACCTTGATGACCGCCAGGTCCGACGCCTCGTCGCGGCCGACCACCGTGGCGTCGAGCTCGGTCTCGTCCTTCAGCACGACCTTGATGGTCTCGGCGTTCTCGACCACGTGGTTGTTGGTGACGATATAGCCGTCGGCCGAGATGAAAAAGCCTGAACCCGCCGACTGCTGGGTCGGCAGCTTCGGCTGGCCCTTTTCGGTGCGCCCGGCGCCGGGCGGCGTGGCCGGCCCGCCGTCAAGGCCGCCGCCCTCCTCGTCATCGCCGCCGCCCTGGCCACCGCGCGGCTGCAGGTTGAAGGGGAAGTTCTCGAAGCCCGGAATGCGGCGAAGCGCGCTGGTGTCGACGCGGCTGGTCACATTGACGGAGACCACCGCCGGAGACACGCGGTCGAAGATGTCGGCGAAGGACATCGGCGCGCCGGGCGGCGGGGCGAAGATCGGCGCCGTCGAGGCCTTGATCAGGTGCGCCTGCCGGTCGGCGTGCATCGTCGGGCCGCGCATCTGCGCGCCGGCGACGGCGGCGATCAGCACCCCGGCGCCCGCGACGCCGCCCAGGAGGTAGCCGGTCTTCTTGGAGGTCATATGACTTCTGTTCCCTCTGCGCGCCGCCTTGACGAACGACGCGCCTCGTAAACCTAGGTTCGATGCCCGAGAGCGCAACGGCGCTCAAGTTACGTTTCCGACAGCCTGCGTTGGCTATTCAGACTGTTGTAGGGCGCAATCATGTCAGGTGGCGTCGGTTTGCGACAGCCGTCTCACACGCTGCGCCTCCTCAGGCGATAGTTCCGCCTCGGCCGATCGGTTCCGCAGGCGCGTCAGCAGCAGGCCTGCCCCAAGGATCACCACCAGGAACGGCCCGGCCCACAGCGCCAGGTTCCCCCAGGAAAACGCCGGGGTCATCAGCACGAACTCGCCGTAGCGGTCGGTCAGGAAGCGCTTGATCTGCGCGTCGCTGCGGCCGGCCTTCACCTGCTCGCGGACCACGTGACGCAGGTCGGCCGCCAGTTCGGCCTCGGAATCGTCGATCGACTCGTTCTGGCAGACGAGGCAACGCACGTCCTGGAAGATCGCCCGCGCCCGCGCCTCCTGGGCCGGATCGGGCAGGCGGTCGGCCGGGTCGGCGGCCGCGGCGATGCACAGGACGCCCGAAAACATGGCTGCCAGCGCCCGCAGCCTCACGCCGGCCGCTCCCGCCGCCGCGCCACGCCCAGCCGCATCCTGCGATCGGAAAGCGAAGTCAGTCCGCCCAGCGCCATGATCACTGGGCCGAGGAATATCAGGCTGGCCCAGGGGTTCCAGTAGGCGCGGATCAGCCAGACCGGCGTCCCGGCCGTCGTCCTGCGGCGCTCCCCCAGCACCATGTAGAGGTGCGACGCCCCGCGGTAGCACAGCGCGATGCCCGAGACGGTCTGGCCGCCTGCGGGATAGAAGCGCCGGTCGGGCTCACCGGTGCAGACCGCCTTGCCCGCCTTGGTCACCCGAATCAGGGCGCGCTCGGCGTCGAAGTTGGGCCCTTCGACGGGTCCGACGGTCTCCAGCACCAGATGATAGCCCGCCACGTTCAGCGACCCGCCCAGCGGCAGGGCCTCGGCGGCCTCGCCCCTCCAGCCGAGTTCGAAACAGGCGCCCAGCACGAAGACGCCTAGCCCGAGATGCGCCAGCGTCATACCCCAGGCCCCTCGCGGCAGGCCGGTCAGCCGCCGCCAGCTGTCGGCCGCCGGGACCCGAAAGGCGCGCGTGCGCTCGATCAGCTCGACCACCGCGCCGGCCACCAGCCAGGTTCCGATGGCGACGCCCAGCGCCCCCAGCGCCTTGCGAGGGCTGACCAGGGCGTAGGTCGCAAGGCCGCAGGCGACCGCCAGCAGGGCCGCGACCCACAGCCGTTGGCCGACGCCGCGCAGGTCGCCGCGCTTCCAGGCGAGCAGCGGCCCGGCCGGCAGGATGATCGCCAGCGCCGCCATCAGCGGCGCGAAGGTCAGGTTGAAGTAGGGCGGCCCGACCGAAATCGCCTCGCCGGTCAGGGCCTCGCGGATCAGCGGATAGAGGGTGCCCAGCAGCACCGTCGCGGTGGCCGCCGCCAGGAGGATGTTGTTCAGCACCAGCGCGCTCTCGCGGCTGATCGGCGCGAAGACCCCGCCGGGGCTGAGCTTCGGCGCCCGCCAGGCGAAAAGCGCGAAGGCCGAGCCGGAGGTCAGGCCCAGGATGATCAGCAGCAGCACGCCGCGCCGCGGATCGACCGCGAAGGCATGCACGCTGGTAAGCACGCCCGAGCGCACCAGGAACGCCCCCAGCATCGAGAACGTGAAGGCGCCCAGCGCCAGGAACAGGCTCCAGCCGGCCAAGGCTCCGCGCTTCTCGGTGACGATCGCCGAATGCAGCAGCGCCGTGGCCATCAGCCAGGGCATGAAGGAGGCGTTCTCCACCGGGTCCCAGAACCACCAGCCGCCCCAGCCGAGCTCGTAATAGGCCCAGAAGGCGCCGAGCGTGATGCCGACGGTGAGGAAACTCCAGGCCGCCAGCGCCCAGGGCCGCACCCAGCGCGCCCAGGCCGCGTCCACCCGCCCCTCGATCAGCGCGGCCACCGCCAGCGAGAACACCACCGACATGCCGACGTAGCCCGAGTAAAGGAACGGCGGGTGGATCGCCAGCGCCGGATCCTGCAGCAGCGGATTGAGCGACGCGCCCTCCACCGGCGGCGCGGCGATGCGCATCAGCGGGTTGGAGGCGAACACCGTATAGGCCAGGAACACCGTCCCCAGCGCCCCCTGCACCGCCACCATCAGCGCCTTCAACCCCTGCGGCAGGCCGCGGCCGAGCGTCGCGGCGGCCGCGCCGTAGCCGGTCAGGATGAAACACCAGAGCAGGATCGAGCCCTCGTGGCTGCCCCAGGCGCCGGCCACTTTGTAGAGCATCGGCTTTTCGGTGTGCGAATTGGCCGCCACGTTGGCCACCGAGAAGTCGGAGGTGACGAAGGCGTGGATCAGGCAGGCGAAGGCGATCGCCACCCCGACGAACGCGGCCAGCGCCGCCCCCTCGCCCGCCGCGGCCAGCACGGTCGAGCGGCGGACGCGCGCGAGCACCGACAGGCCGACCTGGCCGATGGCGAACGCCAGGCCCAGGACCAGGGCGAAGGAACCAAACTCGGCGATCATGTGACGGGCTTGGCCTTCGCGTAGTCCGGCGTCGAGCCGTCGCCGCGCCATTCGCCCTGCGCCTTCAGCGCCTTGGCGAGGTTCGGCGGCATGTATTTCTCGTCGTGCTTGGCCAGCACCTGCTTGGCCACGAAAACGCCGTCGCGGTCGAAAGAGCCCATGGCCACCACGCCCTGGCCCTCGCGGAACAGGTCCGGCAAGTCGCCCTGGAACACCACCTTGTCGGTGGCCGTGCGGTCGGCGACCACGAACTCCACGCGCCCGTCGGGATGCTTGCGGACGCTGCCCATCCGCACCAGCCCGCCCAATTGCACCGAACGCCCGGCCGGGGGATGCGCCGCGGCGGCCTGGCTGGGCGTGTAGAAAAACGAGATCGAGTCCCTCAGGCCCCAGAGGGTGAGGCCGACCGCCAGCGCCAGCACCGGGGCGATGGCCGCCACCAGGGTCAGGCGCCGACGCGCCTTGGGCGACTTGGGTAGCCAGCTCATTTCCCAGCTCCCGTTTTCATCGGCGGCGTCGCCGCGGCCTTGGCGAGCGCGTCGAGCACATCGGGCTTGGCGGCGTAGCGGGCCCGCGCGGTCTTCAGCGCCGCGTCACGCTTGGTCGTGTCGCCCAGCACCGCATAGGCGCGCACCAGTTGCACCCAGCCCGCCGGGTCGTCCGGGCTGGCGGCCAGTCGCTGCGCGAGGTTCGCCACCATGCCGCGCACCGCCGTCATCTGGTCGCCGGAAAGGCCCTGCGGCGCGACGGAGACCGGCGCCGGCCTTCCTTCGGCCTGCGCGATGGCCGCTTGTAGGTCCGCGCGGCGCGGGTCGTCGGGCGCCATGTCAGCCAGGAGCGCGCGCCAGTCGGCGAGGCCGCCGGCCTTGTCGCCGGCCTTGATGCGCGCCCGCGCCAGATGGAAGCGGGCCGCGACGTTCTTCGGATCGAGCCGGAGCGTCCGGATGAAGGCGACCTTCGCGTCGTCGGTGAGGTCGCCACCCGCCTGGAAGACCTCGGCCTCGCCCAGCATTTCCCACAGGTCGCCGCGTTGCGGGGCGATCCGCACGGCGTGCTTCAGCGCCCGCACGGCGCCGGCGGGATTGTTCGAAGCGCCGTCGGCCAGCGCCAGGAAGCGGAAGCCCTCCGGGTCGTTCGGCCGCTCCTTGGTGAGCTTGCTCAGCACTGCGGCCATTTCCGGCGGCTGCAAGCTCGAGGGGTTCGAGGCGAGCCACTTGGCCAGGCGCCCGGAAAACGGCTGGTCGGCCGTTCCGGGCGACCCCACCGCCAGATAGAGGCCGAGCGCCAGGGCGGGCGCGGCGACGGCGAAGGCCAGCACCGGCAGGCGGCTGGGCGCGGTCGACCAGGCCAGGGCGGGCTGGTCCGCCGCCGCCAGCATCCGCCGCCCGGCCTCGGCCTCGGCGCCCTTGCGCTCGTCCTCGCCGATCAGGCCGCGGTCGGCCAGGTCGCCGATCTCGGCGAGCTGGCGGCGATAGAAGACGGATGTGACGTCGGACGGCTCTGCGCGCCGGCCGGCCTGGGCGGCGCGGAACAGAATCAGGATGGCGGCGGCGGCCGAAAGGATGCCGGCCGCGGCCCAGAATGCGATCATGCGGCGCGTGTAGCCGAAAGCGCAGTTCAGCGCGAGTGGGTCATGGCGCCGGCGCCCGCGCCCAGGCGCCTCAGGCGTCGATCAGGACGGTGTTGTCGGGCGGGGCACAGGCGGTCGCGGCCCGGCGGCGCACCAGTTCGGCGGACTTTTCGTCGCGCACCAGGCCGATCACGTCGGCGGCGACGCGCAGGAAAGCGTGCGCGATCGCCAGGTCCGCCACGTCCCCGGTGCGCAGGTGGTCCAGCACCTCTTCGACATAGTGCTCGACCGCGCCCCACAGTTTCTCCGTCACCTTGGTGTGCATCGCGGAGAAGCCGCCGTAGTTGGCGCAAAGCCGGGTCTCGTGCAGCAGGGTGAGCAGGGTCATCGTGCGGGTCACGGTCTTCGGATCAGGCGGCTGGTCGAGCTTGGGGCCGGTCCGGCGGGGACGCGAGAAGCCCGGCGACAACATCGGCAGGGCCGTCGCCAGCAGCTTTTCCGTGTCGCGCAGCCGGCTCTCTATGAGGTTCGCCAGCGCCTTCTTCTGGCCGACGATCCGGTGGCCCCAGCCATGCTCGCGGGTCAGTTCGACGCAGGCTTCAAGCTCGAAGGTCTGCTGGGTGATCAATTCCACCATGCGGCCGGCCGCGCGGCCCGCCGGGGGGCCAGCGTCGAGGTCGAGCTTGCCGATCGCCTTCAGCGCCTCGTCGATCTCGTCCATCACGCGTTCGGGGAAGCCGCCCAGCTCGGAGTCCGCCAGATAACGCTCGGTGGGCTTGTCCATCACCGCCGAGATGATCCGCAGCACCAGCCCGTGCGGCGTCAACTGGCCGGCGAGCATGTCGAAGAAGCGCGGCCCGGCATCCTCGGCGATGGCCACGGCGTCCTTGTAGGCGAGCCTTGCCGCGGCGCCGGTCTCCTCGTTGGGACGCGCCGCCCAGTCGCCGACGCGCGGGACGGCGCGGCGCACCACCGCCGAGATGTCCAGGCAGGCGATGAAGGCCTCGCCGCCGCCGGGCCGGGCCGCGTCGCACAGGTCCAGCACGGCGCGGAACTCGGGCAGTTCGCCGGCGCGCAACGCCTCGGCCGCCGCCGCGACGACAAGGTCGAAGGCCTCGCCCGAATCCGGCGGATGCTCCCCCTCGGCGATCGCCTTGGCGACCGCGGCCGAGGCCGTCGCGGCGGCGGTCACCTGCTCGTCCGCGTAGGTCTTCAGGCCGCGCCAGACGCCCGCCAGCGCCCGGGCGGGAAAGACCAGGCTGTGCGTGCCGGAGCCGTCGCCCACGCAGAGCGGCGCGATCGGCTGGAAAATGGCGTTGCGTAGGATGCGGTCGCAGACCTCCGCCTCGACCAGCTGCCGCACGCCGGCCAGCACGCTGTCGCCGCCGGTCTGGGCGAGCGCGCGCTGCAGGCCGCCGACGATCTTGTCCGGCGCGGATTCGACGAGCGTCCTGACGATCTCGATCTTGCAGTCGGAAAGGCCGGCCATGGCGACTCCAGAGGCGGAACGCGGTTCCGCGATCCTCACCATGCCGAACGCGGGTTAAGGTTGTCCGAAGGTGAGTGGATTCAAGCCTCTGCGCGGGGCAGGTCCGCCTCAAGCCGCAGGCCGCCCAGGACGGACCCGGAAAGCTTCAGGGACCCGCCGTAGGCTTTCGCCAGCTCGTCGATGATCGACAGGCCGAGCCCCGAGCCCGGCGCGTCCTCGTCCAGCCGGGCGCCGCGCTGCAGAACCTCTTCGCGCCGGTCGGGCGGCAGGCCCTGGCCATCGTCCTCCACCACCAGCGCAAAGCGCTCCGGGCCGGCGGCGTCGGCGCGCACCTTGACGCGCGAGCGGCCCCACTTGCAGGCGTTCTCCACGGCGTTGCCGGCGATCTCCAGCAGGTCCTGCCGCTCGCCCAGGAAATAGAGATCCTCGTCGGCGTCCCAATCGATGTAGACGCCCTTGTCGCGGAAGATGCGCCCCAGGGTGCGGGTCAGCTCATCCAGCACCTCGGCCACGGAGGTGCGTTCGCCCTGCCCCGTGGTGCGGGCCGCGGCGCGGGCGCGGCGCAGGTGGTGGTCCACCTGCTTTTGCATGGCCTCGGCCTGGCGGGTCACCACCTCGGCGAGGGGCCCGGGCCGCTGGGCGGCCTCGGTGATCATCACCGAGATCGGGGTCTTCAGGGCATGCGCCAGATTGCCCACGTGGGTTCGCTGGCGATCGACGACCTCCTGGTTGTGCTCCACCAGCGCGTTGAGCTCGCGGGCCAGCGGCGTGAGTTCGCTGGGGTAGGTCTCCGCCAGCCGCTGGGCCTTGCCGCGACGCACCGCGGCCACCTCGCTGCGCAGGTCGAACAGCGGCCGCAGGCCCACGCGCACCTGCACGACGATCGCCAGGATCAGGCCCGCGCCCAGGACGATGAAGGCCGCGGCGGTGGCGGCGACGAAGGAGGAGATTTCGCGGTCGACCGAGCTGCGGTCCTCGGCCGCCAGGAAGATCACCGGGGCCTTGCGGTCCTGCAACACGTTCTGCTGCGCCCGGACCCTCAAGGGCTCGTTCTGCGGCCCGCGCGCGTTGTAGGCGATGCGCTTGCCCGGATTGGCGTTCAGCCGCGCCACCAGGTCGGGCGGTATCGGCATCATCGTGTCGAACAGCGAATGGGACCGCGCGATCGGCGCCACCTTGCCGCCCGCCGTGGCCTCGGCGATCTCCCAGTAGCGGCCGGAATAGGTCCTGAGCGCGCGCTCGTCGGTGAACGGCGGCGCATAGACCTGATCGCCCTCCACGGTCGAATAGGCCAAGAGGTTGCTGTTCAGGTCGTTGAGCGTCTCGTCCACGCGGCGAAGGGCCGCCTGCCAGAACAGGAACGCCAGCAGCACGGCCGTGACCAGCAGCGCGCCGAAGCTCCAGGCCACGGCCAGCATGACCAGCCGTCGCGCCAGCGAGGAGTGGCGCGGCCCCGGCCGCCGCACGGCCCGGCTCACCCGCGCGGCGTCACGAGGCCTGGGCCTCGCCGCCATCCCGCTCCTCGTCCGGGCAGGTCAGGCGGTAGCCCAGGCCGCGGACCGTCTCGATGCGGTCGGAGCCGATCTTCTTGCGCACCCGGCCGATGAACACCTCGATGGTGTTGGAATCGCGGTCGAAGTCCTGGTCGTAGAGATGCTCCACCAGCTCCGTGCGGCTGATCACCCGGCCCTGGTGCATCATCAGGTAGTGCAGCAGCCTGTATTCCAGCGAGGTCAGCCGCAGCGGCTCGCCGTTGACGCTGGCCCGGGCGGCGCGGGGATCGAGCCGCAGCCCGCCGCACGCCAGGTTCGGCGCGGCGTGGCCGGCCGAGCGCCGCAGCAAGGCGCGCAGGCGCGCCAGCAGCTCCTCGGTGTGGAAGGGCTTGGTCAGGTAGTCGTCGGCGCCGGCGTCGAAGCCCGCCACCTTCTCGCTCCAGGCGCCGCGCGCGGTGAGGATCAGCACCGGCGTCGCCATGTTCTCCCGCCGCCAGCGTTCCAGAACCGACACCCCGTCCACCTTCGGCAGGCCGAGGTCGAGGATCACCGCGTCATAGGGTTCGGTCTCGCCGAGGAACTGAGCCTCCTCGCCGTCCGGGGCGTGGTCGACCGCATAGCCGGCGTCGGCCAGCGCCAGCTTCAGCTGGCGCGAGAGGTCGGGATCGTCTTCCACAAGCAGGATGCGCATGATCGCGTCCTTTTCACTGCGGGCGGCGAGGTCGCCGCCCTATTGACCCACCACTTGACCGGTCTGGGCATCGACCGTGAAGACCACGACCCGGCCGTCGGCGAGCTGCCATTGAACGAGATAGGCGGGCCGTCCGCCGGCCTGCCCCATGGTGGTGTTGAGCTGCTTGCCCGGATGATGCTGAGCGAGTTCGCGCAGAACGCGCGCCAGGGGAACCAGCCCTGTGGCTTGCGACGCCTCGCGCCCACCCTCCTGCGCCGCCAGGGCTGGGGTGGGCGCGGCCATCGCGATCAGCGGCGCGGTGGCCAGCAACAGGGCGGCGATGAGGCGCTGGCGTTTCATGGCGTCTGCTCTAGTCGCCCGGGACTGAACCGGGCCTGAACGTCGAGCTTATGCGGCGGGCAGCGGCGGCTGTCACCTCGCCCGCCCTTTTAAGGCCGCCGCTTCGGCGAATAGGGCCGTTCGCGCTTCCAGGTTTCCGCCAGCGCTTCGAGTTGGGCGTCGGGCTTGTCCGGCAGCGTCACCACCAGGCGCGCGAACAGGTCGCCGCGGTGGCCCTTGGCGTCGCTGAGGCCGCGGCCCTTCAGCCGCAGGCGCGTGCCGGTGTTGGCGCCCTTGGGGATGGTCAGGGTCACCGGCCCGTCGGGGGTCGGCGCCTCGGCCTTGCCGCCCAGCACTGCGTCGTAGACCGTCACCGGCACGTCCATCACCAGCACGTCGCCCTCGCGCCGGAAGATCGGGTGCGGGCCGATGGTCAGTTCGATGAAGGCGTCGCCGGGCCCGGCCCGGCCGGGCGAGCCCTGGCCCTTCAGCCGCAGCGTCTGACCCTCCTGCGCGCCCTTGGGGATGCTGACGTCGATGGTGCGGCCGTCGGAGAAGGCGATTCGGCGCTTGGCGCCGCGAATGGCGTCCTCCAGGTCGATCTCCAGCCGTGCGCGCACGTCGCCGCCGCGCTGCGAGAACCCCCCGGGGCCGCCGCCGCGGCCGCCCCGGGCGCCGCCGAACATCTCCCCCAGGATGTCGCCGAGATCGACACCCTCGAAGCTCTCGCGATAGGCGCCCTGCTGGCCGCCGCCGAAGCCGCCGCCGGGCGGCGCGCCCCATGGCCCCTGACCGCCGGGAAATCCCCGCGCGGTCTCGCGTCCGTCGGGGTCGATTTCCCCGGCGTCGAACTTCTTCCGCTTGGCCGCGTCGCCCAGGATGTCGAAGGCGCCCGAGACCCGCTTGAAACGTTCCTCAGCCTCCTTGTTGTTCGGATTTGTGTCGGGGTGATTGGCCTTGGCCAGCTTGCGGAACGCCTTGCGGATCTCGTCCGCGCTGGCCGTGCGGGGGACGCCCAGGACCTGATAGGGGTCGCTCGCCAAGGAATTCAGCCCTTCGGAATGGTGGTGGTTGGTTGAGCTCTAAATTGGTCGGTTCGGTTCCGCGCGCAAGGGCAGATGTGGCAGAAATATCACATCCACCTCCCTCGCGAAGCGGGGGGAGGGGAACCGTCGGCCGAAGAGCCGATGGTGGAGCCGGGAAGCCTCAAGCTCAGAATCCTTGGGCGGATGAAGCCGGCGCGGCGCTCCCAGCTTGCCCTTCCCACCATTCCCTCTTCGGGAACGGTCCCCCCTTTCCCGCGACGCGGGAAGGGAAGAATCACGCCCGCCCCCGCTCGGCGATCAGGTCGACGGCGGCGAAGTCGAGGGCGTCTTCCGCCTCGTCCAGCGCCGCCTCGCTAACCGTCTGGCCGCGGACCGAGACGCCGGCGCGGTGCACGCTCTCGGGGTCGCCCGACACCAGCGGATGCCAGTCGGCCAGGCCCCGGCCCTCGTGCACCCTCCGGTAGGCGCAGGAGAGCGGCATCCAGGCCAGTTTCTCGATGTTGTGCGGCGTCAGTTTCACGCAGTCGGGCACATAGCGCTGGCGGTTGGCGTAGTCGGTGCAGGCGCAGGCCTGGGCGTCGAACAGCTTGCAGTGCACGCGGGTCGGGATGATGTCGCCGGTGTCCTCCTCCTCGAACCGCACCAGGCAGCAGAGCCCGCAGCCGTCGCAGAGGCTCTCCCACTCGGCGACGGTCATCTCGCTCAGCGCCTTGCGGCGCCAGAAGGGTTCGCGGGCCATGGCGTCCTATCTAGGCCCTGACGCGCGCGATCCCAAGCTTGCGCCCAGCGCCAGGGCCGCTATCTGAGGCCGCTCAGATGAAAGCGCCCATCCTCGCCCTGAAGGACGTCCGGCTCGCCGACGGTCCGCTGATGCTGTTCGACGGCGTCGATCTGGCGCTCGACGCCCGGGTGCGCGCCTGCCTGGTCGGCCGCAACGGCGCGGGCAAGTCGACGCTGCTGCGCATCCTGGCTGGCCAGGTCGAGCCGGATGGGGGCGAGCGCAATATCGCGACAGGGACCAGCATCGCCTTCGTGCCGCAGGAGCCGCAGATCGCCGGGGCGACCCTGCTCGACTACGCCACCGCCGGCGGCGCCATGGACTATCAGGCCGAGGCTAGGCTCACCGACTTCGGCCTCGATCCGGCCAAGGCGGCGGTCGGCCTCTCCGGCGGCGAGATCCGCCGGGCGGCCCTGGCGCGCGCCTTCGCCGAGGACGCCGATGTGATCCTGCTCGACGAGCCTACCAACCATCTCGACATCCTGGCCATCGAGACCCTGGAGGAGGAGCTCGCCGCCTCGCGCGCCGCGGCCCTGATCGTCAGCCACGACCGCGCCTTTCTGGAGCGGGTGACCAGGCGGTGCTTCTGGCTGGAGTACCGGCTGGTCAAGCGGCTCGACGCCGGTTTCGGGGGTTTCGAAGAGTGGGCGGAGAAGATCGCCGCCCAGGAAGCCGAGGAGGCGCGGCGCCTCGACCGCTTCATCCAGCGCGAGGCCCATTGGATGGCCCGCGGCGTCACCGCCCGGCGCGCCCGCAACGAGGGCCGCAAGCGCCGCCTGGAGTCCCTGCGCCAGGACAAGGCCGACCGGCTGAAGGACACTCGCAAGGAACTGAACATGGGGCTGGCCAGCTCCGGGACCTCCGGCAAGCGCGTGGTGGAGGCCAAGGGCGTCTGCAAGGCGTTCGGCGACCGGGTGCTGCTGAAGGGTTTCTCCACCCGAATCCTGCGCGGCGACCGGGTCGCGGTCGTGGGACCCAACGGCGCGGGCAAGACCACCCTGGTGAAGGTGCTGCTCGGCGAGATCCCGGCCGACGAAGGCGAGGTGAAGCTCGGGACCAACCTGGAGATCAGCTATATCGACCAGGCGCGCGCGACGCTGACGCCGGACATGACCTTGCGCGAGGTGCTGTTGCCGGCGGGTGGCGACCAGGTGCTGGTCCGCGGCGAACCGCGCCACGTGGCCTCCTACGCCAAGGACTTCCTGTTCACCGAGGCGCAGCTGCGCCAGCCGGTGCGCAGCCTGTCGGGCGGCGAGCGCAACCGCCTGCTGTTGGCCAAGGCGCTGGCCAATCCCGCGAACGTCCTGGTCCTCGACGAACCGACCAACGACCTCGACATGGACACCCTCGACCTGCTCGAGGACCTGCTGGCCGACTATGAAGGCACGCTGATCCTGGTCAGCCACGACCGCGATTTCATTGACCGGCTGGCGACCTCGACCATCGGCCTGGACGGCGCGGGCCACGCGGTCGAGACGCCCGGCGGCTGGCAGGACTTCATCGCCCAGAACCCCGGCTTCTTCGCCCGCCTGCCGGTGGCCGCCTTCCCCTCGGCAAGGCCTGCCGCCGCCCCGCCGCCGAAGCCTGCGCCAGCCCGCGCCGCCAAGCTGAGCTACAAAGACCAGCGCCGGCTGGAGGAACTCGAAGCCGTCATCGCCGGGGCGCCGGCGAAGATCGCGGCCCTGGAAACCAACCTCGCCGATCCCGCCCTCTACAGCCGCGATCCGGACGCCTTTCACCGCCTCAGCCAGGACCTGGATGCCGTCCGCACGGGGCTCGCCGCGGCGGAGACCGAATGGCTGGCGCTGGAGGAGCGCCGCGAGGCCCTCGACGCCGCCAGGTAGCCACCGCCGCGCTTTCCTGTGGATAAAATCAAGCCTTGAAAACGCCTGGGGAATTCGGATTCGGCCCCAGCTTGTTAACCCTTTATTCACAGTTTCTTGACGGCTGGCTCACGGCGTCCGCGAATCCAGCGCTTGCCGGATTTCAGGTTCGAGAGCACCGTTCTCTTGCCGAGAGGGACTGCGGCGCGGGCCGATGGAAGAGCCGGAAACGGCGAACCCGGAAGCCGAAGCGGGCAGGAGGTTTCAGGAGGCGAGAACCGGGGCGACCCGGAACGGACTTCCCAGAGACACCGGACGCGACGGAAAACCCGTGAGTTCGCTCACAAACCGAAGTCGCGAACGACCTTGAAGGTACAGATCCCCCAACGGATCTGGATGAGAGGGCGACGCCCCGGGCAACCGGAGCGCCGCCCTCTTGCTATGGGCGTCATAGCTCGTCCCCCGCAAGCGGGGGAGGTGTCAGCGACCGGGGCTCCGAACCCTTCCAACCGCCGCCGGAGCGCCCTACGTTGGCGCCGCTTATCCGGGGGTCTCCATGAATGCCATGCGTCTCGTCGCCGTCGCGCTCGCGGCCCTGCTCAGCGCCTGCTCGCCGGCAAAGCAGGAGGCGGCCACGGCCTCCGGCCTCACCCCCATCCGCTTCGCCACCGACTGGCGCGCCGAGGCCGAGCACGGCGGGTTCTACGAGGCCCTGGCCAACGGTGAATACGCCCGGCGCGGGCTCGACGTGAAGATCGTGCAGGGCGGGCCGGGCGTGAACGTGCCGCAACTGCTGGCCGCCGGCTCCGTCGACCTGGGTATCGGCTCCAACAGCTTCGTGGTCCTCAACCTCGCCCAGGAAGGCGTGCCGGTGAAGGCGGTGGCGGCGATGTTCCAGAAGGACCCGCAGGTGATCATCGCCCACCCGGACACCGGCGTCGAAACCCTCGCCGACCTGAAGGGCCATCCGATCCTGCTGGGCGACGCCTCGGTGACCACCTTCTGGGTCTGGCTGAAGGCCAAATACGGCTTCACCGACGACCAGGTGCGCAAATACACCTTCAACAACGGCCCGTTCCTGGCCGACAAGCGGGCCGCTGAGGAGGGCTACCTGACCTCTGAGCCCTACACCATCGAGAAGCAGGCGGGGATCAAGCCCAAGGTCTTCCTGCTCGCCGACAATGGCTACCCAGGCTACGCGGCGATGATCCTGGCCCCCGATACGCTGATCGCCCGCAACCCCGCCGCGGTGAAGGCCTTCGTCGAAGCCAGCGCCAAAGGCTGGCGCGACTACCTGAACGGCGACCCCAGGCCGGCCGACGCGCTGATCCGCAAGGACAATCCGGAAATGACCCAGGACATCCTCGACCAGGCCCGCGCCCAGCTGAAGGCCAACGGCATCGTCGACGGCGGCGACGCCAAAGCAGGCGGCGTCGGCGTCATGACGGACGCCCGCTGGAAGGCCTTCTTCGACATGGCCTCGGCCACCGGCGTCTATCCCAAGACGCTGGATTTCAAGAAGGCCTACACGCTGCAATTCGTGGGCAAGTGACCTCCTTGCCTCGCCGGCCCGCGCCGTCTTCGCGACAGGGGCGGCAAAATTGAACATCGCCGCTTTGACCAACGTCGAGGTGGACTATCCGCGCGGCGCGGCGTTGGGGCCGTTCAGCTTGGCGGTCGGCGCCGGCGAGATCGTGGCCCTGGTCGGCCCGTCCGGCTGCGGCAAGTCGACGGCCATGCGCCTGCTGGCCGGGCTGGAGGCGCCCAGCCGCGGCGAGGTGGCGCGCGTCCCCGGTCGCGGCGAGACCGCCGTGGTCTTCCAGGCCCCGACGCTGGCGCCCTGGCTCTCCGCGCGCGCCAATGTCGCCCTGCCGCTGGACCTGGACGGCGTCGGGCGCGCCGAGGCGTCGGCCCGCGCCGACGCCGCCCTGGCGCGGGTGGGCCTCGACGGCGCCGAGGCTGCCCGCCCCGCTCAGCTTTCCGGCGGCATGGCCATGCGGGTCTCCCTGGCCCGCGCCCTGGTCACCGAGCCCCGGCTGATGCTGCTCGACGAGCCCTTCGCGGCGCTCGACGAGATCACCCGCCGCGCGCTCGCCGACGACGTCCTGGCGCTCTGGGCCGCGGCCCGCCCGGCCATCGTCTTCGTGACCCACAATGTGGAAGAGGCGGTCTACATGGCCTCCCGGGTGGTGGTGATGACCAAGGGCCCCGGCCGCACCGCTGGCGAAGTCGCCGTCGACGGGCCGCTGCCCCGGGCGGCCGGCTTTCGCACGACCGAGGCGTTCCGCGCCCAGGTGGAAGCGGTCTCCGCGTTGCTGGCCCAGGGCATGGCCGGATGAGCCGCATCGCCAGGACGCTCGCCCCCTTCGTGCTGATCGCGCTCGTGCTGGGGGCGTGGGAGTTCGCCTGCCGGGCGCTCGCCGTACCGACCTATTTCCTGCCGCCGCCCTCCGCCGTGGGGGCAGCGCTGGCCGCCGACTGGGCCTCACTCCTGAGATCGGCCTGGAACACGCTCTCAATGGCGCTCGCCGCCCTGGTGGTCGCCAGCTTCCTTGCGCAGGCCGTGGCGCTGCTGGTCGGGCTGAGCCCGATCCTGGAGCGGGCCGTGCGGCCACTGGCTGTGGTGTTGCAGGTCACGCCGGTGGTGGCGATCGCGCCGCTGGTGATGATCTGGGCCGGGCTCGACCATGCCGGCCGCGCCATCATAGGCCTCGCCGCCGTGGTCGCCTTCTTCCCGATCTTCTCCGGCGCGGTCACCGGCCTGAAGGCCGCCGATCCGGACCTTGAGCGGCTGTTCGACCTCTATGGCGCGAGCCGGCTGCAACGGTTGACGCGGCTGCGCCTGCCTTCGGCCGTCCCCTACCTGCTGGAGGGCCACAAGGTGGCGGCGGGCCTGGCGGTGATCGGTGCGGTGGTCGCCGAGTTCGTCGCCGGATCGGGCGGCGCCCAGGGCTTGGCGTGGCGCATCCTCGAGGCCGGCAACCGGCTGCAGACCGCCAGGATGTTCGCCGCCCTGGTGATGCTGGGCGTCATGGGCGCGGTGCTGCACGCCGCGCTGGAGGCGGCCGAGGGCGCCGGCCTGCGCTGGTGGCGCGGCCGTTAGGGCTTGGCGGCCGCGGTGGCGACGGGCGTCAGTTCGTAGCGGATCGGCACCTGGATGTGCGCGCCGATGCTCGCCTCGCCGTCCGGACCCCAGGGCGCGACCCGGAACTTCGGCGCCAGCGCCAGGGCGCCGGCGCCATAGCCCTGGCCGGGCGGATCCTCCTGGGCGACGGCGCAGTCGCCCAGCGCCCCGCCGGCCTCCACCGTGCAGCCCAGCACCACGCGAACGCGGTTCACTCCGTTTTCGGTCTTCGGGAAGCTGGCCTGGAAGTCGGTGACGGACGGCAGGCTGGCCCACGTCGGCTTGACGTTGGGAGCGCCGGTCAGCACCGCGGCGTCGAAATTGACCGGGACGAAGATGTTCTGCCCGACCATTCCGGCCTCGGCGACCGTCAGCTTCTCGGCCAGCTTGCGCGCGGCCGCGCCGAAGCCATAGCTGCCGGGCTTCTCGACGAGCGGCTCGCAAAGCCGCGGATGGTTATCGCGCCCCACTTCACAGGTCAGTTGCACATGACCGCTGACATGCGCCGCCCGGGCGCGGGGCGGATAGGCCGCGGCCATGTCGGCGATGGTCGGCGCATCGCTCCAGGTCGGGACCGGATCGGCGAGGGCGGGCGATCCGGCGGCGCCGGCGACAATGGCGGCGCCCGCCGCGACCCGCGCCAACGACTTGAGTGACATTCAGCACCTCCCACGGTCTCGGCGGAGAGCTTGCCACGTCCCTTGGCGGTTTGAGAAGGCCTAGACGGCGGTCCGCTTCGGGGCCGGCCCGGCGCGCAGCCGCTCCAACGCCTCGATGGCCATGACGCTGAGCGAACGCAGGCCCTGCTCGCCGAACACGTCCAGGGCGGCGTCCAGCGCCATCACCGCCGCGGCGCGCTGGCCGCGATCCTTGCCGGTGATGTCCACCCGCGCTTCGTAGAGCCGCGCCAGATGCAGCTGGACCAGCGCCCAGGCCACGGGGTCGCGCCTCGGCTGCAGGTCCGCAAGCTCGATCTTCAAGGCGGCCTCGGCGCTGTCCAGGACCGCCAGGTCGCCGGTCAGCTCGGCCGAGCGCGCCAGGCACATGGCCCGCTCGCCGGCCGCCAGGCCGCGCAGCGGCGTCGCCGGCGCATCCTTCAGGACCAGGTTGGCGCGGTCGTAACAGGTGACCGCCTGTTCGTAGGCGCGCTCGTCGGCGCTGGCCTCGCCCAGCGACTGCAGCGCCTGGGCCAGCGCGATCTGGGTGCGGGCCCAATCCAGCGGGCTGTGGTCGCGGGCCAGGTGGTCCAGCGCGCCGGCCAGGGTGGTGGCGCCCGCCGCGACGGCGTCGATGTCGCCGGCCGCCTCGCCCCACAGCGCCAAGGCCTGGCCGCGCAGGATCTCGGAGCGCGCCCAGGTCAGCGGCTCGTAGGCCAGGTCCAGGCGGTCGGCGGCGGCGGCGGCGTCATCGATGGCGGCGCGCAGCAAGGCCTCGTCCTTCAGCCGGGCGCCCCAGCCGCAGAGCAGGTCGGCGCGCATCAGACGGGCCTCGGCGGCCAACGGCCGGGCCGCGGCCGAGCGGCGGGTCACGGCGTCGAGCGCGGCGATCGGGGCGTTGAAGCGAGCCACGGCGGTCCAGGCCGCGGCGGCGTCGCCCCGGGCCAGTTGCCCGCGCGCCTCGACCAGCGCGATGCCCACGTCCGCGAGCGGCCCGGCCAGGCCGCCGCGGGCGACGGCGCGGGCTTCGCGGAAGCTGGCGGCGGCCGCGGCGTCCAGGCCAGGATCGCCGAACAACTCCGCGCCCAGCAAGCCCGCGAAAGCCTGCTCGCAACGGGCGCGCGCCCAGGCGTCGGGACGGCGCGCGGGATCGAAGCCGGCGCAGGCGGTCTCGGCCGCAGCGGCGGCCTTGCGCAGCGCCACGGCGTCGCCCGAACGGCGGGCGACTTCGCGCCAGACCACCGCGGCGTCGAGCCGGCGCTGCGCCTTGTCCTGGGCGCTGATCCGCCCGGCCGCGACGTCGGCCGCCTTGGCTTCCTGTTGCAGCAGGTTGAGGTCGAGCAGTTCCAGCAGGGTCGCGTCGCCGCCGGTCAGGCCATCGGCCAGCGGCCGGACCCGATCGCCCCAAACCTTTTCAGGAGCGAACAGCCGCATGAACTCACGACCCAACTCAAACATGCCGCCGCTCCCGTCTGGTCGCCGTCCCGGTATGAGACGGCGGCCTCGCGCTCTGACGGATAAGAGCAAAGCCGGAGCCGCGTTCGTAAACAAGTGGTTAATTTCCCAAGTATGGTTAACCGTGTCTTACGATCCACAGTAAAGCGTGACGGAATCGTCCGGTTCCACAGGAATTGGTTAACGCGGACCCAGACGAACCGGATGCCGACCCTCAGCCGAAGAGCGCGGCCTGCTCCGGCGGCGTCAGGATGCGCCAGGCGCCGGGCTCCACATCCGCCGGCAGCGCCAGGCCGCCGATCCGGTCGCGATGCAGCGCGGTGACGTGGTTGCCTACCGCGGCGAACATCCGCCGGACCTGGTGGTAGCGGCCCTCGGTGATGGTCAGCCGCGCCTCGGTCGCCGACAGCGCCTCCAGCACCGCCGGGGCCAGCGGCGCCGTCTCGCCCTCCAGCATCAGGGTCCCGGCGGCGAACGCCTCTGCCTCGTCGCCGTTCAACGGCCGGTCCAGGGTCGCGACGTAACGCTTGGCCACATGGCTCTTCGGCGAGATCACCCGGTGCAGGAACGGCCCGTCGTCGGTGATCAGCAGGAGGCCGGAAGTGTCCTTGTCCAGCCGCCCGATGGTGGAGAGCGCCGGGATCCGCGCCCGCCAACGCTGCGGCAGCAGTTCGTAGACGCTGCGCCCGGGCTCGCGATGCGAGCAGACCACGTCCAGCGGCTTGTGCATCAGCAACGTCAAAGGCGCGGGCGGATCGAGGGGCTGGCCGGAGACCGTCAGCCGGCCTGGCAGATCGGCGGCGATCGCGATGCGCGCGCCGGCGTCCTTCAGCACGGCGCCATCCAGCGTCACCTGCCGACGCGCCACCAGATCGGTGACCTCCCGCCGCGAGCCGTAGCCCAGGTTGGCCAGCAGCCGGTCGAGGCGCGCCATCGGGAGCTTGCTCACCTGCGGGCCTCGAACACCTTGTAACCCCCGCCCTCGCCGCGCACGGTCACCGTGGCGAAGGCCGTGGCGAGCGCGGCCTCATAGGGAAGGTGCCGGTTGGCGACCAGCCAGCAGACCCCGCGTTTGGAAAGCATCCGCGCGGCGGTTTGGATGAAACTCACGCCCAGCGCCCGGTCCTCGGCTCCGCCGTCGTGGAACGGCGGGTTCATCACCACGAAATCCAGGTCGGTCAGCCCCTCCAGCGGCCGCCGCAGGTCCGCCCAGACCACCTTGACCCGTGGGTCATCCAGATTGTGCTCGGCGCAGGCCACGGCGCGGGCGTCGATGTCAGCGCAGGCCAGCGCCTTGACCTTCGGCGAGGTCAGCACGGCGCGCGCCAGCAGGCCGACGCCACAGCCGAGATCCGCCCCCTCGCCGTAGAGCGCCGGCAGCGCCTCCAGCAGCCGCAGACTGCCCGGATCGGGCCTGTCCCAGCTGAACACGCCGGGCTGCGACCACAGGCCCAGCCCCGGCACGATCCGCGGGCTTCCCGCCGCGATGGCTTCAGCCAGGCCCACGGGCCCGGCCGGCCGCGTGACGCTACAGAAACGGTGATGCTTGCGGGCGTCCTCGGTGACCGTGCAGCCGAAGCCTTCAAGGGCTTTCTTCAACCGCGACCCGCCCTTGTCCTTGGGCGCGAAGGCGACCATGGGCGCGCCAGGCTTCAACGCCCTCAGCGCATGGGCCAGCACGAAATCCCGTTCCAGCGTCCCCGGCGGGGCGAGGATCGTGGCGCTGTCGGCCGCGCCGTCCGGCAGGCTCGCGATGTCGCCCGATTCCGGGACCAGCGGCGACAGCTGCCGCGCCCCGGCCGGGATCTCGATCAATCCGGGCGCTGGCGTCCCATAGAGCAGCGCGCGCGCCACCGCCTCAGGCCCGTTCCTTCGACCGCTCGAAGCGGACCTTGGGATAGCGCTCGGAGACATAGCCGGTCTCCCATGCGGTCTTGGCCAGGAACACCGGCTGCTCGTCGATGTCGGTGGCCATCTGCATCCGATGCTTGCCCTGGAAGTCCTCCAGGTCGGCCTTGCCGCCGCCGATCCAGCGCGCCTCCGCGTAGGGGCTGGCCTCGAAGATCACCTCCAGCTGGTACTCGTTGGCCAGCCGGTCGGCCATCACCTCGAACTGCAGCTGGCCCACGGCGCCGACGATGAAATCCGCCCCCATGGTCGGGCGGAACAGCTGGGTCACCCCTTCCTCCGCCAGGCCCTCCAGCGCCTTCTTCAGGTGCTTGGCCTTCAGCGGGTCCTTCACCCGCACCCGCTGCAGGATCTCCGGCGCGAAATTCGGCAGGCCGGCGAACCTCAAGGTCCCGCTCTCTGACAGGCTGTCGCCGACCCGCAGGATTCCATGGTTCGGGATGCCGATCACGTCGCCGGCGAACGCCTGCTCGGCGAGTTCGCGATCGGAAGCGAAGAACATGATCGGCGCGTTGACGCTGAGCTGGCGGCCGGTGTTCTGGACCTTCAGCTTCATCCCCCGCTCGAACTCGCCCGAGGTCAGCCGCAGGAAGGCGATCCGGTCGCGGTGGTTGGGGTCCATGTTCGCCTGGACCTTGAAGACGAACCCCGAGACTTCGCGGTCGCCGGGCGCCACGTGCGTCGGCTCACCGCCCTTGACCGCGGCCACGGTCTTGGGCGGCGGAGCGTAGGCGCCCAGGCCCTCCAGCAACTCGTCCACCCCGAAGTGGCGCAGGGCCGAGCCGAAGAACACCGGCGTCATGTGGCCTTCCAGGAACGACTGCGGGTCGAACGGCTTGGAGGCGCCCTGCACCAGCTCGGCGTTCTCCGACAGCTCCTCCAACTCGTCCGGGTCGAGGTAGCTCACCACCGCGTTGCCCTTGAAGGCGATGGCGCCTGGATGGCCGTCTTCGTTGCCCGCGCCGCCCGCCCCCTTCTTGGCGAAGGGAATGAACTTGTCGCGGCGTAAGTCGAGCATGCCCTTGAACCGTCCGC
>JBIOED010000032.1:0-25581 GCA_044445675.1 Caulobacterales bacterium | reverse complement strand
CTCGAAGGCGTAGAAGGCGCCGCTCACCGGCGCCTTCTACGCCTTCGAGATCGTCATCGGCTCCTACACGCCGTCCGCGATAGCGCCAGTCGCGGCGGCCTGCCTGGCCAGCGTGCTGGTCGCCAAGGGGGCCGGCGGGGTGCCCTACTCCATCGGGATCAAGGCGCAGCATGCGCCGGACGCGGTGGGCTATCTGCTCTACGCCGGGCTCGGCCTGATCTGCGCCCTGGTGGCGGTGGCGATCATGCGCCTAGTGGCGGGCGCCGAGCGCCTGGTGCGGCGATCGCCGATCCCCGCGGCCCTGCGCCCGATGGTGGGCGGCGTGCTGCTGGGCGGCCTGGCGCTGATCTCGCCGCAGACGCTTTCCGCCGGCCACGGGGCGCTGCACCTCGACCTGGCGGTGGGCATGCCGCTGGCCTTGCTGGCGATCGTGCTGCTGCTGAAGACCACGGCCTCGGTGGTGTCGCTGGGCTTCGGGTTCCGCGGCGGCCTGTTCTTCGCCTCGCTGTTCCTGGGCTCCCTGCTGGGCCAGATCTACGCCGGCCTCGCCGACCTGACGCCGCTCACCGAGAAGCTGACCCCGGAGAACGCCGCCCTGGTGGGCATGGGCGCCCTGGCGGTCTCCATCGTCGGCGGGCCGCTGACCATGTCGTTCCTGGTGCTGGAGACCACCGGCGACTTCGGCGTCGCCGCGGCCACCCTCGCCGCGGCCCTGATCGCCTCGACCGTGGTGCGCGAGCGGTTCGGCTACTCGTTCTCCACCTGGCGGCTGCATCTGCGCGGCGAGACCATCCGCAGCGCCCGCGACATCGGCTGGATGCGCACCCTGACCGCCGGGCGGATGATGCGGCCCGAACCCCAGACCGTGGCCGCCGCGACCCGCGTGGAGGCCTTCCGCCAGCGCTTTCCCCTGGGCTCGACCTCGCGGGTCATCCTGCTGGACGCCGACGCCCGCTATTGCGGCGTGCTGGTCACCTCGGACGCCTTCGCCGAGGGCGTCGATCCGCAGGCGGAGGTCGCGAGCCTGGCGATCAGCCGCGACCTGGCGCTATCGCCCGACATGAACATCGAGGCGGTGATGCGGGTGTTCGAGACCAGCGGCACGGACGAACTGGCGGTGGTCGATCACGACCGCCACGTGCTCGGCCTGCTCGCCGAGGCCTACGCCGTTCGCCGCTACGCCGGCGAACTGGAGCGCCAGCAGCTCGACCTCTACGGCGAAAGCCACGAGACGGCGTCGTAGGTTGGCGGCTCAATCGTCCCCCATCTCCTCCGTCATCGCCGGGCTTGTCCGGGCGACCCATGCACTCGACTGCTGCTGATTGAACCGCAGCGACTCCGCTGAGGGCCATCGCGGTCTCCCGTGGTCATGGGTGGCCCGGACAAGTTGGGCCATGACGTCCTTGAATAAATTCAATGGATTGGTGAAGAGCCCATCCGGCGCCCCGGCTTCGCTCAGACCTTGGCCATCACCAGGCAACCGTTGGTGCCGCCGAAGCCGAAGCTGTTGGACATCACCGTTTCCAGCGGCCTGTCCGAGCGCTGCCGCAGGATCGGCAGGTCGGCGAAGGCCGGGTCGAGGGTCTCGATGTGGGCGCTCTCGGCGGCGAAGCCGTTGTTGAGCATCAGGAGGCAGTAGATCGCCTCCTGCGCCCCGGCCGCGCCCAGGCTGTGGCCGGTCAGCGACTTGGTGGACGAGATCAGGGGTGGCTTGTCGCCGAACACCGCGCGCACGGCATCCATCTCCTTGACGTCGCCGACCGGCGTCGAGGTGCCATGCGGGTTCAGGTAGTCGATGGTCCGGCCGCCGATCGTCGACATGGCGAGCTTCATGCAGCGCACCGCCCCCTCGCCGGACGGCGCGACCATGTCGAAGCCATCGGAGTTGGCGGCGTACCCCACGATCTCGCCATAGATCTTTGCGCCGCGGGCCTTGGCGTGCTCGTACTCCTCCAGCACCAGGATGCCGCCGCCGCCGGCGATGACGAAGCCGTCGCGGTTCAGGTCATAGGCGCGGCTGGCCACGGCGGGGGTGGCGTTGAAGTTCGAGCTCATCGCGCCCATGGCGTCGAACATGACGCTCAAGGTCCAGTCGAGCTCCTCGACGCCGCCGGCGAACACGATGTCCTGCTTGCCCATGAGGATCTGCTCGTAGCCGACCCCGATGCAGTGGGCGGAGGTGGCGCAGGCCGAGGAGATCGAGAAATTCAGGCCCTTGATCTTGAACCAGGTGGCCAGCACGGCGCTCGCGCCCGAACTCATCGCCTTGGGCACGGCGAACGGCCCCACGCGCTTGGGCCCCTTGGTGCGGGTGATCTCCGCGGCCTCGACGATGGCGCGCGTCGAGGGGCCGCCGGAGCCGACGATCAGCCCCGTCCGCTCATCGGAGACCTCGGCCTCCTCAAGGCCGGCGTCGGCGATCGCCTGCTCCATGGCGATGTGGCCGAAGGCCGTGCCCTGGGCGAGGAACCGCGCGGCGCGGCGATCGACCATGGCTTCCCAGTCGATCCGTGGCGGAGCGTTCACCTGGCAGCGAAAGCCCAGCTCGGCATATTCCGGCGCGGCGACCACGCCCGACTTCGCCTCACGCAACGAACCCAGCACCTCGGCGGCGTTGTTGCCGATCGAGGAGACGACACCCATCCCGGTGACGACGACGCGGCGCATGGTTTCCTTCCGAATACGCGGGCCGGTCAGGGCCGCTGGTAGAGGCCGACGCGGAGGTCTTGTGTCCAATAGATGGGCGTTCCGTCGGCTTCCAACACCCCATCCCCAATTCCCATCACCAGGCGGCGATTTATCACGCGCTTCATGTCGATCTTATAGGTGACCTTCCGGATCGCCGGCGTCACCTCGCCCCCGAACTTCACTTCGCCGCAGCCGAGGGCGCGGCCGCGCCCCTTGCCGCCGATCCACCCCAGGTAGAAGCCGACCAGCTGCCAAAGCGCGTCGAGCCCCAGGCTGCCGGGCATGACCGGGTCGCCGATGAAGTGGCAGGCGAAGAACCAGAGATCGGGATGGATGTCGAATTCGGCCTCGATATAGCCCTTGCCGTGCGCCCCGCCGTCGTCGTTGATCCGGGTGATCCGGTCGAACAGCAGCATCGGCGGCGCCGGCAGCTGGGCGTTACCCGGCCCGTACATCTCGCCGCGAGCGCAGGTCATCAGCTCTTCGAAGCTGTAGCGATCCTTGGCCTTGGCTTGCGTCATCTGCCGTTCCGCCTTGTGAGGGCCATGCCCGTAGCAGAGCCGCACCCGACGCTCAATGGCGGTTCACGACCCGCCCTGGCGACACTGGGGCGCGTCCGCGGCGCCCCACAGCATCCCTTGGCGGACCCAGCCGGACGCGTGGTCCACACGCACCTTGCACCAACCTTTCTCGCAGCGGTCCAACGCGGCCAGCGCGCGGGCGTTCAAATAGGCCGCGGTCTGGGCGCCGTCCCTGGGCCGTTTCAGCAGCGCGACGGGCGCGGCCATGGCGTTCATCGTCATGCGCCGGCCGTCGGTCGTGCGCTTGTGCACCCAGGCGAGCGCGCCCTGCGGATCGCAGACCCGTCGCCACTCGCTCGTCTCGGCGACCACCTGCAGCGGCAGGCCGCGCACCCGGTAGACGAACAGCAGGCGATAGTCGTCGCCGGGACCGGCGCGGGCGTTCACCTTGTCGAATTTCAGCGACACATAGCGCGGCACCGGCATGCCCGACGGCGTCTGCCGCCCCGCGGCCTTTTCACCGGCGTGGCCCCCGGCCGAGACGCTGCAGGCGGTCAGCAGGCCGAGCGCCGCCGTTTTCAGCAAACCACGCCCTAGCCTCACCAATTGCTGCGCCTCGCCTTGGCCGTCCATGACGCCTTTGCTAGAGGTTCTAACAACACGACGCGCCGGTGAAGCGGCGCGGGAAACGCGCCCTCTTCACGTCGCCTCCAATTTCAAGTCAGACATGGCCGCCCGCAAGCCGAAAGTCATCGTCACGCGAAAACTCCCCGACCCGGTGGAGACGCGGATGCGCGAACTGTTCGACACCGAGCTCAACCTCACCGACGAACCTCTCTCCCGCGCCCAACTGTCCGAGGCGGTCGCCCGCGCCGACGTGCTGGTGCCGACCATAACCGACAAGATCGACCCGGCGCTGCTCGAAAAGGCCGGCCCGAAGCTGAAGCTGATCGCCAACTTCGGGGCTGGCGTGGACCACGTCGACGTGGCCGCCGCCATCGCCCGCGGGATCACCGTCACCAACACCCCGGGCGTGCTCACCGAGGACACCGCCGACCTGACCATGGCGCTGATCATGGCGGTCGCCCGCCGACTGGTCGAAGGCGCCAATATCGCCCAGGCTGGCGGCTTCACCGGCTGGACGCCGACCTGGATGGTGGGCCACCGGATCACCGGCAAGCGACTGGGCATCATCGGCATGGGCCGCATCGGCCAGGCCGTCGCGCGCCGCGCGCGGGCCTTCGGCCTGCAGATCCACTACCACAACCGCAAACCGGTCAGCCCGCGCATCGCCGACGAGCTGGAAGCCACCTACTGGGACAGCCTGGACCAGATGCTGGCCCGCACCGACATCGTCTCGGTCCATTCTCCCCATACGCCGGCCACCTATCATCTGCTCTCGGCGCGTCGCCTGCGCCTGCTGCAGCCGCACGCCATCCTGATCAACACCGCGCGCGGCGAGATCATCGACGAGACCGCGCTGGCCGACCTGTTGAAGTCGGGCGCCATCGCCGGCGCCGGCCTCGACGTCTTCGAGTTCGAGCCGAAGATCAACCCGAAGCTGCTCGGCCTGCCCAACGCGGTCCTCCTGCCGCACCTGGGCTCGGCCACCATCGAGGGCCGGATCGACATGGGCGAGAAGGTGATCATCAACATCCGCACCTGGATGGACGGCCACAAGCCGCCGGACCGGGTGATTCCCTCGATGATGTGAGGCCTCATCCCTCCCCATTTTGGGGAGGGTGGCGAGGCGAAGCCGAGACGGGTGGGGAAGTGTGGGCCAACGCGTTGACTCAGCATTTGACCGCCGCTGCCCCACCCTGGCCGCTCACGCGGCCTGTCCCTCCCCATTAAGGGAGGGAAGCGCACACCGGGCACTCCGGATCGGCGCCCACCTTCACCGTCCGCGTTTCCGCCGACAGGGCGTCGTAGATCAGCAGCCGCCCGGCCAGCGGCTCGCCGGCCCCGGCTAGCAGCTTGATCGCCTCCAGCGCCATCATCGAACCCACCACGCCGGCCAGCGCGCCGACCACGCCGACGGAGACGCAGGTCTCGGCGTCCGGCGGGATCTCCGGCACCAGGCAGCGATAGCAGGGCTTTGCGCCAAACACCCCCACCTGCCCGGTCCAGCGGCCGATGGCGCCGGAGATCAGCGGCTTGCCGTGCCGCACGCAGGCGGCGTTGACCTCGTAGCGCACCGCGAAATCGTCGGTGCCGTCCAGCACCAGGTCGACGCCCTCGCACAGTTCGTCAGCGGTCGAAGCATCGAAGGCGCCATTATAGCCGGCGACGAAGATGTGCGGATTGAGCGCCGCCAGCCGGTCGGCTGCGGCCTCCGCCTTGGGCCGGCCGATGTCCTCTTCCGCATAGAGAATCTGGCGCTGCAGGTTGGAGAGCTCGACGTCGTCCGGGTCCACCAGAATCAGCGTGCCCACGCCCGCGGCGGCCAGGTAGAGCGCGGCGGGCGAGCCCAGGCCGCCCGCGCCGACGATCAGGGCGCTCGCGGCCTTCAGCTTCTGCTGGCCGGGGCCGCCGACCTCGCGCAGCACCAGGTGGCGGGCGTAACGTTCGATTTCCGCGTCATTGAAGACCATCGGCGCATCATGGCTCCACAGCCCCGCCGCGCAACCGCCCATATCGTGGCGCCATGTCAGGCCGTCAGCCAAGCTGGCCTAACTCCGCTCCCGCCGGGCTTCCCAGATCGCCTTTTCCAGCGCCTTGGCGAACTCGCCGCGCTCGCGCGGGCTGAGCGCCTGAGCGACCGACACCTGCTTGCCGGATAGCGCCAGGCGCAGGCCGACGGTGCGGTCCTCGTCCTTCACCACGGCGACGCGGGTGAAGGCGGTGGGGCTTTCCCAGACCACCCGGCTCCAGTTGGCGGCCTCGTGGGTGACCACGACGTCGCGGGCGGTGATCCTCACCCGCTCGACCTGCCGCGCCGCGCGGAAACTGACCAGGAACGCTACCGTCACCGCCAGCACGTCGAGGGCCAGGAAGAACGGCACCAGCACCGCGCCCATGTAGACGAACACCGCCGCCGAGCAGCAATTGGCCAGGGTCACCACGCTGATCAGGATGATGAAGCCGCGCTCGGAGAGCGAGCGATGCGGCGTTATCACCGCGTCCATGTAGGTCTGGCCGAGCATGTGCCCGCGAAGATAGGCCCGGAAACCGCCTTGGCGGAAGAGGGCTCTGCGGTCACTTTGCACCCGCATGGCCAAGATTCTCGCCCCCAAGTCGAAAGCCCCGCGCAAGTCGCGCCCCAGCCCCGCCGAGCAGGCCCGGATCGCCGAGATTTTCCGGCGGTTCGAAGACCAGGAGAGCGACCCGCGCACCGAGCTGGACTACGCGAGCCCCTTCGAACTGGTCACCGCCGTGGCGCTCTCGGCCCAGGCCACCGACGTCTCGGTGAACAGGGCCACCGCGAAGCTCTTCGAGGTCGCCGACACCCCGCAGAAGATGCTGGCGCTGGGCGAGGTGGGCCTGAAGCCGTTCATCTCCTCGATCGGCCTCTACAACATGAAGGCCAAGAACGTCGTCGCCATGAGCCGCATCCTGGTGGAGCAGCATGGCGGCGAGGTTCCGCTGACCCGCGAGGCGCTGCAGGCCCTGCCCGGCGTCGGCCGTAAGACCGCCTCGGTGGTGCTGAACGAGCTGCGCATCGAGCCCGCCATCGCCGTCGACACCCACGTCTTCCGCGTCGCCCATCGGCTGGGGCTGGCGAAGGGCAAGACGCCGGATCAGGTGGAGGCCGAGCTGATGGCCATCGTGCCGGATCCGCTGAAGACCCGCGCGCACCACTGGCTGATCCTGCACGGCCGCTACGTCTGCGTGGCGCGGCGCCCGAAATGCGACGCATGCGTGGTGGCCGACCTGTGCCCGAGCCGGCATCTGTTCGTGGGGCGGTGACGGCGCCGCCGCAGGATCAGGCCAGCCGCTTCTTGTAGAGCGCGGTCAGCTCCGACCAGGCCCGTTCGGCGCCGGCTTCGTTGTAGACGGCGCTGCCCTTGACGCACCAGCCGTGGTTGCACCCGTCGTAGACCTCGACGCGGGCCGGGCGGCCGGCGGCGGCGAAGGCGGCCTTCAGGACGTCCTTGTCGGCGGGCGAGCGGGCGTCGTCGTTGGCGGCGACGGCGGAATAGACCTCGGCCTTCATCCTGGGGATCAGCAGGTGCGGGCTGGTGTCGGCCTTGGTGACCAGGCCGCCGCCATGGCAGGTGACCGCCGCCGCGATGCGGGCGGGCGAAATGGCGGCTGTGCGGTAGGTGAGCGGCCCGCCCATGCAGTAGCCCTGCACGCCCGCGCCCTTCCTGCGGTTGGTCTGCGGCTGGGCGTCTAGGAAGGCGATGTAGGCGGTGGCGTCGCGGTCGATGCCGGGCTCGTCCATGCCCTTGCGGTTGGCGGGATCCATGATCTTGGCGCGGTCGGCCGGGTTGTTGAAGTCGGCGTTGGGATCGACGATCGGGGCGCGCTTCACCCGGTAGAACGGGTTGGGGACCAGCACCACGTAGCCCTGCGCGGCCAGCCGGCGACCCATGTCGCGGAACACCGGGCGCAGGCCCAGGATGTCCGTCCAGATCAGCACCGCGGGCCAGGTCCCCTTGCCCTTGGGATGGAAAAGCGCCGCGTCGGCCAGGCCGTCCGGCGTCTTCACGTCGACGTCCTTTTCGACCACGGCTTCCTGCGCGTGGGCCAGGGTGGCCGCGAGCGTTGCCGCCGCGGCGGCCGACAGGCCGAAGGCGCGGCGCGAAACGCCGGGGTCTGCGATCACGCCTTGATGGATTTCGTCGTCGCACATGGCAGCCGCCTCCCTGGATCCTGACCTGAAGGGTCGGCGCCCATGTTACGGCGTTATTTCCGCCGGGGAAGCGTCAGCGCACTTACGCGACCTGGGCGTCAGCCTCGTCGGCGTCATCGCCGGTCCCGCGGATCACCTCGTCCAGGCCCTGCTCGCGCACCTTGCGATAGAGCGTCGAGCGACCGATGCCGAGGCGGCGCGCCACCTCGCTCATGTGGCCGGCGTAGATCTCGATGGCCAGCTGGATGAGGTCGCGCTCGATCTCCTCCAGCGTGCGCAGGTGGCCACGCTCATCGAGGATGCGCACCGGCACGGCCAGCGGCATCTCGGGCATCAGCTGCACGGCTGTCGGCAAGGCGGCCGCCGCGGACGGAGCGTCGGCGGCCTGGGCCGGCGGGGCGACGCCGGAAATGGCCGGGAAATCGTGCGGCTGCAGATAGGGCGCGTCGGCCAGCACGATCGCGCGGTAGACGGCGTTCTCCAGCTGGCGGACGTTGCCCGGCCAGTCGAAGGCGCAAAGATAGGCCATGGTCTCGGGCAGGGCGCCGACCACGGCCTTGCCCTCCTCGACGTTGAACCGTTTCACGAAGCAATCGACCAGGGCCGGCACGTCCTCCTTGCGCTCGCGAAGCGCCGGGGCCTCGATCGGGAAGACGTTCAGCCGATAGTAGAGGTCCTCGCGGAAGCGGCCTTCCTTCACCGCCAGCGACAGGTCGCGGTTGGTGGCGGAAACGATGCGCACATCGACCTTGATCGGGCGTTTGCCGCCGACCGCGTCGATCTCGCCCTCCTGCAGGGCGCGTAGCAGCTTGACCTGGATGTCCAGCGGCAGTTCGCCCACCTCGTCGAGGAAGAGGGTGCCGCCGTTGGCCTCCTGGAACTTGCCCAGATGCTTGTCGGTGGCGCCGGTGAAGCTGCCTTTCTCGTGGCCGAACAGGATCGATTCCACGAGGTTCTCGGGGATCGCCCCGCAGTTCACCGCCACGAACGGCTTGCCGGCCCGCTCGGAGGAGCCGTGGACGGCGCGGGCGATGACTTCCTTGCCGACGCCGCTTTCGCCGGTGATCAGGATCGGGATCGAGGACCTGGCCGCCCGCTCACCCAGCCGCTTGACCATGGTCATGGCCGGTGAGGCGCCGATCAGGTCGTCAAAGCTGGTGCGGCCGGTGGCGTGCTTCTTCAGGCGGTCGACCTCGCCCTTCAGCGCGCCCATGGAGAGCGCGTTGCGGATCGAGACGATGATCCGCTCCGGCGCGGCGGGCTTGATGAAGAAGTCCAGCGCGCCGGCCTGCATGGCCTGGACGATGGTGTCGACGCCGCCGGTGGCGGTCACCACGATCACCGGCTGGCCAAAGGCCCGGGCGCGCATCTCGACCAGCGTTTCCTGGCCGGACATGCCGGGCATCACCATGTCGAGCAGGATGACGTCGATGGCGGCGCCCGACGTCAGGCGTTCGATCGCCTGGTCGCCGTTCTCGGCATGCACGACGGCGAAGCCCTCGCGTTCGAGGACCGCCTGGATCAGCCGACGCTGCGTCGGGTCGTCATCGACGACGAGGACCGTTTTGGCCATATGAAAACACCCACCGTACCGGCCTGCCGCCTCATGGACGAAGGCTCCTGTTGTCGCGAATTGATACAGGGCAGGCGTAAAGGACGGGTTTCGGAGACCTGAGTCAGGGGTTAACGGCGGTCACGGTCCTAGTGTGCTGGATCTGAAGTTCGCCTGCTCCAGGGGCCCCGCGCCGAGCGACCTTCAGATCCAAGAAGCACACTAGAAACATAGGCTTGCTAGTGTCCTCCTCGATTCCGAAGTTCGCCAAAGCGTGCCGCAAGGGCTTGCGAACTTCGCAATCGGGACACTAGCGGTAGACCGGGGACAGGATGATCGCTTGCATGTGGCTGTCGGGCTCGACGGACACGTAGATCGGCGGCATGCCCTGGGCCGTGCCGGCCGGCTGCGCCCTCCAGGCGCTGAAGGCCGCGAAGGCGAAGACGCAGGCGATGACGATCACGCCGGCTTCGCGGCGGCGGAAACCGGGCGCCGGGCGGCGCAGGGCCTGGATGCGCCGCTCCAGCGGATGCGGCGCGGCGCCGGCCAGCCAGTGGCAGCCGAGCGGGGTGGCGACGCCGCCGATCTGGGTCTTCAGCAGGGTCTCGGCATAGAGCCGCTTCTGCCCCGCGCGGCGGGTCAGGACGACGGCGTCGCAGGCCAGCTCCTGGTCGAGCCTCGCCTCGCGCGCCGCCAGATGGACCAGCGGGTTGAACCACAGCAGGCATTGGGCGAGCGCGATGAAGCCGTTGGTGCGCGGGTCGCCGCGCTCGATGTGGGTGCGTTCGTGCGCGCGGATCAGGGCGCGCTCCTCCGCGGAATAGAGCGTATCGGCGTCGGCCGGCATGACGATGCGTGGCGCGAAGAAGCCGGTGACCGCCGGCCCGGCCCGGCCGCGGCGGGCCATGCGCAGGAACTGCATCTGACGGCGCGCGATCGTCACCGCCCCGAGCGCCGCGCCCAGCAGCCAGGTGGCGAGGATCGCTCCCACGGGCGAATGGTCCAAGGCCTGCGAGGCCATGAAAATCGGATCGAAGTGCGGGCCGACGCCGGGCGGGAAAATCTTGGTGGCCGCGGCGGCCGGCGCCAGGGCGGCGATGGCGGCCACGGGCGCGCAGATCCACAGGCAATAGGCGAACTCGGCTCCGAAATGCCGCCGCGCCAGCGGGCGCAGGGCGAGCACCGCCAGAATCGCCGCGGCGGCGGCGAGGTTCAGGTGAACGAGGCCCGCCAGCAGGTCAGTCGCCATTGTCGAGCCCCTCGATGAGGCGCTTCAAACGCGCCACCTCGCCGGGCGACAGGTTTCGGTGTTTGGCGTAGTGGGCGACCAGCGGGGCCAGCTCGCCGCCGAACAGGCGGTCCAGCAGGCCCTGGCTCTCGCCCTGCACATAGTCCGCGCGGCTGACCAGGGCGCGATAGCGCGTCCGGCCCTCGCTGCGCTCGGAAATCAGCGCTTTCTTCTTGAGCAGCCGGTTGATCAGGGTCTTCACCGTGGCCTCGCCCCAGCCCTGCGGCGCGCCGACCTCGCCCACGATCTCGTCGGCGGCGAGCGGACCCTTGCTCCACACCGCCTCCATCACCTGGCTCTCAGCGCCCGATATGCGAGTCATGGCTTTTGCGTCCGTCGTTAGGCCTCGATAGTTACGGCCGTAAATTTTTCCGTCAAGTCACGGCTTGGAGACCCTTCAGTCTGCCAACGCCGCGGGCCGGGAGGCGCTCAGGCACGGACGGAAATTTCCGGCGGGCCCGCCATCAGGCTGCCCACGACGGCTGCGTCAGGGAAACCTTGGCTGCGCACCAACTCCAGCACGGCGGGGGCGTGCGCCTGGGCCGCGGCGATCAGCAGGCCGCCGCTGGTCTGGGGGTCGGTGAGCAGGTCGCGCTTCCAGTCCGGCAGGCCGGCGGGCAAACCCACCGCCTCGCCATAACTCGCCCAGTTGCGGGTCGAGGCGCCGGTCCGGACGCCGGCCTGCGCCAGCGCCTCGACCCCGGCCAGCAGCGGCGGGCCGGCGCCGATCTCGGCGGAGAGACCGGAGCCGCGGCAGATCTCCAGGGCATGCCCCAGAAGGCCAAAGCCGGTGACGTCGGTGACCGCGTGCACGCCGGCCGTCTCGCCCAGTTGCCGGCCGACGGCGTTGAGCCGGGTGGTGGAGGCGATCAGGGCTGCGTAGCCCTCGGCGTCGAGGCGGCCCTGCTTGAAGGCGGCGCTGAGCACGCCGACCCCCAGCGGCTTGGTCAGGATCAGCAGGTCCCCGGCCCGCGCGCTCCGGTTGGTCAGCACCTTGTCGGGATGCACCAGGCCGAGCGCCACGAGGCCGTAGATCGGCTCGACGCTGTCGATGGAATGGCCGCCCGCCACCGGGATCCCCGCCGCCGCGCAGACGCTGGCGCCGCCTTCGAGGATGGCGCGGATGGTCTCCGGCGGGAGTTTGTCGATCGGCATGCCGACGATGGCCAACGCGAGGATCGGGGCGCCGCCCATGGCGTAGACGTCGGAGAGCGCGTTGGTCGCCGCGATCCGGCCGAAGTCGAAGGGGTCGTCCACGACCGGCATGAAGAAGTCGGTGGTCGCCACCAGGGCCTGGGTTTCGTTCAGCCGCCAGACCGCCGCATCGTCGGAAGTGTCGGCGCCAACCATCAGGTCCGGGAAGGCGGCGGTGGCCGGCATGCCCTTCAGGATCGACTGCAGGACGGCCGGCGCGAGCTTGCAGCCGCAGCCGCCGCCATGGGCGAGCGAGGTGAGGCGAACAGGTTGCGGGCTGGCGTCTGGCGTTGAGGCTGTCATAGGCTCGACTATAGGGCCGCCCGGCCCGCAAGCCGAAGGTCCTTCGCGTGTCCGGCATCGAGATCCTGACCACCGCCGACCGCGAAAGCCTCGCGGCCTTCGACGCGGTGATCGACGTGCGCAGCCCTGCCGAATTCGCGCAGGACCACGCGCCGGGCGCCATCAACCTGCCGGTGCTCACCGACGCCGAACGGGCGCAGGTGGGCGCGATCTATGTGCAGGAGAGCCGCTTCAAGGCCCGCCGCGTCGGCGCCGCCTACATAGCCCGCAACGTCGCCCACCATCTGCAGACCGCGCTCGCTGATCGGGAAGGCGGGTTTCGGCCGCTGATCTACTGCTGGCGCGGCGGCATGCGGTCGAACGCCATGGCGACGATCCTCTCCCAGGTCGGCTGGCGCACGACAGTGCTGGCGGGTGGCTACATGACTTGGCGGCGCCACGTCACGGCCCGGCTCTACGATGCGCCGCTACCATTCCGCCTGGTGCTGATCGACGGCTACACCGGGTCGGGGAAGACCGAGGTGCTGCTGCGGCTCGGCGACCGCGGGCGCCAGGTGATCGACCTGGAGGGACTTGCCGCCCATCGCGGCTCGCTGTTCGGCGGTCTGGCCGACCGCGCGCAACCCAGCCAGAAGATGTTCGAGTCACAGCTGCTCGCGGTCCTCGACGCACTCGACCCCGGCCGGCCGGTGTTCGTCGAGGCGGAATCCAGCAAGGTGGGCCAGCGCATGGTGCCGCCGGCGCTGTGGCAGGCCATGGCCGCCGCGCCGCGGATCGAGCTGACCGCCTCGGCGCCGGCCCGCGCCCGCTATCTGGTGCGGGCCTATCGCGACATCGTCGAGGACCGCGCCGCGCTGGACGAAGCCCTGCGCCGTTTGCCGACGCCGCCCGGCCGCAAGCGGCTGGAGGCCTGGGGCCAGATGGCCGACGCCGGCGACTTCGAGGCGCTGGCCCTGGCGCTGATGGAGCTGCACTACGACCCGGCCTATCGGCGCTCCAGCCGCCAGGACGCGCGGCCCAGCCTCGCCGTGGTGGACCTGGCGGCGCTGGGCGCCGGGGACCTGGACGCCGCCGCCGACCAGATCGGCCGGCGAATCGCCGATCTGGCCGCATGAAAGGGTGTGTCCGCGCCCGGGGCGGGCGTGCTAGAATGTCGCCCCAACGACGCGCGGCCAGCCACGCGCTCGCGTCGGCTGTTCCGCCCAAGAGGACGGCCATGAAAACCTACCAGGGCACGATGACGCCAAGCCGCCGCAACCTCAGCGATCCGCGCTCCTCCGGCAAGCCGATCCAGGCGCCCCGCACGCCCCTGCTCAACGACCGCCGCAGCACCCGCTGATCTGAACACCGAAAGGAGCCTGCCATGGCCAAGGGGCAAAAGAAGTCCAACAAGGAAGCGCGCAAACCCAAGCAGCCGAAGGCCAAGCCTCCGGAGTCCGTCTCGCTGAGCGCCAACCAGAAGCGCTGAGCCGCCGACCTATGCAAAGCCGTATGGCTGCGGCACGCTCCTGGGCGTCGTCGCGGGGGCGCGGCTGAGCTACCCCTCGCGCATCGCATAGGGCGAGGGGGACGGTCATGTTCGTAGGGCACTACTCGGCGGCGCTCGCCGCCAAGGCCGCGGAGCCGCGCGCCCCGCTCTGGACCTACGTGATCGGCTGCCAGTTGCTGGACGTCGCCTGGTCCGCCCTGGTCATGGGCGGCGTCGAGAAGCTGAGGATCGACCCCAGCCTGCCCGGCTCCAGCCTCGACCTCTATTACATGCCCTGGACCCACAGCTTGCCGGGCGCGCTTGGCTGGTCGCTGGCCGCGGCGCTGGTCGTGCGGGTCGCTATGAAGCTGCCGGCCCGCGCGGCGGCCTTCGTGGGTCTGGCGGTGTTTTCCCACTGGCTTCTCGACCTGGGGGTGCATCGTCCGGACCTGGAGCTATGGTTCGGTGGACCCAAGGTCGGCCTGGGCCTGTGGAACCATCCCGTCCCCGAACAGGCGCTGGAGATCGGATTGCTGGCGGTGGCCGGGGTTTTCTGGGCCGCCTGGCGCGTCCGCGACGGCCGCAGGATCTGGCCGGCCGGGCTATTCCTGGCCCTGCTGGTGGCGCTGCAGATCTACGCCATGGGGGCGGAAGCGGGCGTCGATCCGGTGAGGATGGGCGCCAACGCCCTGGCGGCCTACCTGGGCGTGGTCGTCGTGGCCTGGCTGATCGAGCGCGGCCCGGCGGTGAAGGCGGCTTGACGCTGCGGACCCGCTTGCCCGCGTCGCAACTCCGCGCATAGTGCCCTCAAGGCCGAGGTTACGGCCATTGGGGAGAGGGCGACCATGAGGATCACCAAGCTCGGCCTGGCGCTGGCGCTGGCCGCGACGCTGGCGGCCTGCCAGAAGCCCGCGCCCAAGGCCGGGGCGGTAGATGGCGCGCGGATCGCCGCGGCCGACGCCAACGGCGAGTGGGTCTCCTACGGCAAGGGCTATTCCGAGCAGCGGTTCAGCCCGCTCGCCAAGATCAACACCACCAACGTCGGCCAGCTGGGCCTCGCCTGGTACGCCCAGTTCGACACCGACCGCGGGCAGGAGGCCACGCCGCTGGTGGTGGATGGCGTGCTCTACACCACCACCGCCTGGTCCAAGGTCTACGCCTTCGACGCCGCCACGGGAAAGCTGAAGTGGTCCTACGATCCGAAGGTCGACGGGGCCAAGGGCTTCGATGCCTGCTGCGACGTGGTCAACCGAGGCGTCGCGGTCTGGAAGGGCCGGGTCTACGTCGGAGCCCTCGACGGCCGGCTGATCGCGCTGGACGCCGCGACCGGCAAGCCGGCCTGGTCGGTGCAGACCACCGACCCGAAAAAGCCCTTCACCATCACCGGCGCGCCGCGGGTGGTGAAGGACAAGGTGCTGATCGGTAATTCCGGCGCCGAATACGGGGTGCGCGGCTACCTCTCGGCCTATGACGCGGCGAGCGGAAAGCTGGTCTGGCGGTTCTACACCATCCCCAATCCGACCGGCGCCGCGGACGGCGCGGCCTCCGACCAGGTGCTGAAGGAGAAAGCGCAAGCTAGCTGGCCCGAGGGGCAATGGAAGCTGGTGGGCGGCGGCGGCACCGTGTGGGACGCCATCGTCTACGACCCCGCCCTCGACATGATCTACTTCGGCGTCGACAACGGCACGCCCTGGAACCAGAAGCAGCGCTCCGGCGGCAAGGGCGACAACCTGTTCGTCTCGTCCATCGTGGCGGTGAAGGCCGATACCGGCCAATACGTCTGGCACTACCAGGTGAACCCGGGCGAGAGCTGGGACTATTCGGCCGTGCAGCCGATGATCCTGGCCGACCTGACCATCGCCGGCCAGCCTCGCAAGGTTCTGATGCAGGCGCCGAAAAACGGCTTCTTCTACGTCCTCGACCGGACCAACGGAAAGTTGCTGTCGGCCAAGAACTTCGTGCCGGTCACCTGGGCCAAGGGCATCGACATGGCCACCGGCCGGCCGATCGAGAACCCCGCCGCCCGCTATGGTCAGGAGGTCGACCTGCAGATGCCGGCGCCGCTGGGCGCCCACAACTGGCACCCGATGGCGTTCAGCCCGAAGACCGGTCTGGTCTACATCCCGGCCCAACAGATGCCGTTCGCGTTCCAGAACGATCCGAACTTCAGCTACAAGCCGGGAGCCTGGAACCTGGGCGTCAACCTGCTGGCCAACGCCGGGCCGCTGACGCCGGCCCAGACCCAGGCCATGGCGGCGATGATCAAGGGCTCGCTGATCGCCTGGGATCCGGTGAACCAGAAGGCGGTCTGGACCGTCCAGCGGCCCTATTTCTGGAACGCCGGCGTGTTGGCCACCGGCGGCGACCTGGTGTTCCAGGGCGCGGCGGAGGGGCAGGTCTATGCCTACGACGCGACCAATGGAAAGCAGCTGTGGGCCTATCCCACAGGCAACGGCGTCATCGCCCCGCCGATGACCTATGAGCTGAACGGCGAGCAATATGTGGCGCTGATGGTGGGCGCGGGCGGCGGCGGTCAGGTTTCCGCGCCGCAGTATCTGCCGCAGCGGCCGCGCCTGCCGGGGCGCCTCATGGTGTTCAAGCTCGGCGCGACCGCCAAGGCGCCGCCCTTCATCCTGCCCGCCCAGCCGGTGATCGACCTCTCAAAGGTCGCCACCAACGGCGACCCGAAACACGGCTATGTGGTTTTCAATGACAACTGCCAGGTCTGCCATGGCGCCAACGCCGCGGGCTCCTGGCTGCCGGACCTGAAACGCTCGCCGCTGATCACCACCTCGGCGGACTTCAACTCGGTGGTGATGCAGGGGGTGAAGGCCCACAACGGCATGATCAGCTTCTCCCGCTTCCTAAAGCCCCAGGACGTGGAGGATGTCCGCGCCTTCCTGGTCGGCCAGGGCAAGGGCGACCCGCTTCCGGTGGCTGTGGCGCAGGCGAAGTAGCCGTCTTCGGCGACGCGGCGGCGCCGAGAGCGGGATCCTAGGCGCGAGGCCTAGGATCACGAAAGGGAGAGGGTCGGCTCAGCGCAACACCGCCGCGAACTGCTCGGCGATCCAGTCGGCCTGGGCGTCGGTGAGGATCAGCGGTGGGGCGATGCGGATGGTGTGGTCGTGGGTCTCCTTGGCCAGGAGGCCACGGGCCTGCAGGGCTTCGCAGACGCGGCGCGCGCCGCCGGCCTCGGGGTGCAGCTCGACGGCGATCATCAGGCCGCGGCCCCGCACGTCCCTGACGCTGTCGGCGCGGATGGCGGCGAGCGAGGCCTGCAACCGGTCGCCGACCCGCGCGGCGTTCTCGACCATGCCCTCCTCGACCAGCACGCGCAGGGCCGCGCGCGCCACGGCGCAGGCCAGCGGGTTGCCGCCGAAGGTCGAGCCGTGCTCGCCGGGGTGCAGCACGTCCATGACTTCGGAATTGGAGAGTACGGCGGAGACCGGATAGAAGCCGCCGGACAGCGCCTTGCCGATCAGGGTGAGGTCCGCCTCGATCCCCTCATGCGCCTCGGCCAGCAGCTTGCCGGTGCGGCCCAGCCCCGTCTGGATCTCGTCGAGGATCAGGATGACGTTGTGCCGGGTGCAGAGCTCTCGGGCGCGCTTCAGGTAGCCGGCCGGCGGGATGATGACGCCCGCCTCGCCCTGGATCGGCTCCACCAGGAAGGCCACGGTGTTCGGTCCGATGGCGGCCTCCAGCGCGTCGGCGTCGCCGTAGGGCACGACCTTGAACCCCGGCGCGAACGGCCCGAAGCCGCCGCGCGACTGCGGATCGGTGGAAAAGCCCACGATGGCCACGGTGCGGCCATGGAAGTTGTCGGCGGCGACGATGATCTCAGCCTGGCCGGCCGGCACGCCCTTGACCTCATAGCCCCACTTGCGGGCGACCTTGATGGCGCTCTCCACGGCCTCGGCGCCGGAATTCATCGGCAGGGCCTTGTGGCTGCCGGTGAGCGCGCAGAGCTCCTCGTAGAAGGGCGCCAGCTGGTCGTTGCGGAACGCCCGCGAGGTAAGCGTCAGGCGCGAGGCCTGGGCGACCATCGCCTCCAGGATCTTGGGATGGCAGTGCCCCTGGTTCACCGCCGAATAGGCGGACAGGCAATCGAGGTAGCGGGCGCCCTCGACGTCCCAGACGTAGACCCCCTGGCCGCGGGTCAGCACCACGTCCAGCGGCTTGTAGTTCTTCGCGCCGTAAAGGCTTTCCAGCGCGATCAGGTCGGAGGTGGGCGAGTGGGAAAGGGCGATATCGTTCATGGCTCTAAGACCTCATTCGGCGGCGAGGATGGCGGCGGCCGGCTGGCTGGTCCGGTCGAGGCGCAGCGTCATGCAGTAGGCGGCGCCGCCGGAGAGGATGAAGGGGTCGAGGTCGACCTCGATCAGCCGATAGCCGCTGGCCGTGAGCTTGGCTTTCAGAGAGGCCGGGGCGCGCGCCATGATCACCTCGGCGCCCAGGTTCACGGCGTTGACGCAGAAGGCGGCGGCCTCCTCGGCGCTAGCCTCGATGCGCTGGGCCGCGGGGACCCGCTCGCGGATCGCCGCCTGGGCTTCGACCGTGAAGGCGTCGGGATAGTAGAGCACCTTGCCGCCGGCCAGCGGGCAGAAGCAGGTGTCCAGGTGGTAGAAGCGGTCCGAGGCCAGTTCCAGCGCCACGACCTCCTGGCCGAAGGTCCTGCGGATCACCGCGATCGACCCCTTGCTGGAACGCGGCCCGAAGCCCGCCCAGAACAGGCCGCGGTCGGCGTCCCAGATGCAGTCGCCGGCCCCCTCCTGAAAGACGCCTTCGGGGACCTCGACGATGTCCTCCACGAGGCCGCGCGCCTTGAGCCGGGCGAAGGCGGAGCGGAAGATGGCCTCCTCGCCCTGGCGTTCCGGGTGGCGGAAGCGGGCCACCAGCACCTTGCCGTCCAGCACCACCGCGGCGTTGGCCGGGAACACCAAGTCGGGCAGGCCGCGGACCGCGCCGATGGTCTCGACGCGGGCCCCGGCGGCCTGCAAGGCCGCGCGCAGATGCGAGGACGCGAGCTGCGCGGCGGCGAAGCAGGCGCTGTCCCAGGCGGTCGGCCGCATCCAGGGATTGATCTGGTAGCAGACCTCAAAACAGCTCGGGTCGGTCATCAGGAAGAGCGGGCGCGGGTCCACGGGAAGGTCCTCTTGGCGAATTCCGCCGAGGATCGCGCAAGGCGGTGCTAGCGAATAGCAGGCAAGATGCTACATTTTGTGGTATCTCATAACGAATTGCCGCAGCAGACTGACAATATGATGGATGACCTGGATCGTCGGCTGCTGGCCCTGCTGAGGGCCGACTCGCGGGCGCCGGTGGCGTCCCTGGCCACCACGCTGAAGGTCTCGCGCGGCACGGTGCAGAACCGGATCAGCCGGATGCTGGCGCCCGGGGGCGCGATCCAGGCCTTCACCGTGCGCACGCGCCCGGAGTTGGAGGCCGCGCGCGTGCGGGCGATCATGGGCATCGCCATCGAGGGCGAGCGGTCCGGGGCGGTGGTCAAGGCCCTGCGCGGCTTCCCGGAAGTGGCCGCGATCCACACCACCAACGGCCGCTGGGACCTGATCGCCGAACTCGACACCGAGACCCTGGCGGCCTTCAGCCACACCCTCGACGAGATCCGGCTGATCGACGGCATCGCCTCCACCGAGACCTCGCTGCTGCTGGCGACGCAGAAGATGTAGGTCGGTCACCGCCAGGCTTTGTCCACGAACCACACCAACGGGGCTGATCCTGAGAGGCCCGCATAGCGGTAGTCCTTTCTTGAACCGCCAAGGACACCAAGATCGCCAAGGACTCGAAACAAGAAGCCCAGGCCATGTGGCTCGCGCGGTCTCTTGGCGATCTTGGTGTCCTTGGCGGTCCAAAAGACTTGAGCCTCCGCTATCGCGGAGCCTCGGAAACCTCACCCTTTCGTGTGGTTCGTGGACATTCCTTCCGCCTCGCGCGATCGCTTCCCGCTGGCGCGACGAATGGATTATGTGAATGCCCATGAACGCCCCGCTCAAGCCCGACGCCCTGCCGCAGTGGAATCTCGGCGACCTCTATGCCGCGCGCGACGACCCGCAGATCGAGGCGGACCTGGCGCAGGCCAAGGCGGACAACGACGCCCTGGTGGCGCTGAAAGGGCGGTTCGTGGCCAGCCGGGGCGACGCGCGGCTGCTGGGCGAGCTGCTGGACAACGGGATCAAGCTCTACGAAGCGGCGACCAACGGCCTGTGGGGCGTCGGCGCCTATGCGGGGCTGGCGTCGTCGACGGCGCGCAACGACCCGGCCTGGTCGAAGTTCGAGGGCGACCTCAGGGCCCGATCGGCGCAGATCGCCGCGGAGAGCCTGTTCTTCACCCTGGAACTCAACGCACTCGACGACGACGAGATCGAGGCGGCCTTCCGCGCCCACCCGCCGGCGGCGCGCTGGCGGCCGTGGATCCGCCGCGTGCGGTTGTCGCGGCCGCACGAACTCACCCCCGACCTGGAGCGGATGCTGATCGACCGCGGCCCGGCGGTCGCCAACTGGAGCCGGTTGTCGGAGGAGACCCTGGCGGCGCTGAGCGCCAAGGCCGGGCGCGAGACGCTGACGCTGTCGGAGACCCTCAACCGCCTGTCAGACCCGGACGGCGCGCGGCGTAAGCAGGCGGCGGCGGGCCTGGCCAAGGCGCTGGCCGAGCGGACGCCGACCCTGGCGCTCTGCCTCAACACGCTGGCCTTCGAAAAGCAGGTCGAGGACCGCTGGCGGAAATATCCCGACCCCGCCGCCTCGCGCCACATCGCCAACGAGGTCGACGCCGACGCCGTGGCCGCCCTGGAGGCCGCCGTGGTCGAGGCCTACGCGCCGGTGAGCCACCGCTACTATCGGCTGAAGGCCAAGGCGATGGGCCGCGACGTGCTGGACCAGTGGGACCGCAACGCACCGCTCGATACCGCCCAGCCCAGGATCTACGGCTGGGACGAGGCCAGGGGCATGGTGCTGGAGAGCTTCGCCGCCCTGGCGCCCCGGTTCGCCGACACCGCCCAGGCCTTCTTCGCCCACCCGTGGATCGACGCCCGACCGCGGGCCGGCAAGCAGTCGGGCGCCTATTCGCACCCGGTCACCGCAAACCGCCACCCGTACGTGTTCCTCAACTACATGGGCGAGCGGCGCGACGTGCTGACCCTGGCGCACGAACTCGGGCACGCGGTCCACCAGACGCTCTGCGCGCCGCTCGGCACGCTCCTGGCCGACACGCCGCTGACGCTCGCCGAGACCGCCTCGATCTTCGGCGAAGGGTTGGTGTTCGAGCGCCTGCTGGCCAACGCCGCGCCGGCCGAGCGCAAGGGCCTGCTAGCCGGCAAGATCGAGGACGGGATCAACACGGTGGTGCGCCAGATCGCCTTCCACCGCTTCGAGACGCGATTCCACGCGGCGCGGCTGGCGGGCGAGGTGTCCGCCGAGCAGATCGGGGCGATCTGGATGGAGTGCATGGGCGAGAGCCTGGGGCCGGCCATCAAGCTCAACCGCGGCTACGAGCACTACTGGGCCTACGTCAGCCACTTCGTCCACGCGCCGTTCTACGTCTACGCCTACGCGTTCGGCGACCTGCTGGTCCGCGGGCTGATGGAAAAGCGCCGTGAGGACCCGGCCGCCTTCGCGCCGCTCTACGAGGACCTGCTGGCCGCCGGCGGCGCCCGCACCTACGTCGAGGCGCTGGCCCCGTTCGGGCTGAACCCGCGCGAGAAGGCGTTCTGGGCGGCAGGGATGAAGCAGCTCGAGCGGCTGGTGGACGAGTTCGAGGCGTTGGTGTGAGCGTCGATCTCCACACTCTCGCGGGACGGTTCGACGGGAACTTGAGGGATGACGGCTAAGACCTCCTCTTGGTCTCCGATCCTCGGCCAGCCCATGGACGATCCCGGAGATCACCCGTCCACTCGTGGGTGCCCCGGGGATCCTTCGGCAGCAGAGGCTCGAGCCGCAAAAACTGCGTCTCGCTCAACCACAATACTTCGCTCATCGAAGCCACCCTGTCCGACGAGTCCGGAACCTAGCGTAGCCATGGGGACGTATTTCAGCTAACCTCGAAGAATGAAGGTCGGGCCTGACATCGCCACGCTCGGCGCGCTCCTGGGCGATCCGGCGCGCGCCAACATGCTGACGGCGTTGCTGGCCGGCCAGGCGCTGACCGCCGGGGAATTGGCCCGCGAGGCCGGCGTCACGGCCCAGACCGCCAGTTCGCACCTGTCGCGCCTGGAAGCCGGCGGCCTGCTCACCCAGCGCAAGCAGGGCCGTCATCGCTACTATGCGCTCTCCGGCGAGGACGTGGCCGGAGTGATCGAAGCGCTGATGGGGCTGGCCGCGCGCACCGGCCATACCCGGGTTCGCACCGGACCGAAGGAGCCCGCCCTGCGGCGCGCCCGGGTCTGCTACGACCATCTGGCAGGCGACCTCGCGGTGGCCATGCTGGAAAGCCTGGTGGCCCGCGGCCTGGTGGTCGAGGCGGCCGAGACCCTGACGCTGACGCCTACCGGCCGACGGTTCATGGAGGCGCTCGGACTCGACCTCCCCGCGCTCACCACGTCGCGGCGGCCGCTGTGCAAGGGCTGCCTGGACTGGAGCGTACGCCGCACCCACTTGGCCGGCGCGCTCGGCGCGGCCCTGCTCGACCGGTTCTACGGCCTCGGCTGGGCGGCCCGCGAGCCGGGCACCCGCCTGGTCAGCTTCTCGCCCCGCGGACTCGACGCGTTCCGCGAAATCTTCGGCGTCGCGCCCGAAACGCAATCGGAGCCGCAACCCGCAGCGTGACATTCGCCGCGCGGTCGGCTTTGGTGCGCCGCCCGCCATTGGGCGCTCAAGACCCATATTTCACGAGGGACTGATTTCTCATGCCACCACGGATGTTGCCTGAGCCCACGCCGGAGACCCGGCATTTCTGGGACGGGTGCAGGGCCGGCGAGCTTCGCCTGCAGCGCTGCACCGACTGCGACGGCGGAAGCTACTTCCCGCCCCGGCCCTTCTGCCCCAAGTGCGGCAGCCGCAAGGTCGAGGCCTACGCCGCCAGCGGCCGGGGCGTGCTCTGGTCCTATGTGATCAACATGCGTCCGCGCCCGGACATGGGGACCGAGCCCTATGCCATCGCCGTGGTGAAGCTGGCCGAGGGCCCGCAGATGATGAGCAACATCGTGGGCTGTCCGCAGACGCCCGAGGCGCTGCAACTCGACATGCCGCTGAGCGTCACCTTCGCCGCCCAGACCGACGACATCTCGCTGCCCTTCTTCGAACCGGCGAAAGGGTAGGCGCATGAAACGCAAATCCATCGCCGTCGTCGGGGCGGCCGAAACCACCAAAATGGGCAAGATCCCCGACGTCTCGGTGATCGGCCTGCACGCCGACGCGGCCCTCAACGCGCTGGCCGACTGCGGGCTGAAGCCGTCCGACATCGACGGCGTCGCCACGGCCGGCATCAGCCCGGTGGACCTCGCCCACTACATGGGCATCACGCCCACCTACGCGGACGGCACCAGCGTCGGCGGCTGCTCCTTCATGCTGCACGTCCGCCACGCGGCGGCGGCGATCAACGAGGGACTCTGCAACACCGTCCTGATCACCCATGGCGAGAGCGGCCGCTCTCGGGTGGGCGCCGGCGGCTTCGGGCGTGCGGCCTCCAGCCTGGCCGGCCAGTTCGAGATGCCGTTCGGCCCGATGGGGCCGCCGACCATGTTCACCATTCCGGTGCTCCGCTACCTGAAGGCTCGAGGCTACACCGTGGAGGACCTGGCCATGGTGGCGGTGGTCCAGCGCGAGTGGGCGGCCCTGAACCCGCGCGCCAGCTACAAGGAGCCGATCAGCGTCGCCGACGTGCTGGCCTCCGATATGATCGCCTGGCCGTTCACCAAGCTGATGTGCTGCCTGGTCACCGACGGCGGCGGCGCCCTGGTCCTGACCAGCGCCGAACGGGCCAGGGACTTCCCGCAAAAGCCGGTCTACATCCTGGGCACGGGCGAGAGCGTCGAGACGCCGATGGTCAGCCAGATGGAGGACTTCACCTCTTCCAAGGCCTTCCGGGTCTCCGGCAAGAAGGCGTTTGACGAAGCCGGCATCGCCCATGCGGACGTCGATCACCTGATGATCTACGACGCCTTCGCCCATCTGCCGCTCTATGGCCTGGAAGACCTTGGCTTCTGCCGGCCGGGCGAGGCCGCGGGCTTCATTAACGCGCGCAATACGGCGCCCCCCGCTGACGGCAAGGCGGCCGGAAAACTGCCGCTCAACACCAACGGCGGCGGGCTCTCCTACATGCACTCGGGCATGTACGGCATGTACGCCCTCCAGGAGAGCGTGCGGCAGATGCGCGGTCTCGCCCCTGCACAGGTCCCGGGCGCCCAGATCAGCATCGCCCACGGCGTCGGCGGTATGTTCGCGGCCTCCGGCACCATCGTGTTCTCCAACGTGGCGCCCTGACCGATCGGTCCCTTCTTCCCTTGTGGGAGAAGGTGGCCTGCGCAGCAGGTCGGATGAGGGGTCTCGCAGACCTGTCACCATTGAAGGGCAGACAGCGGCCGTGATGTCAGTTCGACCCCTCATCCATCAGCCTTCGGCCGACACCTTCTCCCGCAAGGGGAGAAGGATCGCGTTGGCGCTTTCAATGCTTGGGCTGGCGCTTCCGGCCTCCGCTCAGGACCTGACGCTCTCCGGCGTCATGACCCATGCCGACCAGCAGAGCTATCGCGAGGTTCCGTTCACCGTGCCGGCCGGGACGACGCGGCTGACCGTCGAATTCGCCTACACCGGCAAGGACCAGAAGGCGGCGATCGACCTGGGCGTGCGCGATCCGCAGCGGTTCCGCGGCTGGAGCGGCGGCAACAAGCGCAGCTTCACGATCTCGGACGCCGAGGCGACGCCGTCCTACCTGCCGGGCCCGCTGCCGCCCGGGACCTGGAAGCTGGTGCTGGGCGTGCCGAACCTGCGCCAGGGGGCCGAGGCGCTCTACACGGCTAAGGTCTTCTTCGTCCGCGGTGGGAGGTTCCAAGGCTTCAGCGCCGCGCCGGTGAAGGCCGGCCCCGGCTGGTATCGCGGCGACCTGCACATGCACACCGGCCATTCCGACGGGTCCTGCCTGTCACGCCGCGGCGTCCGCGTGCCCTGCCCGGTGTTCAAGACGCTGGAGGCGGCCCACGAGCGGGGCCTCGATTTCATCGCCGTCACCGACCACAACGCCACGTCACAGAACGCCGCGTTGCGCGAACTCGCGCCCTATTTCGACGACCTGCTGCTAATCCCGGGCCGCGAGATCACCACCTTCTACGGCCACGCCAACGTCTGGGGCCCGACGGGGCCGATGGACTTCCAACTCGGCTCGCCGCGGGCGCCGACCTTGGCCGCGCTCCAGACCGAGGTGGAGCAGGCCGGCGGCCTGATCTCGATCAATCATCCCGGCCAGCCGTCCGGCGAGATTTGCATGGGTTGTGGCTGGACGGTCAGGGACGCCGACTTCTCGCGCATTCAGGCGATCGAGGCGGTGAACGGCGGCTCGCTGCGGGTGGACGGGACTGCAGAGGGCGCGATCTCCGGCATTCCGTTCTGGGAGGCCCGCCTGAACGCCGGGTTCCGCATCACCGGGGTCGGCGGCTCCGACAACCACGACGCGGGGGTCGACCCGGCGACGCACACCGGCATCGGCTATCCGACCACCGTGGTCCATGCCACCGAGCTCTCGCAGCCCGCCATCCTGGCCGCCATCCGCGCCGGCCATGTGTTCGTCGACGTCACCGGCAGCCGCGACCGCCTCCTGGAGGT